>NZ_JBFACE010000041.1:0-67843 GCF_040640655.1 Streptomyces sp. NPDC021749 | reverse complement strand
GCCCCGGTGCCGTAGACGCGGTAGACGATGTGCAGATCGTCCGCGATCACGGTCGGGATCCGCTCCTGGGCGGCCGCCGTCGGCCGCACGCCGTTCTTTTCTGCCGTCTTTTCTGCCGTCATGACCTCAGCCACGTCCGTACCGCTCCTCGGCCTTCCAGAAGTACACATAGCCGCCGATGCCGGCCAGCAGCGCCCAGCCGACCGCGAACGCCCAGACGTGCGGCGGCAGTTGCTCCCTCGTGAAGCTGTCGATCAGCGCGAAGCGCATCAGGTCGATGTAGACCGCCGCCGGGTTGGCGTTGAGCAGGACCTCCACGATCTTCGGGAGGTGCTTGCCCTGGATGATGACGCTGATGCTGAACATCACGCCGGACGCGTACATCCACGTCCGCATGACGAAGGGCATCAGCTGCGCCAGGTCGGGGGTCCGGGCGCCGAGGCGGGCCATGACCATCGCCAGGCCGGTGTTGAAGACGAACTGCAGGGCCAGGGCCGGCACGACGAGCAGCCAGGACCAGGTCGGCAGCTGTCCGAAGCACAGCAGGATGACCCCCAGCACTCCCATGGAGAACAGCAGTTGCTGGAGTTGCGCCAGGCAGAACGAGATCGGCAGGCAGGCCCGCGGGAAGTGCAGCGCCCGCACCAGGCCGAGGTTGCCGGAGATCGCCCGGGTTCCGGTCATCACCGAGTTCTGCAGGAAGGTGAAGATGAAGACGCCGGTCACCAGGAACGGGATGAAGTCCTGAACGTGCCTCCGCGTGTCGAGCAGCACACCGAAGATCAAGTAGTAGACGGCGGCGTTGAGCAGCGGGGTGATCACCTGCCAGAGCTGTCCCAGCTTGGCGGTGGTGTACATCGCGGTGAGCCGGGCGGTGGCGAACGAGGTGATGAAGTGGCGCCGCTGCCACAGCTGGCGGGTGTACTCCGGCAGCGAGGGGCGGGCACCGCTCACCGTGAGGCCGTGGCGTTCGGCCAGCGCGCGCAGCTCGGGGTCGGGGGCGGTGCCGGGGCCGGGCGCCCGTTCCGGTGCCGGTGCCGGGGCCGGGGGAGTGAGGGTCTGGGGCATGGGGGCCGCTTTCGCTTGCGTACGGGGGCCGCAGAACGGAGTGCGACGACGGAACGGGTCCGTATCGTCGTGACGCCGACACTAAAGGGAGCTCGCGTCGAAACGCAACCGTAGCGTCGTGACGCTAGGCTCAAGCCATGGCAAAGAACGGCAACGGGAACGACCCCGCGGCGGGCCGGCGCGCCCCGGCGGGCGCCGCGGTACTGCGTGAGGACAAGACCGAGGCGATCCGCGCGGCGGTCTTCGAGGAGCTGGCGGCGGTGGGCTTCGCCCGGATGTCGATCGAGGGCATCGCCCGCCGGGCGGGCGTCGGCAAGACCGCCGTCTACCGGCGATGGCGCTCCAAGCTGCACCTCGTCCTGGACGTGGTCTCGGCGGTGGCCGCCGCCGGTCTGCCGACCCCGGACACCGGGTCGCTGCGCGGGGACGTGCGGATGCTGCTGGAGGTGGCGGCCCGGGCGCTGCGGCACCCGATGGCATCGCAGATCATCCCGGACCTGCTGGCGGAGGCGGCGCGCAGCCCGGAGCTGGCGACCGCGCTGCAGGCGGCGCTGCACGACAGTCAGGAGGGCGTGGCGGCCGCGGTGGTGGCCAGCGCGGTGGCGCGCGGCGAGCTGCCGCAGGACGTGGATACCCGCCTCGCGCTGGACCTGCTGACCGGCCCGCTGTACTGGCGGCTGCTGGTCGTACGCGACGAGCTGCCCAGGGGCTACCTCGACGCCCTGGCGGACTCGGTGGCGGCGGCCCTCGGGGCGGAGTGAGCGGAGCCGGACGCGGGGGAGGCGGGGCGGGGCCGGGGGAGACCCGGGGCGGGGTGGGGGGAGTTACCTAGGGTGGGGTCGAACAGATCCCGTAGGGGTCGGGAGGCCCCCTGCGGGGCCACAACCGGCGGAGGGGGGCGGGTATTCCGCGGCATGCCGGCCCCGCAGCGCCTCGGCCCCCGCAGCGCCTCGGCCCCCGTAGCGCCTCGGCCCCCGTAGCGCCACTGCCCCCGCAGCGCCACTGCCCCCGGCCGGGGTTCCGGCCGGGGGCAGTGGGCGTCCGGGCTCAGGTGATCGGCGTCGGCCGGGGCCTCAGCCCGCCATCTCCACGTCCGAGGTGCCCGACGTGCCCGAGGCGGCGGCTTCCGTCGCCTCGTCGTGGGCCGCCGTACGCGGGGAGGGGAGCTTGACCAGGCCCGCCGCGGCGGCTGCGGCGCGGGGCGTGGGGGCCACGGTGCGCTCCTGCCGGGGGAGCGGGTCGGGGGTCGTTTCCTGGCCGAGGAAGACCCGGCGGACCACGCGCTCGGCGGCGTGCCCGTCGTCCCACTGGCAGAACCGCGCGCGGAACGCGGCGCGCAGCTCGGTGGCCCGCTCGTCGTCCCAGCGGCCGCTGCGGAAGGCGTCGATCAGCTCGTCCTCGGTGGTGGCGAGCACGCCGGGGGTGTCGCCCGGCTTGCCCGACAGCAGGTCGAAGGTGACGCCGCGGGAGCGGACGTAGGTGTCCCAGTCGTCGGCGTAGTTGATGATCGGCCGGTCGAGGTTGGCGTAGTCGAACATGATCGACGAGTAGTCGGTGACCAGCGCGTCGGCGGCCAGGCACAGTTCCTCGACGACCGGGTGGCCGGAGACGTCGATGATCGCGCCGCGCTCCTGGAGCTCCTGGAGGCGGGCGTCCTGGTCGTAGAAGTAGTGGGTGCGCACCAGCAGGACGAAGTCCTCGCCGAGCTCGCGGGAGATCTTCTCCAGGTCCAGCCGCGGCACATAGCCGACCTGGTAGTCGCGCATGGTCGGGGCGTACAGGATGGCGGTCTTGCCGGGGGCGACGCCCAGGCGCTCGCGGATGTCCAGGACGTCCTGGGCGCTCGCCCGGTAGTAGACGTCGTTGCGGGGGTAACCGGCGTCCAGCGACTCGAAGTTGCAGGGGTAGACCCGCTCCCACTGCTCGGTGGTGTGCTGGTTGGAGGAGAGCGAGTAGTCCCAGCGGTCGGCGCGGGCCAGCAGCTTGCGGAAGCTCATGCCCTTGGCGGCGGCCGGGTAGCGCTTCTGGTCGACGCCCATCGACTTCAGCGGGGTGCCGTGGTGGGTCTGGAGGTGGATCTGCCCCTCGCGCTTGACCACGCCGTCCGCGAAGTTGACGTTGTTGACGAGGTACTTGGCGCGGGCCATGACCTCCCAGTAGCGCGGCGAGTTCAGCACGACGTGGTCGATGCCGGCGGGTATCTGGCCGGAGTCGACCAGGTGCTGCTTGACGACCCACACGCCGTGCACGTGCGGGGCGATCTCCTTGGCCTTCTCGTAGATCGCCAGCGGGTTGCAGGCCGGCAGCCGGTTCCAGTACGCGGAGTAGACCGCCAGGTTCTCGTCCAGCGGCTGCCGCAGCAGGGCCTGGTAGCGCAGGTCCATGGCCTTCTTCTTGGCCTGGCGGACCTTCTTCCCGGCGTGCTTGCGGACCGTGCGCTGCACCTTGCCGGCGACCTTGAGGCCGGCCAGCGCCGGGTAGGCGTCCTTGGCGAGCAGCGCGTACTTGCCGCCGGCCACCCCGCCGGGGCGGACGAAGCCGGCCGGCAGCCGCCGGCGGTAGTCGCGGGCGGCGCGGTGGAAGAACTCGGCGGTGGCGTTCTGCGGCAGCCGGCCCGGCTTGTCCAGGACCGTCAGGTAGTGGTCGATCATCTTGCGGAACATGTGCGGGCGCCAGCGCGACAGCTCCGGGTGGGCGTCGAGGTAGGCGAAGACCCGCTCGTACTGGTCGAAGACGTCGAAGTGCTTGCGGCTGGTGGTGCGCAGGATGTTGCCGCCCTGCCGGCGCTGGCGGTAGTGCAGGCAGACCCGGTCCAGGACCGCGATGGACTTCGCGGTGATCAGCGTGCAGAACGTCCAGGGGGCGTCCTCGTAGTAGCCCACTGGGAAGGTGAAGCCGTGCTCCTCGACGAAGTCGCGGCGGTAGGCCTTGTTCCAGACGATCTGCAGCAGGTCGAGGATCTCGGGGCGCTCGGCGAGGGTGAAGCTGGGCGCGCCGGACTCGTCGAGCCGGTCGGCGAGGAGGTTGCGGCGGACCGAGCCGTCCCAGTACGTCCGGGCGTAGTCGAAGATCAGGATCTCCGGGCTGCCGGCGGCGTCCAGCCGCTCCGCCAGCGCACCGAGCGCGCCGGGCACGAGCGTGTCGTCGCTGTCGAGGAAGAGGATGTACTCACCGCGGACCTTCTCCAGCCCGGCGTTGCGGGCCAGGCCCAGGCCGACGTTCTCCGGCAGGTGCAGGACCTGGACGCGGTCGTCGCGGGCGGCGTACTCGTCGAGGATGGCGCCGCTGCGGTCCGGTGAGCAGTCGTCGACGGCGATCACCTCGAAGTCCGTGAAGTCCTGCGCCAGCACCGAGTCCATGCACTCGCGCAGGAAGCCCTGCACTCTGAACACGGGCACGATGATGCTGAAGCGGGGTACGACGGGGTCGAGGACTGTCTCGGACATGCGGTGCTTACTCCTCGTGACGAGCTGAGTACAGAACGCAAAAAAGCCCCAAAGGGGTTCCTTGCATTGTCAGCCCTCCTGACCGTCGTTCACTCGAAAAGGTTGTTGTTCGTAACCTGAAAGTTCTGTGGCGCTCATCACGGATGGGGGTAAGTGGCGAATTTTCGGACGGGTGGAATGCCCCCCGGACGCCGCTTTCGGACGAGCGGTACGCCCCCGCTCACCGAATACTGAGGACGTGTCACCGCCGCGCCCGCCCCGCGTCACCCGCCGCCGGCTGCTTCAGCTCACCGGCGGCGGGCTGCTCGCCGCGGCGGCCGGCACCGGCGTCTGGGCCCACGTCATCGACGAGGGCCCCCGGACGGGCCGACCGGCCGGCTCCGGACCGCCCCTGGTCGACCCGGCGGACCAGTCCTTCCTGCACGTCATCGCCCACCCGGACGACGGCCTGTACTTCATGAACCCCGACCTGGAGCAGGCCGTCCGCGCCGGGGCCCGCTCGGTCACCGTCTGCCTCACGGGCGGCGAGTCCGACGGACACAACGTCAGCAGGCACGCCCGGTACGCCGATCGGGTCCCCAGGGACCGGCCCGCCTTCGCCCGCGCCCGCACCAACGGACTGCGCGCCGCACACGCCGAGATGGCCGTCGGCGACCCCCGAGCCCCCTGGCACCTGACCGCGATATCCCTGCTCCCCGGCTTCCAGGCCGAACTGCACACCCTGCAGGCCGCCCCGCACCAGCAACTCCTCTTCTTCGAGCTGGTGGAGGCCCGGGCCGTCTGGCAGGCCCGCACCATCAGCCTGCGCGGCCTGTGGCTCGGCGCCACGCCCTTCCTGCCCACCCTGCGCCCGGCCGGCACGCCCGTACGGCACCAGTTCCTCTACCGCCGCGAGCAGGTCGTCGCGGCCCTGGTGGCGGTGCTCGACCGGGTCCGCCCCACGGTGGTGCGCACCCTGGACCCCAACGCGGTGCACTCCCGCAGGCGGCCGCCGGCCGGCCCGGACCACGACCCCCGCCTGGCCGGGCTGCGCTACTACGACCACCAGGACCACACCGCCTCCGCCTACTTCGCGCAGGCCGCACTCGCCGTCTACCGGCCCCGCGGCGGCCGCCCGCCAATCGTGGAGAACTACCTCGGCTACGAGGCGGGCGCACTGCCCAACGACGTCGACCTGAAGGCCGCCCGGCGCAAGGCCCGGCTGCTGTCGGTGTACGGCTGGGCCGACCACCGCCGCTGCGGCGACCCGGCCGGCTGCGGCGACCGCAAGGTCGGCGGGTCGGCGCTGGACGGCGGCTCCCGCAACTGGACCCGCTCCACCCGGCTGCGCGCGCCCGGCTCCAACGCCTGGCTGCGGCCCGCGCAGGACGGGCGGCTGGCGGCCTTCGCGGTGCTCGGCGGCACCGCGTACTGCTGGGCCGAGACCCGGCCCGGCAGCGGCCTGTTCAGGGCGCCGGTGCCGGCGGGCGGCACGATGCTCCAGGGGCAGATCCACGCGGTGCGCCGCCCCGACGGGTCGCTGCAGCTGTTCGCCTCGCGCACGGTGCTGCCGGACCGCACCGCCGTGCACCGCCGTGAGCTGATGACCGCGGCGCAGCGCGGCACCGCCCCGGACGGCACACCGCTGTTCGGCCGCTGGGAGTCGCTGGGTTCGCCGGACCCGGACCCGGAGCGTTCGCTGGAGATCGGCTTCCCGGTGGCGGTGGCCGCCCCCGACGGCACGGTGCACGTCTTCGTCCGCACCTGGGACGGCAACATCGCGCACCGCGCCGGGCCGGGCGGCACCGGCTTCACGCCGTGGCAGCGGCTGGAGGGCACGGTCAGCACCCTGAAGGCGTCCCCGCAGGTCGTCGACGGGCTGGACGCCTGTGTGGACTCCGACGGGCTGATCCACGTGGCCGCGCCGGGCATCGGGACGGTGGTGCACTGGGTGTCGAAGGAGCCCGGGCGGACACCGCGGCCGGCCGCGGCCACCGGGCTGCCGCAGCCGGGCGGCCCGGTCAGTCTCGTCCCGCTGGCCGACGGCGTGGTCCGGACCGTCTACCGCCGCTCGGTCACCGCGCAGGTGCTGATCGCCGAGCGGCACCGGCGGATCGGCGGCTGGCGGGTGGCGGCGCAGTGCGCGCCGGTCGGCGGTTACGGGCGGGTGGCGGCGGCCCCGGTGGGCCGCGGGGACCGGATGGTGCTCGCGGCCCGGGACGAGGCCGGTGAGGTGCGGATGGCGATGGCCCAGGACGCCCCCAAGCCGTGGCAGCCGGGCCGGGTGTCGCACTCCGCGGCGGCCGGGGCCGCGCAGGACGCCGCCGGGCGGGCGGTGGTGGTCGCACTGGGCACCGACGGACGGCTGTATGCGGCCCGGCAGACGTCGGTGGGGCAGACCGCGCTGTTCGGCGCCTGGCGGCCTCAGACGGGGTCGCCGGAGCGCACCGGCGACGCCCCGGCCTGACCGGCGGCCCCGGGTACGGCCCCGGCACCCCCGCCGGCCCGGGCGGGCGGCCGCAGGATCCGCCGCGCGACCAGATGGCCGGCCGGCAGCGCGAGGGCGGCGGCGGCCAGCGGCGCCAGCGCGCTGCTCATCCCGCACCAGCCGACCAGCACCAGCAGACCCGCGCTCTGCATGGCGTAGTTGGTGACCTGGGTCAGCGGGAACAGCAGGAACTTCTTCCAGGTCGGGCGGGTGCGGTAGGTGAAGCGGGTGTGGAGCAGGAACGAGCCGGCCATGCTCAGCGCGAACGCCAGGCTGTAGGCGGCGAAGTACGGCAGCAGCCGGTGCAGCGGCAGGTAACAGGCGTAGAACGTCGCGGTGTTGACCACGCCGACGGCGGCGAAGCGCACCAGCTGACCGGCGCCGCCGGCCCGGCGCCCGCCCGTGTAGCGGCCGGCGCCGCCGGCCCGGCGCCCGCCCGCGTAGCGGCCGGCCATCAGCCGGCCTGCGACCCGGCGGTGGCGGCGTCCGCGGGCCCGGCGGCGGCACTCAGCGCGGCCTCGGCGGCGTTGCCCTCCTTGACCAGGTAGTGCGGGCGGTGCTTGGCCTCGTAGTAGATCCGGCCGATGTACTCGCCGATCAGACCGAGCATCACCATCTGCAGCCCGCCCAGGCCCACGATGATGGCCACCAGCGTCACATAGCCGGGCGCGGTGACCCCGCCGACGACGGCCGCCGCGACGATCCACAGGGTGTAGAGGCCGGCGAGCGCGGCCAGGCCGAGGCCGGCGTAGATGGCCAGCCGCAGCGGCCGGCTGTTGAAGGACAGCATCCCGTCGAGGCCGTAGTTGACCAGCGCACCGAGCCGCCACTTGGTCTCGCCGGCCTCCCGGACGGCGTTGCGGTAGTCGAAGGTGACGGTGTCGAAGCCGATCCACGAGAACAGGCCCTTGGAGAAGCGGTTGTACTCCGGCAGCGCCAGCAGCGCGTCCACCGCCTTGCGCGACAGCAGCCGGAAGTCCCCGACGCCGTCGGCGAGTTCGACGTCGACCCAGGTGTTGACGGCCCGGTAGTAGCAGCGGCTCAGCGCGGACCGCAGCCGCCGCTCGCCGTCCCGGCTGCGCCGCGCGACGACCTGGTCGTGGCCCAGCTGGTAGAGGTCGAGCATCTTCTCGATGAGGTCCGGCGGATGCTGCAGGTCGGCGTCCATGAGGATCACCGCGTCACCGGTGGCCGCCCGCAGGCCCGCCAGCATCGCCGGTTCCTTGCCGAAGTTGCGGCTGAACGACAGGTAGCGGGTGGTGCCGCGGTGCTGCTGGGCCAGGCCGCGCAGCCGGGCCAGGGTGCCGTCGGTGCTGCCGTCGTCGACGTAGCACAGCTCGTGGGCGACGCCGAGGCGGGCGAGGACCGCCCGGACCACCTCGTCGAAGCGGGCGAGGACGGCCTCTTCGTTGTAGCAGGGGACGACGATGGAGAGCTTCATCCGCGGGTCTCCTTGGTGGTGCGACGCCGGGACCGGCCGCGGCCCCGTAGCTGGCCCCCCACCGCCACCGCGCCGGCCGCCAGCCCGGCCGCGCCGCTCACCGCCAGCCCCCCACGCAGGCCCGGCGGCAGATATGTGCAGGTCAGCCGCTGCGCGCCGGGCCGCAGCGGGACCGCCAGCAGCCCACCGAACGACGCCGGGGCCCGCCGCGGCCCGCCGTCCACCGCACAGCCCCACCCCGCGACGGCCGGCAGCGCCAGCACCGCGTGCCCCCGGCTGCCGCGCGGCAGCCGGGCCGTCAGCCGGTGCCCGCCGGCGGACAGCGCCACCGGCCCGCGCAGCGCCCGCACCGCCCGGCCCAGCGCCCCCGGCCGCAGACAGCCCAGCGGGCGCCCGGGCAGCCACTGCCGGCCCCGGCCGATGAACCGCACCGCGACCGTCCCGTCGTCCGGCACCCGCCCCAGCACCCGCACCGGGTTGGCGGTGGTGTCGGCCCGGCCGATGCCCTTGGTACGGGTGCCCAGCCCGCTGACCTGGCCCCAGAACCAGGGTGCGTACCAGACGACGGTGCCGCCCGGGGTGCAGCGGGCGCTGAAGGTGGTGCCCGCGCCGTCCGGGCCGGCCGGCGGGGCGGCCGCGGCGGGCAGCGCGGACGGCGGCAGCAGCCAGCCGCCGCGCCCGCGTACCGGCGCGGCGCCCGCGGTGGGCGTCAGCTCCGGCACCTCGTAGACCGCGGCGCCCAGCATCCGTTCCTGGCGCGCGAACACGGTCTCCGGGCCGCGGGGCGGGGCCGCCAGGCGGCTGCGTACGGTCAGCAGCGGGGCCGGCGCCGGGCGGGTGCGGTCCCGGGTGAAGCCGCTGCGGGGGTGCTGCGGTACGGGGAACAGCGAGCTGCTGACGCCCATCAGGGCCCGGCCCACCGGGTCCTCGAAGCTGAGGGTGTGACGGCCCCTCATGTACCAGCCGGCGCCCAGGCCGGCGAGGGTGCGGGCGGTGGCCGCGGGCACGTAGCTGCTGTAGTAGGAGCCGCCCTCGCCGCCCAGCAGCAGCGGGTCGTTGTTGGCGAACTCGTGCGGCCCCGGGTCGGTGCGCGAGCGCGGCCAGTCATCGCGTGCGGCGAGCCCGTCGCGGGCCGCCAGGGACACCCGGGTCATGGTGATCTTGGGCCGGAACCAGGCGATCTTGCCCCGTACGGCCGTCACCGAGAACACCGTGTACGCGGAGGCGAGCAGCACCGTGCCGGCCAGGGCCGCGGCCAGCGCGGTCCGCGGCCCGGTCCGGGCGCCGGCCGGGGGCGGCACCGCCAGCGCGGCCAGCGCCGCCAGGGCCGTGGCGCCACCGCCCGCCACCAGGATCCAGGTGGCCGGACCGACCGCGCCCTGGTCCCGGCACACCCACGCCAGCAGCGCCACCAGCGCCCCGCCGGCGGCCAGTTCACCGGCCCGGGGCCGGTGCGCCAGCGCCAGCCAGGAGATCATCACCAGGATCCCGCTGAGCACGAACGCGGCGCGGTACGGACTGCCGTTGGGCAGCGCCAGCCCGTGCCACAGCAGGATCGTCGGCTCCCAGACGAACGACGCGGCCACGCCCAGCGCCAGCGCGCACCAGGCGATCCGGGCCCGCACCGGCACCGCCCGGACGAACGGGAACGCGGCGACCAGCAGCAGCCCCGGCACGCCGATGAAGATGTTGGGTGCGGGCACCCCGCCGTGGCCGCCGGGCAGCAGCTGCGCCAGCTGGTAGAGCACGGTGGGCCGCTGCTCGTAGGAGACCGGGGGAGCGGGCTGGGCGGCCCGGCTGGCCCGGAGGGTGACGGTCAGGACGGGCGCCGCGAGCCCGATCCCGGTCAGGGCCATGGTCACCGCCCGGGCGGCCGCCCGCAGCCGCGCCCCCGGCGGGGTCCCGGCCGCCGTCACCAGCCGCACCGCCAGCACCAGCCCGGTCGCCAGGGTCGCCATCGCCGCCGTGTAGAAGTTGCCCGCCCAGGCCAGCGCCACCAGCAGGGTGCCGGCCACCCAGCGGGTGCGCCGCAGGCACCAGTCCGCGGCGATCCCCAGCAGCGGCAGCGCCACCGGCCCCCACATCCACATCGGGTCCGCGGCGCCGTCGTTCAGCACCCAGGCGCACAGCGCGTACCCCACCGACAACAGCGCCCGCAGCGTCCCCGGCCCCGGGTGCAGCCGGCCGAGGAGGACGGTCATCAGGGCGCCGGCCGACCCGATGCACAGCAGCGTGACCAGGAAGACCGGGAGGTCGGCGAGTTCGCGCGGGAAGAGGCCGACGAGCAGCGAGAACGGGTTCATCAGATACGTGCAGAAGTCCGCGAGGAACGGCACCCCGTATCCGCTGCTCCAGTTGAAGAACAGATCGCCGGTGGTCCGGCCGTGCAGCAGGTCCCACAGCCGGGCGTGGAACGGCACGAACTGATTGCCGAGGTCGTTGACGGCGCGCGAGCGGGGGCCGAACGGGTAACTGCCGTACAGGGCCAGCCCCAGGCAGTACGCCCCCATGGACAGCGCCGCCGCGGTGAAGGGGGCGGGCCACCGCCTCGGCGGCCGGTCCGCCGCCGGGCGGCCCGGTCCGGGCAGCGGGCGGGAGACCTCCCGGGGCCGGAGCGCCTCTTGGGGGGTGACGGGCGTCGGAGCCACCGGCACTCCTCCACGGTCGGCGAACGGTCAGTCAAAGTTATATGTCTTAATAGTCCGTTTTGCCTTGCGGGAGTGCTGCGTATGCCGAGAGACACCGAGGACGACCCCCGCACCACACCGATGCCCCGCGCCGCCCCCGCCGTCTCGGTGATCGTGCCCGTCCACAACACCCTGCCCTACCTCGACCGCTGCCTCGGCTCCGTCTTCGCCCAGACCCTCGACCCCCGCCGCATCGAGATCATCGCCGTCGACGACGGCTCCACCGACGGCAGCGCCGACCGGCTCACCGACCTCGCCCGCCGCCACCCCCGCCTGACCGTCGTCCGCCAGGAAGCCTCCGGCGGCGCCGGCAGACCCCGCAACACCGGACTCGCCCGCGCCACCGGCGACTACGTCTTCTTCCTCGACTCCGACGACCACCTCGGCCCCGAAGCCCTCGAACGCCTCACCCGCATGGCCCGGACCCACGGCTCCGACGTCGTCTACGGCCGCATCGTCGGCGCCGACGGCCGCACCGCCCCCGTCGACCTGCGCACCACCAGCCCCGCCGTCTCCGTCTTCGACTCGCCCGTCTACTGGTCCCTCGCCGCCTACAAACTCTTCCGCCGCGCCTTCCTCGAAACCCACCGCCTGCGCTTCGTCGAGGGCCGCCTGCTCGGCGAGGACCTCCCCTTCGGCATCGCCGCACTGCTGCGCGCCCGCACCGTCTCCGTCCTCGCCGACTACGACTGCTACTACCTCCACGGCCGCGCCGACGACAGCAACGCCAGCCGCCAGGACGTCGACTGGCCCGACTACCTCCACTACATCGGCGGCGTCCTCGACACCGTCGCCGCCGAGGTCCCGCCCGGCCCCGACCGCGACAAACTGATGACCCGCCACTTCCACGGCGAGATCCTCATGCCGTTCGGCCCCGCCTACCTCGCCCGCACCCCCGCCGACCGCCGCCGGATGACGGCCGCCGCCCGCCCCCTCGTCCGCCGCCACCTCACCGACCGCCTACGCGCCGCCCTGCCGCCCCGGCTCCGGCTGCGCGCCCACTGCCTCGACGCCGGCCTCGACGACGCCCTGACCGCCGTCGTCCGCGCCGACACCGGCCCGGTCCCCACCCAGGTCGACCCGGACGGCCGGATCCACGCCCGCTACCCGTACTTCCGCGACCCGCACCACCCGCTGCCCGACGCCTGCTACGACCTCACCGACCGCGTCGTCCTCCGCCAGCGGCTGACCGGCTGCCACTGGACCGGCAGCGTCCTCCGCCTGACCGGCACCGCCGCCCTGCCGCACCTCGCCACCACCGCGGTCACCCTCGTCCTGCACCGCACCGACGCCACCCACCGCCTCCCCGCCCACTGCACCGACGGGCACTGGCAGGCCGCACTCGACCCGGCCACCGCCGCCGGCGGCGCCCCCCTCACCGACGGCCTCTGGGGCCTCAAGATCACCGTCACCGGGCACGGCACCGCCACCGAGGACGCCCCGGGCCCCGCCGTCGACCGCACCGCCTGGCTCGTCCCGGAAACCACCCCGTCCGCCGCCGACCTCGCCCCGCGCCCCCTCACGCCCGGACCCGCCACCGCAGCGCTCTTCCTCTCCCACCCGCACGGCCACCTCCACCTGCGGCTGACCACCCCGGAATGAGCCGCCACACCGTGCACCGGCCGCCGCACGGGCGCACTCTGGTAACAGCGGTTCCGGAGGTGATGGTGATGCTGCAGACAGCTGTCGGATGGCACGTCGAGCTGGAATTCGAGGAGGACAACCACCGCACGCGCGCGGCCGCCCTCGTGCGGCTCCCGGACGGCACCGAAGTCCGGTCCCACGGGTACGCCAGCCGCCACCCAGCCGACTCCAACCAGCCACGGGTCGGCGAAGAGGTCGCCGGCGCCAGGGCGCTCAACGACCTGGCGATGAAACTGCTGACCAAGGCCCACGACGAGATCGACGAGGCGTCCGGGCGGACGTCGTACCCGCTGACGACCCGCTGACCCCCGGCGGCCCGCCCCGCCCCCGGCGCCCGCCGGCCGGCGGTCAGGCCCCCGGGTGGTGGTGCCGCCAGCCCGCCCACGCCGACGTGACCATGTCGCGGACGTCGTGCCGGGCCTTCCAGCCCAGCTCCGCGGCGATCCGGTCGGCGGCCGCCACCACCCGCGCCGGGTCACCCGCCCGGCGCGGCGTCACCTCGGGCGTCACGTCCTCGTACCCGGTGACCTCCGCGATCAGACCGATCATCTCGCGCACCGAAACGCCCTCGCCGCGCCCGATGTTCAACGTCAGGTCCCGCACCGGGCCCGGCCCGGCGAGCTTCCGGGCCGCCGCGACATGCGCCTCGGCGAGATCGGCGACATGGATGTAGTCGCGGATGCAGGTGCCGTCCGGCGTGTCGTAGTCGTCACCGAAGATCCGCGGCGCGGCACCCGCCGTCAGCCGCTCGAACACCATCGGCACGATGTTGAAGACCCCCGTGTCGGCCAGCTCCGGGGCGGCCGCACCGGCCACGTTGAAGTACCGCAGACAGGCCGTGGAAATACCGTGCGCCTTCCCCGCCGCCCGCGCCATCCACTCCCCGACCAGCTTCGTCTCCCCATACGGGTTGATCGGCACGCACGGCGTGTCCTCCGTCACCAGCTCCACGTCCGGCATGCCGTAGACCGCCGCCGACGACGAGAACACCAGCCGGCCCACCCCGCCCGCCGCCATCGCCTCCAGCAGCGTCTGCAGCCCGTGCACGTTCTCCCGGTAGTACAGCAGCGGCATGTCGACGGACTCGCCGACCTGCTTCTTCGCCGCCAGATGCACCACATCGGTCACCTGGTGCTCCGCGAGCGTCGCGTCCAGCAGCGCACGGTTGAGCGTCGAGCCGACGACCAGCGGCACGTCCTCGGGGATCCGGGCGGCCACGCCCGTCGTCAGGTCGTCCAGCACGACGACCCGCTCGCCCGCCTGCCGCAGGGCCCGTACGACATGGGAACCGATGTAACCGGCACCACCCGTGATCAAGTAAGACATGATGCCCATCCTAGGAGGGGAAGAAGCCGGACAACGGGAAGGTCAGCGGCGCAGCCGGCGCGCCGCTATCCGCCAGACGCTGCGCAGCCCCGACGCCACCCGCAGCGACAGCGCACCGCCCGTCGTCGCATACGGCTGCACCAGCAGCACCGCATGCCGCCGGCTCGGCAGCACCCGCCGCCGCAGCCCCGGCCCGGTCGCCCGCAGCGCGGCCCGGAAACCCGCCCCGTCGGCACAGCTGACCTGCGCCATCAGGTCCCACGGCTCCGGATCCGCCGCCTTGCCGCCCCGCTCGGTCAGCGCCTCCAGATCCAGCACCACCTCCGCCGTCCAGCACACCGCCGCCGCACCGCCCGGCGCGCCCGCCCGGGTCAGGGCCGCGGTGTGCACCGGGCCCCGCCGGTCGTCCCGCCGCCGCAGCAGCTCCACATCGATGCTCTCCGGCCCCGCCGCCGCCAGCCGCCCGTACATGTCGTGCACCCGCAGCCGCAGCACACTGCGGCCGCCCACCGACGGCTCCGCGTCGATCGTCACCGGCAGCCGGCTTATCGGCTTCGTCCCCAGCGCGTCCAGCTCCACCTCGGGCAGGTCCGCCGACCACACCGCCCGCCCGTCGGCCTCCGCGTACGGCGGCAGCAGCCGCCCCGGACGGCTCGCCAGCTGCGTGATCCGGTCCAGGTCCCGCGGCGCCGGCGACGCCAGCACCACCCGCGCCAGCCACCGCGACGGCGCCCGCGCCGCCCGCAGCGCCGCCTCGTCGAAACCCTCCAGGTACTCCCGGGTCAGCCGCCACCACTCCGCCCGGTAGTCCGCCCCGCGGGTGTGCAGCTCCCGCGCGTACATCCGCAGGTCATGGTCGAGGAACTTGGTGGCCGCCGCCTGCGCCAGCACCGGCGACCCCGCCTGACGGAAGATCTCCACACTCGCCCGGTGCGCCGCGATCCGCGCCTCCCAGTTGGCGACGTCCTTGCGGTTCAGCGAGATCGACTGCCGCGCCGCCGACCGGCGCACATGCCAGACGTAGACACGCTCCGGCACCGTCGCGATCCGCGGCGCCGCCGCCAGCACCTGCGCGGTGAACACGAAGTCCTCGTACGTGAACCGGCCCTCGGGAAACGCGATCGCGTGCTTCGCCAGGAACTCCCGCTCGTACAGCTTGTTCACACACAGCGTGTCCCGCACCAGCTGCGGACTGGCCTCCGCCGACTCGTGCACCGCCGCCTCCCGGTACAGCCCCGGCTGCCACGGCACGTCCCGCCGCGCCGGCAACTCCCGCCGCACGCACGCCCCCGACACCACCGGCGCGTCATGCCGCAGCGCCGCCGACAGCAGCGCCCGCACCGCACCCGGCGGCAGCACGTCATCACTGTCCAGGAACATCACGAACCGGCCGGTCGCGGCCCCCAGACCCTCGTTGCGCGGCGTGCCGCAGCCACCGCTGTTCGCACTGCGGTGGATCACCCGCAGCCGCGGCTCGGTACGGGCCAGCTCGTCCAGGGCGGCTCCGGTGCCGTCGGTGGAGGCGTCGTTCACCGCGATCACCTCGGTGACCGTGTCACCGAAAGCCTCCTGAGCGAGCGCGGAACGCACCGCATCACCGACATGCGCGGCATCGTTGAACGCGATCACGACGATGCTGACCTGCGGGGAGGGCGTGATGGTGGGCCCCGGCAGCGGCTCAGGGGCTTCTTTCACAGTCACTACATCTACATTTCGTGTCGACAGCGTCTCTTGGCGCGAGCGGGGTCCGAACCCATATCCGATGGGTCAGAGGGCGAAACCCGCCGAGCGGTTGCACTCCTCGCCCCGCTTTTCCGCCGTATTGCCGTCTCGTGACCGGGCAGAGCACCGGGCTCGGGTGCGCAAGGCCCCGACAGTCCGCCGCGGACCCCTGCACATGCTGTAACGACGCGAATGGCGTGCGATGCCGATCCGCGCACGATCACCTTGCCGCGGACCGGCAACCCTCACCGCTCCATCACGTCCGCGACCCGCCCCGCCGCACCGCCGTCGTCCCGGTGGCAGAACACCGCACGGAAATCCGCATACGCCTCCGCGCTCTCCGCCGCCACCGCCCGAAGATCCCCCAGCGCCTCGACCAGCTCACCCGTCGACGACAGCAACGGCCCCGGCACCCGCGCCTCGAAATCCAGTGTGAACCCCCGCAGCGCATCCCGGTAATGCGCCAGATCCGGCGTCAGGAACACCATCGGCCGGCCGGTGTTCGCGAAATCCACCGCCAGCGACGAATAGTCCGTCACCAGCACATCCGCCACCAGCAGCAACTCCATCGCGTCCGGATACGCCGACACGTCCACCGCGAACGGCGCATGATGCCCCGGCAGCCGGTCCGCGACCAGCGGATGCCCCCGCACCAGCAGCACATGCCCGTCCCCCAGCTCCCGCCGCGCCAGATCGACGTCCAACGGCAGATCCAACCGGTGATGCCGCGCGTCGTACGCCACGTCGTCCCGCGGCGTCGGCGCATACAGCACCACCCTCCGGCCCGGCTCCAGCCCCAGCCGCTCCCGTACCGCCGCCGCCCGCAGCTCCCGGTCCGCCGCGAACAGCACATCGGTCCGCGGCAGCCCCGTCTCCAGCAGCCGCCCCGAATACCCCAGCGCCGACCGCAGCACCGGAGTGCTGTGCCCGTTCGGCGACAGCAGCACGCTCCACTGCCGGCTCACCCGCGGCCGCGGCGCCAGATGCGCCAGCCCCGCGCACAGCGTCCCCGCCAGATCCGCCCCGATCCGCTTCAACGGCGTCCCGTGCCACGTCTGCACGATCCGCTGACCGCCCCGCCGCGTGAACCACCACGGCAGATGCGTGTTCGTCACCACCCAGCGGCTGTGCGCCAGCGCCCCGTGCCACTCCGCGCTGCCCACCACCACCGCCCGCGCCGTCGCCGGCACCGCCGTCTGCGCGTCCCGCACCGCCCACAGATGCTCCACGTCCATCCCCCGGCGCACCAGCTCCTCGTGCACCGCCCGCGGCGAATCCCCGTACGACCGGCCACCGAAACTGCTGTACAGCACCGTGTCCCGCAGCGGACGCGAACGGTGCAGCACATAGTGCTGCTCCCTCAGCAGCCGCCGCCGGTACGGGCCCCGGTCCGCGGCCGGCACCGCCGGACCCGCCACCACCAGCACCTCGTCCCCCCGCTGCCGGTCCACCACCAGCGGCTTCCCGCGGACCGTGCACGACGCCGGCAGCCCGTCCAGCACCCGCGGCGCCACCCGCACCGGCGCGTCCAGCGGCGAGGCCGCCGCCCCCCGCTCCCGCAGATGCAGCGACCAGCCACCCTCCCGCAGCGGCACCGGGCCGGCCAGCGACGGCAACGCCCCCAGCGGCAGCCGCCCGTGGAACCGGCCCTCGTCATGCGTCACCGGGAACGTCAGCTCCGCCGCATGCACCGCGTGCTTGAGCACCAGCTCCGTCGCATGCGGCGCCGCCGCCGGCAGACCGCCCGCCACCAGCAGCGTCCCGTCCGACCGCCACAGCACCCGGTCCGCGTACGGCTGCGGCGTCCGGTCGTGCAGCACCAGATCCCCCGCCGGCGTGGCCGCCACCACCAGCTCCCGGCCGTGCGGCAACGGATACGCCACCGGTTCCAGCGCCGGATCACATGCCACCCGGTCCGTCCCGCCGTCCGGCAGCACCAGCTCCGCCAGCCAGCTCTCCGTATGCGCCGGCGGAATCAGCGACGGCGCCCCGTCCCGCGGCGGACGCGCCGCCGCCACCGCCTCCACCAGCACCCGGAACGTCACCTCACCCCCCTCCGCGGGCTCCGCCCCCACCGGGAACGACACCACCGTGCCCGTCCCCTGATGCGTCAGCCGCAGCCCCGACGGCACCGGCCCCGGCGCCCGCACCGCCACGTCCAGCGCACCGGCCGCCACCGACCGGTGCCCCGCCAGCCACCGGGTACGCCGCGCCACCGACAGCCGCAGCCCCCCGTCCTCGTACCGCGGCGTCACCCGCACCACACCCCGCGGCCCCTCGTCGGCCACCGAGCACGCCGCCGGCGCCGCCCCCGACCCCGACTCCGGCGCCTCCGGCGACGCCCACCGCACCCCGCTCGCCGACGCCAGCATCACCCCCACCGACCAGTCCCCCTCCTCCCACTGCCCGCCCCGCCGCAGCCGCGCCGGATCCACCCGCAGCTCGAACCCCGACCAGTCGTAACAGTGCAGCTCCTGCCCCGACTCCGCGGTCGCCTCCGGCATCGCCACCGTCCGCAGCGGCACCACGATCCGCCGCCGCCCGCACGACAGCACCGCCGTCCGCACCCCCACCGTGTGCCGGTGCGCCGCATCCACGTTCCGTACGTAGGCATGCCCCCGCAGCACCAGCACCCCGTCCCGCCACACCGCCTCCCGCACCCGCGCACACACCGGGAAGTCCTCCCGGCCCAGCCGCGTCACCCCCAGCGGCAGCTCCAGCGGCGGACTCACCGGCACCACCGCCCGCCGCCGCAACGGCGGCCCCGCCACCGCGAACCCCGCCGGATTCCGCGCCTCGTGCCGCAACAACGCCAGCAGATCCGCCGCCCGCCCCGCCCGCACCAGATACCACCGCATCCGCAGCTCCACCGGCAGCTGAGGGAACACCCGCGGATCCACCCCCGCCAGGAAATCCCGCGCACAGTCCAGGAACGCCGTCCGGGTCTCCGGCGCCGCCCCCGGCAACGCCGCCACCAGATCCGTCAGCCCGTCCGTCAGCTGGAACCGGTCGTAGTCCCGTCGGTACGCCTGCAGCTGCGGCCGCGACGCCTCACCCAGGAACCGCCGGATGCCCGCCACCGCCGCGAACCGCTCCCGCACCCCCCGCGGATCCGGCCGCCGGTGCCGCGCCGCACCCTCCGGCAGCCGCCAGTAACACACGTGCTCCCGCAGCACATCCACTGCACCGGCCAGGAAATGCGCCGGCACCGTCACCGCCTCGTCCAGGCACAACTCCCCCTCGGGGAAAGCGAAACCGTGCCGGTCCCAGAACTCCCGCCGGAACACCTTGTTCCGGGCGAAGGAATCCGCCAGCAGCGTCAGATCCTCCGTCACATGCGTGCCCAGCACCGTCTGCCGGCCCCCCGGATGATGCGCCGACTGACTCCGCCCCGCCGCACCCAGCCGGTACACGTTGCCCGTCGCCAGATCCGCCCCCGACCTCTCCAGCACCCCCACCAGGTCCTCGTACGCCCGTGGCAGCAGCACGTCGTCCGCATCCAGGAACGCCAGATAACCGGTGTGCGGAAAGGCGTGCCGGGCACCGGCGTTCCGCGCCGCACCGCACCCCGGCCCCGCACCACCCGGCACGTGCACGATCCGGAACCGCGGATCCCGCTCCGCCCAGGCATGCGCCACAGCAGAGGGCGGGCCCGCACCCGCGGGCCCGCCCTCCACCAGCACCACATCCAGTTCCGCCAGCGTCTGCGCCGCCACCGACGCCAGGCACTCCTCCAGATTCCCCTCCGCCCCCGCACCACGGGGAACCGGGACGACGACGGTGAGCCGGGGCTTCATAGACGGACCACGCCCTTCCTGTCTCTTGTGGGCGTTCAACTCACCACCGGCGGCACGGTCACCGGATCTGCGCTGAAAGGGTGAGCCCCCCTGGGCCAACCCCCGGTCAGCCCCCGGCCAGCCCCCGGGCGGGTCCCCGCCGGCGCCCGCGCCCCGCCGCCCGCCCGGAGACCTTCCGCCCACCGGGTCGGCGCGCCGCGGCCACCCCGCCCCGGCCCATGCCGTAGACCCGAAGCCGTACACCCGTCGCGCAGCGTTACGGCGCCCCCGCGCCGCGTCCCAGGGAAGGTGACCGCATCCCGATGCCCGGCCGAACCGACAGCCCCGCCCCCACCGACAGCCCGGATGCCCAGCCGCCCACCGGCGACCCCCGCACCACCCGCACCCCCCGCCCCACCGGCACCGCCCCCACCGCCTCCACCGCCCGCCTCCCCGCCGACCCCACCCGCCCCGGCCTCGCCCGCCTGCTGCCCACCCGCACCCCCTACCGCCGGCAACTACGGCGCATCGGCGCCGGCCGCGTCCTGGAAATCGGCTGCGGCGACGGCGACACCCTCGCCGGCTGCACCCCCGGCAGCGTCGGCATCGACCACGACCCCGACGCCATCGCCCGCTGCCGCACCCGCGGCCTGACCGCCTACACCCCCGACGCTTTCCTCGCCGGCCCCCACGCCCGCCCCGGCGCCTTCGACGCCCTCCTCACCGCCCACGTCCTGCACCACCTCGACGACGAACAGGCCGAAGAACTCCTCCGCGCCTACGTCCCCTACGTACGGCCCGGCGGCGGCGTCCTCCTCATCACCCCCCAGGAAGCCGGCCACCGCGCCGGCCCCCCACCCGTCCGCTTCACCGACTTCACCCTGCTGCGCGCCTTCGCCGCCACCGCCGGCCTCACCGTCCGCCGCACCTACTCCCACCCCCTGCCCCGCCCCGCCGGGATGCTGCTGCGCACCAACGTGTTCGTCCTGGTGGGACAGGTCCCGCGCTAGCGGAGGACGGCTACCGCGCCAGGCCCACCGCCCGGCCCGGCGAGCCGGAAAACCCGGAAAACACCGCCACCACACGCCGAAGCCGGGGCGGGCCGCCCCTACGGCAGCCCGCCCCGGCCTCGTCCCACGGTCGTCTAGCGCCCGCCCGCCCGCCTACGGGCCTTCACCAGCGCCCGGGCCACGATCGGCGGCAGCACCTCCCGCGCCACCTTCCGCACCGTCGCCCGCGTCGGCACCGGCGCCCGCCGCACCGGCCGCACCACCGGCCCGGACGGCGCCGCCGCCAGCGCAGGACCCGCCGTGGCCGCCCTGGCCGCCGACGGCGCCGGACGGTGCCGCGACACCGGCTGCACCGGCTCCTTCGCACCCTTCGCGCTCAACCGCACCAGCGGCGCGCCGTTCACGTACTGCACCTCGTGCCAGATGTCACCGCGCTCCTTGATCCACCCCAGCAGCGCCTTCTGGTACGGCTCCGGATCACCCCACGTGCCGTAGAACTTCGTCCCCGTGATGCAGATCGGCCGCAGCCCCTCATTGGCGACCGCCTGCCACGTCGCCGCCGCCACCCCCGGACAGTGCTCCGCGCGGTAGTCGTCCAGCACCACCACACCCCGGCCGGTCAGCAACTCCCGCACCGCCAGGATGTCCCCGTGCACATGCTCGTACAGATGCGACGCGTCGATGTGCGCGAACCGCACCGACCCCTTCTCCACGTGCTCGCTGACCAGCGAACTCAGCCCCTGCACGATCGTCGGCAACTCGTCGTGGAACGACAGGTAGTTGGCCTCGAAGGCACGCCGCGTCAACGACGCGTACGACTTCTTCATCTCCTTCGAGTTCGACGCGTCCTCGGCCGGCGAATCGAAGAGATCGCAGACCGTGAAGCGCTCCCCGGCGCCCAGCCGCGCACCGAGGAATATCGCGCTCTTGCCCATGTACGCGCCCAGTTCCAGCAGATCACCCGCCTCGGAACGCTCCTGCTGATACGCCAGGATCCAGTCGAACAACAACTGATCGGCAGTGAAGAACCAGCCTTTCACCTCGGACAACCGGGCAGGGCGCGGGAGTTGCTCGGCACTCTGGTCTGCGGTGGGGGCAGTCATGTGCGGTCCGTCTCCAGACGGTCGGGAACGTAGGCGGAATGCAACAGGCAAAGCGATGTGGCGGAACACATACGGACGCGTACGGAGTGTGCAGTTATGAACAGGAACGGAGTGTGCAGTTATGAACACGCCCGGCCCCGGCAGGGGGCGGCGCTCGGGCCCCGCCCCACGCAGGGACGGGCACACCCTCGTCCGGCACGGACGACGCGCCGGCGCCGCTACGCAGTCTCCACGACGGAGCCCCGTCGCACCATGCGTTTCACGGCAGTGACCGACATCGTAGGGGGACGGACATGAACGCGGGATAACAACGGACCGACCCGCAACCCACCCCCGTACGCCGTACGCCGTACGCCCCACGCCGCACGACACCCCGCCCCGGCCCGGCCCGCCGCACCCCTCACTTCACCGCGCCCGCCATCACCCCGGATACGAACTGCCGCTGGAACGCAAAGAAAACGATCAACGGCACCACCATCGACAGGAACGCCCCCGGCGCCAGCACATCGATGTTGTTGCCGAACTGCCGCACCTCCTGCTGCAACGCCACCGTGATCGGCGGACTCCCGCTGTCCGCGAAGATCAACGCCACCAGCATGTCGTTCCACACCCACAGGAACTGGAAGATCCCCAACGACGCGATCGCCGGACCCCCCAACGGCAACACCACCCGCAGGAACAGCCGCAACTCACCCGCCCCGTCCAGCCGCGCCGCCTCCAACAGCTCCCGCGGAATCTCCGCGAAGAAATTCCGCAACAGGAACACCGCGAACGGCAACCCGAACGCCGTGTGGAACAGGACCACCCCCGCCGTCGTCTCGAACAGCCCCACCGCCCCGAACAACTTCGCCACCGGAATCAGCGCCACCTGCACCGGCACCACCAGCAGCCCCACCACCACCAGGAACCAGCCGTCCCGGCCCGGAAAATCCATCCACGCGAACGCATAACCCGCCAGCGCCCCGATCACCACCACCAACACCGTCGCCGGCACCGTGATCTCCGCCGTCGTCCACAGCGAACCCATCACCTTGCCGTTCGACAGCAGCCGCTCGTAGTTGTCGGACGTCAGCTGCGCCGGCTCCGCGAACACCCGCCACCAGCCCGACTCGCCGATCCGCTGCGGACTCCGCAACGACGACAACAACAACCCCACCGACGGCATCAACCAGAACAACGCCACCAGCACCAGGACCACGCGCACCGCCCCACCACCGGCCCGCGCCGCCAGCCGTGCCGCCCAGGACGGCCGCGCCCGCACCACCGCCGCACCCGCCGCGCCCCCGCCCCCGCCACCGGCCCGGGCAACCCCCTCCACCGCCGTCATCGGCGACGCTCCTTCCGTATCCGCCGGAGATTCACCCACATCACCGGCAGCACGAGCAGCAGCAGAAACACCGCGATCGCACTGCCCAGCCCCTCATCGACATCCGTCCCGAACGACGACTGGAACAACTGCAACGCCAGCACATTCGCCGACCGCAGACTCGACCCCGGCGCGATGATGTACACCAGGTCGAAGATCTTCAGCACGTTGATCATCAACGTCACCAGCACCACCACCAGCACCGGCGCCAACAACGGCACCGTGATCCGGCGGAACACCTGCCACTCACCCGCCCCGTCCACCCGCGCCGCCTCCAACAACTCCCGCGGCACCCCCGCCAGCCCCGCCGCGATCAACACCATCGCGAAACCGGCCCACATCCACACATACGCCCCGATGATCGCCGGCGTCACCAACGCCGGCCCCAACCACTCCACCCCGCCGTACGCCGCCGCGAAATTCCCCGCCGGCAACCGCAACCGCGCCCCGTCCGCCCGCCCACCCGGCAACACGAACGTCCCGTCCGCCGCCGTCCGCGCCGACGCCACCACCCGGCCGCCCCGCACCGCCTCCACGGTCACCCCGGCCAGACCCTTCTCCGACCCGTCGACCACCTGCGGCCGACCCCCACCACCCCGCGTGAAGTCCAGCCACACCGTGCCCGTCACACTCCCGGGTCGCGCCACCGCACCCGCCGCCGGCCGCGCACCCCGCACATCGTCCGGCTGCACCGCCACCAACGGCAGCATCACCGGCGACCCCGCCCGCACCACCGACCGCGTACTGAACGACCCGCCCCCCGACGCCCGCAGCACCCCGTTCGGCCGCGGCCGCGCCCCCGGGAACGGCGCCGGCTCCGCGAACGTGTCATGCACCCCCACCCACACCGCATTGGCCACCCCACGCTCCGGATTCTGGTCGTACACCAGCCGGAAAATGATCCCGGCCGCCAGCATCGAAATCGCCATCGGCATGAAAACGACCAGCTTGAACGCCGTACCCCACCGCACCCGCTCCGTCAGCACCGCGAAGATCAACCCCAGCGCCGTCGACACCGTCGGCGCCACCACCACCCACACCACGTTGTTCCGCAACGCGGTACGAATCCCGTCGTCCGCGAACAACTCCCCGTAATTCCCCAACCCCACGAACCCGTCACCGGACGCATCGAACAGACTCCGGTACACGGAAAACCCGATGGGATACACCACCAGCGCACCCAACAACACCAACGCCGGCAACAAAAACACCGCAGCCACCCACCGCCGCGTCCCCGACACACGCCGCCCACCACCGACGCCCGCCGCCCTGCCGCCGCCTTCTACGGTCCTGCTGCTGCTCATCGTGAGAAACCCCCGGCAAGAAAGGAAACGGCACGGAAACGGCACAGAAAACGGCACAGGAACGGCGCGGGAAAGAGGACAAGGGGAGGGAGGGGAGGGGAGGGGGGCCGGGGCCTGGGAAAAGAGCGCACAGACGAAGAGGGAGGAGCGGCTGGCCTACCACCGGCCGACTGGTCACCGGCTGGGGGGCCGCCCCACCTGGCCACCGGCTGGCGGTCCGCCCCACTCAACCGGCCCCATTCCCTCACCCACCGAACGACTTGACCGCGTCCCGCTCCAGCCGCGCCTGCGTCCCCGCCACGTCCTTCGGGTTCTTCAGGAAGTCCTGCAAGTCCTTCCACTCACCCTGACCCGGCTTCCCGCCGAACGAAGCCGGCGCCTGATCCGACATGTCGAAGCGGAAATCATCACCGGCCGCGATCAGCGCCTCCGCGATCCTGCGCATCACCGCATCCCCGTACGCCGCCCGGTCGAGCCCCTTGTTGGGCGAAATGAACCCACCCGCCTGCGCCCAGATCCGCGCCGCATCCGTCGACGCCAGGAACGTCAGCAGCGCCTGCGCCGCCTTACCGCCCTTCAGCGCCACCGCCACATCCCCACCCGTCACCACCGGCGACTTCGCACCCACCGCCGGGAAAGGGAAAACCTTGGCGTCCGTACCGATCTTCGCCTTCGTCTGCGCGATATTCGCCGCCGCGAAATCCGCCGACGACACCATCGCCGCCTTCGGCGCGTCACCGCCACTGAACGTCTGCGTCACCGACGTCGGGAAGTCCGTCTGCAACGCCCCCGCATTACCGCCCGCCAGCAGATCCTTACGCCCGAAAAGCTGGCCGAGCGTGGACAGCGCCCGCTGCACCGAGGCATCCGTCCACCTGATCCGATGCTGCGCCAGTCGGTCGTACTTCTCCGGACCGGCCTGCGAAAGATAGATGTTCTCGAACCAGTCGGTCAGCGTCCAGCCGTCCGACCCGCCCACCGAGACCGGCTCCACCCCCGACTCGGAAATCGTCCGCGCCGCCTTCAGGAACTCCGCCCAGGTCTTCGGCTCCTTCACCCCGGCATTCCCGAACGCCGCCGCGTTGTACCACACCAGCGACTTGTTACTCGCCTTGAAATACACCCCGTACGCGGTGCCCTTGTGCGCCCCGAGGTCCCGCCACCCCTTGCCGTAATTCTTCGCCAACTGCGCCTTGGCCTCCGGCCCCAGCGGCTTCAACCAGCCCTTCCCGGCGAACTCGTTGAGCACCCCGACCTGCTGCAGCATCGCCACATCCGGCGGCCCACCCCCGGCAATCTTCGACCCGATGAAACCGGCCATGTCATCGCCGCTCGGCACGAAATCCACCTTCGCCCCGGTGCGCTTGGCGAACTCGTCCAGCACCTTGACGAAGTTCTCCCGCTCCGCCCCCGTCCACACCGCAGTCACCTGCAGCCGCTGCCCCGTCAACTTGGGCAACCGCACCGTGACCGCCGCACCCCCCTTCCCCCCGCCATCCTTCTTCCCCCCACTGTCCCCACTCCCACAGCCGGCCACCCCCACCGCCAGCACCACCCCCACCACAACCCCGGCCGCTCCCCGCCGCCGCAGCCAACCCATCCCTCGACCCCTCATCCCAAACCCCCAATTCCTCACGAATTCCTCACCGACTCCTCAACCAGCGCTGCCCTGTTGCTCACCGCTTGCTCACCGCGTCACCGCAGCCTGCTGACGCGACGTCGACCACACGCAGTGACACGTCCCGCCCGGTGCGTTTGTGGCCGTAATGCGTGGTGCTCGGTGCTTGGTGCTCGGCGCTTCGTGCTTGGTGCTCGTGCGCGGTGCTTGGTGGTGCGTGGTGCTACCCGGTTCGCCGGCTTAAGCGGCCCGTGGTCTCCTGCCCGTGGTCTCTTGGCCGTGTTCCCCTGGCCGTGCCCCCGGACCGTGGTCCCCTGACGCAATGCGCGGTGGTTCGATCACCCAGCAACCCCGGCACTCTGCGCCCCGTATGCCCTGTGTGTCCCGTATCCCGTGTCGTGCGCTGTGCCCCGTGCCCCGTGCGCCGCGTCTCGCGCCCTGAGATCGGTTGAAGCGAGCGCCCGTGGTGCGAAAAACCGTGGTTCCTGCCGCTCCCGGTGCTCCGTTCCCGGTGCCCCGTGCCCGGTTCTCCGTGCGGCTCGACTTGGCTCGGCTCGGGGTCGGCAACCTGACGCGGCGGTGCGCCGCCGTCACGCGGCTATCGCGTACCGCCCGCCCCGTACTGCCTCAGTCCGTGCCCAGCCATGCACGCTGTCCGCACGCTGTGCGACAGATCTGGTCTACGCCCCGCCCCCGGGCTCCGCAATACCGCGTCCAGCCCCAACTCACCTTTCGTAATGGTGCTGTTACGGCCACCCCAAACCCCACCCAGCCCCCTCAAGGAGCGCAACCCCTAGACCCACCCCTCGACCCCAGGGGCCACCCCAAGGAGCGCCCACCTAGCCCGGGCGGCACAGCCGCACTAGCGGTGCGCCCCAGCAGTGCGCCCCGTCGGCCGGCCGAATCCGCCCCGCCTGTCCTGAAACTCCCCTCAAACGCTCACACGAGCGGTGCCGGGGGCTGCGCTCCCGAGGACTGGGCGGCGCGTTGCAGCGCGCTGGCGAGTAGGGCGAGATCCGTCGGGCCGTTGCCGAGTTCGCGTAGCGGGCGGCGGGCCGGCGGGTCGCCCATCCGCTGCCATTCCAGCGGGACGACCGTCGGCCGGAGCGTGGAGGTACGGGGTATCCGGCCGGTCACCCGGCCGGCCTGGAACGGCGTGGCGGAGCCGTCCGCCGCCCGGTGGAGCCGCCCGCGGCCGACCGGGGCGGGCTCGGACGTGTCGTCGGCCACGCCCAATTCGACGCGCAGGGTGGCGAGTTCGCTGGTGGCGGTGTCGGCCGTACGGTCCGGGTGGCTCGTCGCGGCTATGAGGTGGACGCCGAGCGCGGCCCCGTCCCGAGCCACCGCCTCCAGCGCGCGCACCACGGAGCCGGCGGCCGGACGGCCGGGGCTGCCGAGTGCCGGGGCGACCAGTGCGTCGAAGTCGTCGACCAGGATGAAGAGGCGCGGCATCGGGGCCGTGGGGTCGGGCGGGGAGATGGAAGTGGCGGGGGTGGTTGCGGGGTCGGGGTTGGCGTGGAGGCCGGCGTGCGGGTTGGTCGGGTGTTCGGGGGTGGCTGTGGCAGGGGATGGGGAGGTGTGGTGGGGGCGGAGGCGGAGGGTGCCCGTGCTCGGCAGTGTGCCTGTGTCGGACGGGTCCGCCGCCGCTGTGCCGCCTCCTTCGTTACGGCAACGATTACGGAGCGTGATTAGTTCCTGCTCTCCGTGATGATTTCCGTACGGTGTGTAGTCGCCGGTCCCGGGCGGGGTGGACGGGGTGGAGCTGGCGTCGCTGCCGGCTTCGGAGCCCGCCGCGCTCATGCGGCCGGCCTCGCCCATGCGGCCGTCCGGCGTGTGGCGGTTCGCCGTTGTGCGGCCCTCGGGGGTGCGGCCGTCCGGCGTGCGGCCTTCGGGGGCGCGGCGGGGGCTGATGACACGGGGTGCCGGGAGGTGTTTGGTGCGCCATTCGGTGAAGGGGGTGCCGGACAGTATTTCGGTGCGGCGCTTGAGTTCGGAGGAGAGGGCCTGGGCGAACGCGCGCATGCGGACCGGGTCGGAGGCGGCGAGGTACGTCGTGACGTGCGGCAGGTCGGTACACACCCGCAGTCCCTCGCCGCGGTCGGCGCCACCGCCGTCCACCAGCACCAAGGACAGCAGGTCGGGGCGGTCGGCGGCGGCGAGGGAGGCCGCCAGGGACCGGAGCAGTTCGG
This sequence comes from Streptomyces sp. NPDC021749, assembly GCF_040640655.1. Classification (NCBI taxonomy): domain Bacteria; kingdom Bacillati; phylum Actinomycetota; class Actinomycetes; order Kitasatosporales; family Streptomycetaceae; genus Streptomyces; species Streptomyces sp. NPDC021749. The sequence continues at coordinate 39,676 of NZ_JBFACE010000041.1, read as the reverse complement.
TTTTGCCGCCGGCGGCCGGGCCCTGGACGAGGAGGGGGGCGCCCTCGGCGGCCAGGTCGGCGCACACCGGTCCGTGCGGTCCGGCCCCCAGGACGGCGGTGGCGCCGGGCCGGTCGGTGTCCAGGGTGGCGGCCCAGCGGGCCATCAGGGAGGCGGGGGTGGCGCGGGCCAGCCCGAGTTCGTCCAGGAGCCGGGCGGTCGTGGGCAGGGGGACGGCAGCGCGGGGTGCCGTACGTCCGCCGCCGGTCGTGGACTCGGCCTCGCGCAGGGGTGCCAGGGCCCGGGCGAACCGCTCGGCCCAGGCGGCGGAGACCGCGTCGACCGTGGCGATCGTGCCGTTCGGGCCGGAACCCGGCTGGACGACGCGCACCGCGGTGGCGACGTCGCCGCTGAGGACGGCCACCGCGCCGCACTCCCCGAAGGCGGGCGACGCGGCCCTGGCCGCCTCGTACGTGGCGGCCAGCGGGAAGGCGGGGGAGGCGGCCGGGGTTTCGGCCAGGCAGAGCAGATGGACGCCGGCCGCCGCGCCGGCCGTGGCCAGCCGGGCGGTGGTCTCGCGCAGTGCGGACGAGCCGGGGTCGCCGTCGACGATCAGGAGGGTGAACGGCCCCTGGTGGCGGGCGGCGGCGAGGGCGATCTCGGCGCGTTCGGCGCTGGCCCAGCCGGGGCCGAGCGGGCAGTCGTCGAGCCGGCGCACGAGTTCGGCGGTGCGGGCGGTGGCCTGTTCCTTGTCGTGGGCGAGCAGCAGCCGGCAGTCCTGGCCGTGGGCGGGGCGGAGGTGTGGCAGCCAGCCGAGCCAGGACCAGTCCGCGATCCGTTCTTCGGTGGGGCGCGCCCGGTCGGTGCTGATCAGCACGATGTCCAGGGTGGCGGGGGAGTGCAGGGCGGCGAGCTGGGCGATCGCGGAACGGGCGAGTCCGGCGAGGCGGGCCCGCGGTCCGGCCAGGCCGAGGGAACCGGCCCGGCGCAGGCCGACCGTGACGGGCAGGGCGGTGCGGCCGCCGTCGCGGCAGGTGGTGCCCAGGCGGACGGTGAGGGTGTCGGGGTGGTGCGGGCCGCGCTCCCAGAGCCGTGGGCCCGGGCCCAGCGCGGTGAGCAGGAGGGCGGCGGCATCCGGCCACCGTTCGTCCGGGGCGGTTCCGGAGGCGGCCGGGGCCATCGCTCCGTCACCGGGGGACGCGGCGGGGGAGGTCTGCGGTGCACCGGATGACGGAAGGCCCGAGGACGGGAGGGCCGATGCCGGAAGGACCGATGACGGGAGGCCGGACGCCGGGAGGTCGTCGTAGGGCCGTTCTCCGGCGGGCCGGCCGCCGGTCAACCGGCGCGCCCAGGCGCCGATCCCGCCGCGGCGGCCGACTCTGCGGGGCGCGGCACCGTAGCGCGCTGCCTCCTCCGCCGCGGCGGCGTCCTCGGCGGGCGCCAGGATCTGCTGCCCACCGTGCGTACGGTCCTCGCCCTGCGTACGGTGCTCGCCGCGGGTACGGTCCTCGCCCTGCGCGGGGTTCTCGCCGTGGGTACGGTCCTGCCCGCCGGCCGGGGCGTGGTCCGGGTAGCGGTGGAGCGGATGCTCGTGGTCCGGATGCTCGCGCATGCCGGCTCCGGCTCCAGCTCCGGCTGTCGTTATGGCGCCCAGGCCCGTTCCGTGTCCCAGGCCATGGGCCGTGGCGGCATCGGGCTGGGGCGGGCCGGCCGGGGTACCGCGCAAGGGGGTATCGCGCCGGCCGTCCGGGTCCGGTGACCAGGCGGTGCGGGGAGGCGGTACGGGGGCTGAGGCTCCCGTGGCCCTCGCCGGGGCATAGGAGGCATATCCGGAAGCCGGCCCCGATGTCGATCTCGGCCCCGCTGCCGGTCCCGGTGCCGCTGCCGGTCCCGGTGCCGCTGCCGGTCCCGACGCCGGTGCTCCGAGCGGACCCGCACCCGGCCCCTCAGTCACATGAGCCGCCCCGGGCGCCCCACTCACCTCGGCCCGGCCACTCCCGTCGCCCGTCTCGCGCCCGCCGTCCTCACCGGCCCTCGCATACCCGCCTCCCGCGCCCGTGGCGATGCGCAGTTGGCCCTCGCCGTCGGGGGTGGTCTCCAGGGCGGGGTCCGGGGTGGTGGGGGCGGACTGCAGGCGCAGGGTGGATTCGCCGATGCGCAGCAGGGCGCCGGGCGGCAGGGGGGCGGGCAGGTCGCCGAGGGCGGTGCCGTCGACGGCGGTGCCGTTCGTGGAGCGCAGGTCGGCGACGTGCACCGAGCCGTCGGGTTCGACGGTCACGGCGCAGTGCAGGCGGGAGACGTCCGGGTCGTCGAGGGGGACGTCGGCGTCGGCGGAGCGGCCGATGCGGATCTGGCCGCCGTGCAGCAGGTGGACGCCGCCGGCGTCGGGTCCGGAGATGACGCGCAGCCGGGCGGTGCCGTGCGGCAGGCCGTGGGCCGGGGCCGGTCCGGGGCCCTGGAGGGAGAGCACCGCGCCGTCGATCAGGGGCGGTTCGCCGATCGCGGTGCGCTGCGGGTCGAGGCGTTCGGTGCCGGCGTAGAGCACGACCGGGCCGCTGCCGCCGCCGGCGCCGGATTCCGCGCCCGGGCCCGGGCCCGCGACGGAGGCCGCGAGGGAGCCGGCCACCGCCGCCAGGGCGGTCCCGGCGGGGGCCGTCACGAGCACGTCGCAGGCCCGTGTGGTGGGGCCGCTGCGCGGCCCGAGGACGGTCAGCCGGATCTGCATCGCCGTCAACGGTCCCTTCTGCCGGGGGCCGGCAGGGGCCGTTCGCTCCCCCGCCCGCCCGGGCACGTCGGCACGGACAAGTCCCAGGTGCACGTCGCGACAAAGGCCGCCCGCCCCCACCGCATCGTGCTGGGTGCATCCTCGCACCTGCGACTGACAACACGCCCGCCGACCGCCACTCCGTGATCTTGTTTTGTCGCGTCCGGACGAAAAACTGCCTGATTGCGGGCGGTGGCCGGACGGATTCGGAACGTTGTGATCAGCCCTGAATCGTCCCTGTCCGGGCGGTGCGCGGTCCGCGGCCGGCCGCGGGCGGCGGGCAACCATCCGCCCGGAACGTGCGTCTTCCCACCAGCCCGGCCCGCCGGACCGAAAAGCTTGTGCGACGGCGTGACGGGCCGCAGGCCCTACAGTGGATCGGGCGGACCGCGCGACGGTGACCATGACCGGACGGCGCGGAGCCGAACGGCCGGTCCGGTGGGCCGGCAGGAGATCCACCACGACCAGGGAGCGCATGACGTGCGGCCGGTAGGCAGCAAGTACCTGCTTGAGGAGCCGCTGGGACGCGGCGCCACGGGCACCGTCTGGCGTGCCCGCCAGCGGGAGACGGCGGGCGCCGAGGCCGCCGTGGCGGGAGAACCCGGTGAGACGGTCGCGATCAAGGTCCTCAAGGAGGAGCTGGCGCACGACGCGGACGTGGTGATGCGCTTCCTGCGCGAGCGTTCCGTCCTGCTGCGGCTGACCCACCCGAACATCGTCCGCACCCGCGACCTCGTCGTGGAGGGCGATCTGCTCGCGCTGGTCATGGACCTGGTCGACGGCCCGGACCTGCACCGCTACCTGCGCGACAACGGCCCCTTCAGCCCGGTGGCGGCCGCCCTGCTCACCGCCCAGATCGCCGACGCGCTGGCCGCCAGCCACGCGGACGGCGTGGTCCACCGCGACCTGAAGCCGGCGAACGTCCTGCTCGCCGGGGCCGACGGCGGCGGCGAGATGCACCCGATGCTGACCGACTTCGGCATCGCCCGGCTCGCCGACTCCCCGGGCCTGACCCGCACCCACGAATTCGTCGGCACCCCCGCCTATGTGGCGCCGGAGTCCGCCGAGGGCCGCCCGCAGACCTCCGCGGTGGACATCTACGGCGCCGGCATCCTCCTGTACGAGCTGGTGACCGGCCGTCCGCCGTTTGCCGGCTCGACGGCCCTGGAAGTGCTGCACCGGCACCTGAGCGAGGAGCCGCGCCGCCCCTCCACGCTCCCCGAGCCGCTGTGGACCGTCATAGAGCGCTGTCTGCGCAAGCGCCCCGAGGAGCGGCCCAGCGCCGAGAACCTCGCCCGTGCGCTGCGCACCGTCGCCTCCGGCATCGGCGTGCACGCCACCCCGGCGCAGGCCGAGTCCGCGCTGGGCGTCGCCGCGCTGCTCGCCCCGGACCCGGCGCCCGCCACGGTGCCCGGCACCGGCGCCGACGGCGGCCAGGGGAGCGGCGACGCCGACCCCACCCAGGTCCTCCCGTCCGGCGCGGGTTCCTACGATCCGGCCGCGGCGACCAGCGTGCTGCCCTCGACGGGCGCCCCAGGAGCACCGGGCGGCCAGGGCGCCGATCCGACCCGGGCGATGCCGCCGGTGCCGCCCATGCCGGCCGGCGCGCCGGCCGGGGGTGCCCAGCAGCCCGACGGCCCCCATCCGTGGGAGTCCCAGATGCGCGCCGCCCGGGACCGCAACGAGCAGACGCAGGTGCAGTACCTGGACCCGAGCCAGGACCCGCTGCGCCGCCGTCCGCAGCGTCGCCCGGCCGCGCCCCAGCAGCCGCCGCAGCAGCCCCCGTACCGCCAGCCGGCCCCCGCGCCGTACGCGCAGGCGCCGCAGGCCCCCCAGCGCCGCCAGGAGCCGCCGCCGCAGCGGTACGAGCCGCAGCGGCCGCCCGCCCCGGAGCCCCGGCCGCGGCGTGAGCCCCGTCCGCGCAGCGCCAACCCGATGCGGATCCCCGGGCTGGGCTGCCTCAAGGGCTGCCTGGTCACGCTGATACTGCTGTTCGTGGCCGCGTGGCTGATCTGGGAGCTCACCCCGCTCCAGGAGTGGATCGGCACGACCCGCGGCTTCTTCGCGCAGATCGGGCACGTGTACAACCAGGTCGAGCACTTCGTGAACAAGATCAACGGCTGACCCCGGCCGCACCGGCCGCCCCGGACCATCGGTCCTGGGGCGGCTTCGTGGATTTGTCGACTTCCAGCGGGCAATTTCGCTCTCAGAAGTGAAGGTTGCCGCTTTCCGGGGCACGGAACCCGGTGGCATCCGCGTAGCTTTGACGCCAACCTCAGCCCCCGCAGGACGCTCGGGGGCCCGACACGTCGGAGCAGTTTTGGCACGGAAGATCGGCAGCCGGTACACCGCCCACCAGATCCTGGGGCGCGGCAGTGCCGGCACGGTATGGCTGGGCGAGGGGCCCGAAGGGGCCGTGGCCATCAAGCTGTTGCGTGAGGACCTCGCTTCCGACCAGGAGCTCGTCGGCCGCTTCGTACAGGAGCGGGCGGCGCTGCTGGGCCTTGCGGACCCGCACGTCGTCGGCGTCCGCGACCTGGTCGTCGACGGCAACGACCTGGCCCTGGTGATGGACCTGGTGCGCGGCACGGACCTGCGCACCCGTCTGGAGCGCGAGCGCCGGCTCGCCCCGGAGGCCGCCGTCGCGATCGTCGCGGACGTCGCCGACGGGCTCGCCGCCGCGCACACCGCGCGGATCGTGCACCGCGACGTCAAGCCCGAGAACGTCCTGCTGGACATGCAGGGGCCGCTCGGCCCCGGTGGCGCGCATCCCGCGCTGCTCACCGACTTCGGCATCGCCCGGCTCGTCGACTCGCCCCGCCGGACCCTTTCCCAAGGGTCGTCGGCCCAGGGGAGGGCCCATGCCGCCAGGGTCATCGGCACCCCCGACTACCTCGCCCCGGAGATCATCGAGGGCCTGCCGCCGCGCGCCTCGGTGGACATCTACGCCCTGGCCACCGTCCTGTACGAGCTGCTCGCCGGGTTCACGCCCTTCGGGGGCGGCCACCCCGGGGCCGTCCTGCGCCGCCACGTGACCGAGAGCGTGGCCCCGCTGCCGGGCATCCCCGACGAGCTGTGGCAGCTGCTGCTGCAGTGCCTGGCCAAGGCCCCGGCGTCCCGGTTGCGCGCCGCGGAGCTGGCCGCCCGGCTGCGGGAGCTGCTGCCGGGGCTGGCCGGGATGCCGCCACTGGACATCGACGAGCCGGACGGCGACCGCCCGGACGACGAGCCGGAGGGCGCGGCCCCGAGCACGCGTGAGGAACCGTTCTACCCGTCGGCCGGCGAGACCGTCCCGCAGCGCGGCGCCGTCCCCCTGGTGCAGGGCTCGGCGCCGGACTCCAACCGGGAGACGCACACCAGCATGCGGGTGCCCGGCCCGGACGAGCTGGCCGGCGGCGCCCACGGCACCGCCCGGGCCCCGCGGGCCGCAGGGGAACGCCGGGCCGGCTCGGCGCGGCACCGGTCCTCCCCGGAGGCGGTGCGCCGCCGCCGGATCAAGCTGGGGGCGGCCGCCGCCGCGGTGGTCGTCGCGGCCGGCCTGGGCGGCTGGCTGGCCTCCGGGGACGACGACGGCGGCGAGGCCCCGCCGGGCGTCCACCAGTCGGAGCAGGAGACCCCCTGACGCCCCCTGGAGCACCCGCCGACGCACCCCCTGGGGCGGCTCACGGCCCGGCCCCGGCAGGCCCGTCCTGCCGGGGCCGGGTCAGGTTCGCCGTGGTAGCCGTTAGGCTGGGTGCGTGGCAGTCGTCGATGTATCCGAAGAGCTGAAGTCCCTCTCCTCGACCATGGGGTCGATCGAGGCCGTCCTGGACCTCGACAAGATGAGGGCCGACATCGCCGTGCTTGAGGAACAAGCGGCGGCGCCGTCCCTGTGGGACGACCCCGAGAGCGCCCAGAAGGTCACCAGCCAGCTGTCCTACCTCCAGGGCCAGCTGCGCCGGGCCGAGGAGCTGCGGGGCCGGGTCGACGACCTCGAAGTGCTCTTCGAGCTGGCCGACGCCGAGGACGACGAGGACGCCCGCGCCGAGGCCGAGGCCGAGCTGGCCGACGTCCGCAAGGCCGTCGAGGAGCTGGAGGTCCGCACCCTCCTCTCCGGCGAGTACGACGCCCGGGAGGCGGTCGTCAACATCCGCGCCGAGGCCGGTGGCGTGGACGCCGCCGACTTCGCCGAGAAGCTCCAGCGGATGTACCTGCGCTGGGCCGAGCGGCACGGCTACAAGACCGAGCTCTACGAGACCTCGTACGCCGAAGAGGCCGGCATCAAGTCGACCACCTTCGCCGTCAACGTCCCGTACGCCTACGGCACGCTCTCCGTCGAGCAGGGCACGCACCGCCTGGTGCGCATCTCGCCGTTCGACAACCAGGGCCGCCGCCAGACGTCGTTCGCCGGCGTCGAGGTGCTGCCCGTCGTCGAGCAGACCGACCACATCGAGATCGACGAGTCCGACCTGCGGGTGGACGTGTACCGCTCCTCCGGCCCCGGCGGCCAGGGCGTGAACACCACCGACTCCGCGGTCCGGCTGACGCACATCCCCACCGGCATCGTCGTCTCCTGCCAGAACGAGCGCTCGCAGATCCAGAACAAGGCGACCGCGATGAACGTCCTCCAGGCGAAGCTCCTTGAGCGCCGCCGCCAGGAGGAGCAGGCCAAGATGGACGCGCTCAAGGGCGACGGCGGCAACTCCTGGGGCAACCAGATGCGTTCGTACGTCCTGCACCCCTACCAGATGGTCAAGGACCTGCGGACGGAGTTCGAGGTCGGCAACCCGCAGGCCGTGCTGGACGGCGACATCGACGGCTTCCTGGAGGCCGGAATCCGCTGGCGCAAGCAGCAGGAGAAGTAGCCGACTGCCCCGCGCCACGGGCCTTCTGACACCGGAACAACTGCCTCCCTCGTGGAGGCAGTTGTTTTTGCTGTGGCGGTTTGGTCACAGTCGTATGTCCATGTACCGCCCAACTCTCAGCAATTCGGGCATCGAGACTTTATTCGGCCTTGACGATACCGTCCGTACTGGGAAGGCTGAGAGCGGCATGCGTATGTTCCGGGGCGCGTGCAGTAACGGGGAGATGAGTGGCCAGTCGGCATTCCGTGGCCGGAACTCGCCTACCCCCAGCGCTGGTCGCCCCGTGCAGCGGTGCACCCATGACGAGTTCAGCTACTGGGGGTAGCAGTACATGACGAAGAAGACGCGGCTGCGCGTGGCGCGCATTGCGGCTGGTGCGGTGATCGCGGCCGGTGCGTCGCTCACCGCCGCCGGTGCCGCTTCCGCGGCCAGCCCGGGTGACGCCGGCGGCTCCGACGGCGGGATCATCGGCGGCATCATCGGCGGGGTCATCGGCGGTGGCGACTCCGGCGGTTCGGACAACGGCGGTCAGACCGGCGGCGAGACCGGCGGCGAGACCGGCGGTTCGGACGACGGCGGCCAGATCGGCGGCGAGATCGGCGGCGACTCCGGCGGTCAGGCCGGCGGCGAGATCGGCGGCGACGACTCCGGCGGTCAGGTCGGCGGCACCGATGACGGCGGTCAGGTCGGCGGCACCGACGACGGCGGTCAGGTCGGCGGCACCGACGACGGCGGTCAGGTCGGCGGCACCGACGACGGTGGCCAGGTCGGCGGCACCGACGACGGTGGCACGGACAACGGCGGCACCGAGAACGGCGGTCAGTCCGGCGGCCACAGCGGCGGTCAGAACGGCGGCAACAACGGCGGCCAGGACGGCGGCAACAACGGCGGCGGTCACAGTGGCGGCCAGAGCGGCGGCCACAGCGGCGGCGGCAACACCGGCGGCGACTCCACCGGCACCGGCACCGACAACGAGGGCTCCAAGCCGATCGAGCAGCCCGGCCAGGGCAAGGAGCAGATCGCTGACACGCCCGGCCAGGCCAAGCAGCAGGCGAAGGGCGGGGAGCTGGCCGAGACCGGTTCCACCGGCACCACCTTCCTGCTGATCGGTGCGGCCACGATGATCGCGGGCGGTGTCGGCTTCCGCATGCTGCCCCGCCTGATCAACAAGAACGGCGGCGGCGCGGCAGCAGCCTGACGCTGACGCGGCACCACAAGGGCCCGGGACGCACACGCGCCCCGGGCCCTCGGCGTTCTCCCGCCCCTCTATTTCCCGATGCACCCGTCACCGGGCGAACATCCCCGTAAGCACCCCGTAACGGACGATGGGCCGCCGTCACGCACAACGGCCCGCTCAAAGCTCTCCACCCGGCCACCCGGCCGCTCGGCCAGTCGGACGGCCGTGCGTCGTCAGACGGTCTGATGCAGCAGCAGCCCCACCGCGAGCAGCAGGACTGTCAAAGCCACCAGCATCGCCGGGCTGACCTGGGCGAACACACCGCCTGCCTGCTGCTGGAGGCGTTCTCTGCTCGCCCGGCACACGGGGCAGCGGCCCTCACTCACAGGGGCCGCGCAGTTGGCGCACACCAGTCGGTCGTACGTCATGCGACCTCCTTCTCCACTGCACCAACGCCCCGGAGGGTGCATTGGTTCCCTCTTCCACTGTGCCAGCTCCCCGGCGGAACGGCGCGCGCCCCGGAATTGTGCGCCCTTTTGTCCCTGTAGGTGCCGTGAATAACCGCACCAACCCCTACGCCGACTGCACCGCCGCGCGAGGTTCGCGTATGGTCACGCACACCGACGGGAGCCGCAACTCGGCAGCCCGTGCCCCTATCCAGGTCGACCGTGGTGCATCAGTGATCCGATTCGACAACGTCTCCAAGACCTACCCGAAGCAGAACCGTCCTGCACTCAGGGACGTCTCGCTCGAAATCGAGCGCGGCGAGTTCGTCTTCCTGGTGGGCTCCTCGGGCTCCGGCAAGTCCACCTTCCTGCGGCTGCTGCTGCGCGAGGAGCGGGCCAGCCATGGCCATGTGCACGTACTCGGCAAGGACCTCGGCAAGCTCTCCAACTGGAAGGTCCCGCAGATGCGGCGCCAGGTGGGCACGGTCTTCCAGGACTTCCGGCTGCTCCCCAACAAGACCGTCGGGGAGAACGTCGCCTTCGCCCTGGAGGTCATCGGCAGGCCCCGCGGCCAGATCCGCAAGACGGTCCCCGAGGTCCTCGAACTCGTCGGCCTCGGCGGCAAGGAGGACCGCATGCCGGGCGAGCTCTCCGGTGGTGAGCAGCAGCGCGTCGCCATCGCGAGGGCCTTCGTCAACCGTCCGCTGCTGCTCATCGCGGACGAACCCACCGGCAACCTCGACCCGCAGACCTCCGTCGGCATCATGAAGCTGCTGGACCGGATCAACCGGACCGGTACGACGGTGGTCATGGCCACCCACGACCAGCAGATCGTCGACCAGATGCGCAAGCGGGTCATGGAACTCGAAAAGGGCCGGCTCGTCCGCGACCAGTCGCGCGGCGTGTACGGCTACCAGCACTAAGCGTGTACGGCCCCCAGTACTGAAAGGACGCCATGCGCGCCCAGTTCGTCCTGTCGGAGATCGGCGTCGGTCTCCGCCGAAACCTCACGATGACCTTCGCCGTCATCGTCTCCGTAGCCCTCTCGCTCGGCCTGTTCGGCGCCTCGCTGCTGATGCGCGACCAGGTCAGCACCATGAAGGGCTACTGGTACGACAAGGTCAACGTCTCCATCTTCTTCTGCAACAAGAACGACGCCGAGACCGGCGCCAACTGCGCCAAGGGCGCGGCCACCCAGCAGCAGAAGGACGACATCAAGGCCGAGCTGAACCGGCTGCCGATCGTGCAGAACGTGCAGTACGAGTCCAGCGACCAGGCCTACAAGCACTACAAGGAGCAGTTCGGCGACACCCCGGTCGCCGGCCTGGTGACGCCCGACCAGCTTCCCGAGTCGTTCCGGGTCAAGCTGAAGGACCCCACGAAGTTCAAGGTCATCAAGTCGGCGTTCTCCGAACGGCCCGGTGTCCAGGAGGTGCAGGACCAACGCGACACCGTCGAGCCGCTGTTCAACCTTCTCAACGGCATGAACTGGGCAGCGATCGGGATCATGGTGCTGATGCTGATCGTCGCGCTGCTGCTGATCGTCAACACCGTGCGGGTGTCGGCGTTCAGCCGCCGGCGGGAGACCGGCATCATGCGGCTCGTGGGAGCGTCCAGCTTCTACATCCAGATGCCGTTCATCCTGGAGGCCGCCATCGCGGGCCTGCTGGGCGCCGCGTTCGCCTGCGTGCTGATCGTCGGCGGCAAGTACCTCCTCGTCAACAACTGGCTGGCGAAGAAGATCCAGGTGATCAACTTCATCGGCTGGGACTCGGTGGCGGCGGTGCTCCCGCTGGTCCTCCTGATCGGGCTGCTGATGCCCGCGCTCGCCGCGTTCTTCGCACTGCGCAAGTACCTCAAGGTGTGAGCTTTGCCAAGGGGCGCCGTACGGTCAACTCGCCGTACGGCGCCCCTTTGTCGCCTAGACTCACCGGCATGTCGGGCCCGTGTGCGTACGGCCGGCCCCGCCGCTACCGCCGCGGGGCGGCCCTGACGTTGTTCCTCGCCGGGGTGCTCGCCACCGGCACGGTGACCGGTACCTGGAGCGATGAGGCCGAAGGCGCGGCAGGTCACGGCATTCCCCGGGGCTCGGCGGCCGGGGCGCGCCCCCCGGAGGCCGCCACCGCCGACCGCGCGGCCGTCGAGCGGGCCGCCGCCGACGCCATCGAGGACGGCAAGTCCGGCTCACAGGCCGCCGCCGAGGTCGTCAGCCGTAGTGGCGACCGCTGGTCGACGATCTACACCAAGGGCGAGTTCGAGGACTTCCAGCGGCAGTTGGACGGCGCCTACGTCGGCGTCGGCCTGTGGGTGCGGCAGCTCGCCGGCGGCCGCACCGAGGTCTCCCGCGTGCAGCCCGGCAGCCCCGCCGCCCGCGCCGGCATCGCCGTCCACGACCTGCTGCGCGCCATCGACGGCCGCACCACCCAGGGGCAGCCGGTCACCGAGACCGTCGCCCGGCTCCGCGGCGACGCCCCGCACGGCTCCCGTACGGCCGCCGCCCGCGCCGGCACCCCCGTACGGCTCGACCTCCAGCGCTCCACCCGGAGCTGGAGCCTCACCCTGCACCGCATTCGGCTGCGCACCCGGAACGTCACCGTCGACCGGCCGGCCGGCCCGCACGGCCCCACCCGCGTCAAGATCACCTCGTTCGCCAAGGGCACCGGCGCCGCGGTCCGCCGCGCGGTCCGCGGCGCCTCCCCGCACGGAGGCCTGCTGCTCGACCTGCGCGGCAATACGGGCGGTCTGGTCACCGAATCCGTCGCCACCGCCTCCGCCTTCCTCGACGGCGGCCTGGTCGCCACCTACGACGTACGGGGCAGCCAGCGCGCCCTGTACGCCCGACGCGGCGGGAACACCCGCCTCCCCCTGGTCGTTCTCGTGGACGGCGGCACGATGAGCGCCGCCGAACTGCTGGCCGGCGCCCTCCAGGACCGTGGCCGGGCCGTCGTCGTGGGCTCCCCGACCTTCGGCAAGGGCTCGGTGCAGATGCCCAGCCGGCTGCCCGACGGCTCGGTGGCCGAGCTCACCGTCGGCCACTACCACACCCCCTCCGGGCGGACCGTCGACGACACCGGCCTCACCCCCGACCTGGTCGTCGAGAACCATGCCGAGCGGCGGGCCCGCACGGTATTGAGTGGCCTCGGGGCCGGCGCATAGTGCGAAAATGGCCGCACTATGGCTAAGCAAAAAGGCAAGGACAAGGACCCCGGGCGCAAGCTCGTGGCGCAGCACAAGAAGGCGCGGCACGACTACCACATTCTGGACACCTACGAGTGCGGGCTGGTATTGACCGGCACCGAGGTGAAGTCGCTGCGTCAGGGCCGGGCGTCACTGGTCGACGGATTCGTCCAGATCGACGGCAACGAGGCCTGGCTGCACAACGTACACATCCCGGAATACGCCCAGGGAACCTGGACGAACCACGCCGCCCGGCGCAAGCGGAAGCTGCTGCTGCACCGCTTCGAGATCGACAAGCTGGAGTCCAAGAGCCAGGAGACCGGGCACACCATCGTGCCGCTCGCCCTGTATTTCAAGGACGGCCGGGCCAAGGTCGAGATCGCGCTGGCCAAGGGCAAGAAGGAGTACGACAAGCGGCAGACCCTCCGCGAGCAGCAGGACCGCCGCGAGGCGGAGCGCGCGATCTCGGCGGCCCGCCGCCGTCAGCGCGCCTGACCACGGCCGGCCCACGGGCGGGCGCACCGCGAGCCGACCTGGGCCGGCGGTGCGGGAGCGGGCCCGGCTTCCGGCCGACGGGCCGGTACGGGGCGGTAGTGGGGCCGGTAGCGGGGCAGTAGCGACGCTGCGCGGGGCTGCGTGGGGCTGCGCGGTGCGGGGCGGGGCGGGGGCGATCTCCGGCCGGTTGGCCGCCCGCGGAATACGCTGGCAACGTCAGGCGTTGTTCACGTACGATGGCTCCGCATCCCACAGAGGGTGCGGGAACCACGGGTGGCCCTGGTGTAGGCGCCCGAGGATCCATCTTGATAAATCAACATGGGGATGATCGGTTTCGACAGCGGATGTCGAAGCAGGGGAAGCGAGTCGAGGAAGCGGCCATGATCTCGTAAACCACAGGCCGAAACCAATAATCGCCAACACCAAGCGCGATTCCTTCGCCCTCGCTGCCTAAGTAGCGACTTGCGAAGTGTCAGCCCGGGGCTGTTCCCGACCCGGATCCTGGCATCAGCTAGGGGACTAAACTCCTGAACCCGGTCACGGGGTGCAGGAGGAAATCAAACAGTGACTGAGCCCGTCGGAGACTTGTTCGCGTGATCTCCGGGGCCGAGAAAAGCGCAGCGAACTGCACTCGGAGAAGCCCTGTTTCCGCACCGTTGGACGCGGGTTCGATTCCCGCCATCTCCACTCATCCCATGTAAAGCAGCTGCCCCGGCGAGTTTCCCGCCGGGGCAGCTGCTTTTTGTCTGCCGCGCTCACTGCTCTCGCTCACTTCTCTGGCTCATCTCTCTCGCCCACCTCTCTCCGAACTCCTCTCTCGGCACTCCTCTCTCCGAACTTCTCTCCCCACGTCTTTCTCGCGCTTCCGTCCCGCGCTCGCCTCCCGCGCTTCGGCTTCTCTTTCACCCCTCAACCCTCGGTATGACAACCCCTGGGTTGATGTGCCTCGATCCCGACCCCGTCACGCTGAGTGCATGAACACAGCACAGCATGCAACCTCATCCCCGTCCCTGGTCGCCGGCCGCGGAAGAAGCGACGGACGGAGTGGCGGACGGGGTGGCGGATCGAGTGACGGACGGGGTGACGGGCAGGGTGCGCGTGGCGGCGGTCAGCAGCGCAAGAAGGACGGCCAGCCCGGCCGCCGCGGCCGGAACTCCGTACGCAACCCCGGCGCCCGCCACATGGTCCACGACCCAGCCCCCCGCCGCCGAGCCGGCGGCGATACCACCCAGCAGCGCCGTCACGGCGAGCGTCATCCCCTCATTCAACTGACCCTCCGGAGTGCGGGATTGGACCAGTCCCATCCCGGTGACCATGGTCGGCGCGGTGGCCATCCCGGCGGCCAGCAGGGCGGCGGCCAGTGCCCCCGGGCGTCCGGTCGACGCCGCGAGGAGGGGCAGCAGCATCAGCACGGCCATCGCGCCCACACACACCAGGAAGCGTCGCCCGCTCCGGCCCGCCGGACGCAGCAGACCGTAGAGCAGCCCCGCCCCGCACGACCCGGCCGCCTGGAGGGCCAGCAGCCCGCCCGCTGCGGACCGCATCCCGAGACCGTCGGCGAAGGCCAAGGTCACGACCTCCATCGACCCGAAGATCGCGCCGGTGCACAGGAACGTGCCGAGCAGAGGGGGAATGCCCCGCCGCCGCAGCGGAGAGCGGACCACTCCGGCACCGCCGGCCGCCCGCCCGGCCACCGGCGGCTCCGTGCGGCGCTGGGCCGCGAAGAGCAGCACCCCGGTCAGCAGCAGGCCCGCACCCACCGCCGTACCTGCCTCGGGCGCGACTGCGGTACAGAGCAGCGTCGCGAGCACCGGACCGAGCATGAAGCACAGTTCGTCCGCGGCCTGTTCGAAGGAGTTGGCGGTGTGCCGGGCAGCCGGGTCGTCGCGGAAGAGGTGCGCCCAGCGGGCGCGGGACATTCCTCCGGTGTTGGGGGTGGTGGCGGTCGCCGCGTAGGAGACGAACAGAGCCCAGTCGGGCGCGCCGAAGCGGACGCACAGCAGCAGCGACAGCGACCCGAGCACCGCGAGCGCGGTGGCCGGTACGGCGATCCGGGCCTGGCCGTGGCGGTCGACCATCCGGGCGGTCCACGGCCCGACCAGCGCGGTCGCCGCCAGCCCGGTCGCGGTGACGGCCCCGGCCAGCGCATAGGAGCCACGCGAGCCGCTGATCATCAGGACCGCGCTGACGCTGAGCATCCCCATGGGCAGGCGAGCCAGCAAATTGGCGGCGGTGAACGCCCGCGCGCCAGGGACGGCGAAGATCTGCCGGTAGGGGGCGAAGAGTCGAAAACGGCGGGGCCGACGGGGGCGGCGGCGCGCAACCGGCCGTACGGGCGGAGCGGTCACCGGCCGGGCAGCAAGGAAAAGGATCATGCCTTTACGATCCCGGGCAGGCCCGCCACCCGTCCAACACCTGATCAGAGCCCATTCACGCACTCGCGATGTAGATCGCTGGATCACTCACCCTGCAGAGATGCAGCTCTGGGGAAGAGGCGTACCCCTGGGCAGGCGAAACGGCAAGGCGACACCGGCCCACAAGCCGACGTGACTCCGGGAGTACGGGAGTGCGGCACCACGGGGCTGGCTACGGGAGTGCGGTACTCCGGCACTGTGGGGGTGCGGTACTCCGGGGCCGGGGGGGCGGCACTCCGAGACCGCGGAACGGGCGGAATGGCGGAACTGCGGAGCCGGAGGACTCCGCGAGACTCCGAGGTTACCGGGCCGGGGCGCTGCAAGGATGGCCCGATGTCGTTCGATATCGATCCGCGATTGCTCCGGGCATTCATCGCCGTGGCCGAGGAACTGCACTTCACCCGCGCCGCGGCCCGCCTCTACGTGGCCCAGCAGGCCCTGAGCCGCGACATCCGGCGACTGGAGCGGGAGTTGGGCACGGCCCTCTTCGTGCGGACGACCCGCCAGGTCGCCCTCACGGCCGACGGTGAGCGGCTACTGCCGTACGCCCGGCGGGTGTTGAGCGCCCACGAGGAACTGGCGGCGGCCTTCCGGCCGGTGCCCGAGCGGCCGCTGCTGGTCGATGTCGGGGTGCCGATCGGTACCGCGCACCGGGTGCTGGAGGACGCCAGGGAACGGGTGCCGGACAGCTGCGAGCTGGTGGCCCGCTTCCACAGCGGGCTGACGGGAGCGGCGGCCGAGCTGGCGGCTGGGCGGCTCGATGTCTCCTTTGGGCGTTACGCGGGCCTGCCACCCGCCGTTCGGGCCGGCCTGGCGCACCAGCCGGTCCGTCTGGAGCCGATGGCGGTGCTGCTGCGGGAGGACCATCCCCTGGCCTCACGGTCCGAGGTGCCGCTCGCGGAGCTGGCCGGCGAGACGCTCTACGCGGCCGCGGGGAATCCGCAGACCGCTGAGTGGACGGAACTGGCGGCCCAGCTGTTCGCGGGGCGGGGCATCGCGATGGCCGAGCCGTTCCCGGAGATCGAGGGCTCGCGGGAGTTCGTACGAGTGGTGCGGAAACGGGGGTGGTCGGTGCTGGCGAGCGTGGAGTTCATCGACGTACCGGGGATGGTGCTGCGCCCGGTCGTGGACCCCGTACCCCTGTCACCCATCTCGATGGTGTGGCGCCGCGACCTGCGCCACCCCGGCCTGACCGCCCTGCACACGGCAGCACGCGAACTCACGAGGGAGAACGGCTGGTTGACCGCACCGAAGGGCGCCTGGCTCCCTCGCGAGGATGCCGATGCGATGGGTGTGGGTGTGGGTGTGGGTGTGGGTGTGGGTGTGGAGTGTGGGTGAGGGCGTGCAGAGGGGACGTCGCGTGGCCGAGTGCGGGTGCGGTGTGCGCTGAGGTAGGCCGCGCTGCGGGCGCTGCACATGGTGTCGTCGTTGCCGGGGTCGCGGCCCACCCAGGACGTGGTGATCAGCCGGACGTCCTGCTGGGCGGCGAGGAAGCACAGGCCGGGGGAGTCGGTGCCGCCGGAGAGGCCGTGAGCGTGTTCGAGTGATTGCTCAGCGCGTTCGATGACACTGCTGACAGTGTCCAGGTCGCCAGCGTCCAGGTCGCCTGCCCTTACCTGTCGAACGAGTGAGGTCAGGGGGCGTGCGAGGCACTTCGGTGTGGCTCTGTCCGGCGCGCGCTCCCCGGCGTCCGCGGTCGCTCACGCACGGGCCCGGTGGTGCGTGAGCGCAAGGTTTCGCCGCGGTCACCTGCTGCCACGGTCCGGAAACCCGCCGTCCCTAGCTTCGTGGGGAGGACCCGACCCCCTGGGAGGCGCGATGACGGCCGAGGCCGCGGCAGGCACCCGTAGCGACAGTAGTAGCGGCAGCAGGAGCGACAGCCCCGACGAAAGCCGTACGGGCGGGCCGACATCCGGCTCGGTATCCAGCTCGACGTCCGGTGGCCGCACGCGCGGCGGCCCCACCCCCGCCGGCCCGACCCCCGTCGGCCGGGCGCGCCGGGGTGGACGGTGGATCGAGCGGTGGGAGCCCGAGGACGAGACGTTCTGGGCGGAGACCGGGGCGCGGGTGGCCCGGCGGAACCTCGCCTTCTCCGTACTGTCCGAGCACATCGGCTTCTCCATCTGGAGCCTGTGGTCGGTGATGGTGCTGTTCATGGGGCCGGAGTACGGGGTCGATCCGGCCGGGAAGTTCTTCCTGGTGGCGGTGCCGACGCTGGTGGGCGGGGTGCTGCGGGTGCCGTACACCTTCGCGGTGGCACGGTTCGGCGGGCGCAACTGGACGGTGATCAGCGCGACGATGCTGCTGGTGCCGGCGACGGCGGCCGCGGTGGTGATGGAGCCGGGCACCTCTTACGCCACGTTCATGCTGGTCGCGGCGCTAGCGGGGGTCGGCGGCGGCAACTTCGCCTCCTCGATGACGAACATCAACTCCTTCTATCCCCTCCGGAAGAAGGGCTGGGCGCTGGGGCTGAACGCCGGCGGCGGCAACATCGGCGTACCGGTGGTCCAGTTGCTGGGGCTGCTGGTGATCGGTACGGCCGGGGCCGCGCAGCCGCGGCTGGTGCTCGCCGTCTACCTGCCGCTGATCGTGGTCGCGGCGGTGCTCGCGGCGCTGTTCATGGACAACCTGGCGCCGGTGCGGAACGACACCGGAGCGGCCCTGGACGCCGCCCGGGAGCCGCACACCTGGGTGATGTCGTTGCTGTACATCGGCACGTTCGGGTCGTTCATCGGCTACAGCTTCGCGTTCGGGCTGGTGCTGCAGATCCAGTTCGCGCGCACGCCCCTCCAGGCGGCGTCGCTGACGTTCATCGGGCCGCTGCTGGGGTCGCTGGTGCGGCCGGTCGGCGGCCGGCTGGCGGACCGGTTCGGCGGCGCCCGGATCACCCTGGGGAACTTCCTGGCGATGTCCCTGGCCACCGGGGTGGTCATCTACGCGTCGGCGGTGCGGTCGCTGTCGGTGTTCCTGGTCGGTTTCATCGCGCTGTTCGTGCTGTCCGGGCTCGGCAACGGCTCCACGTACAAGATGATCCCGGGGATCTTCCAGGCGCAGGCGGTCCGGCGCGGGTTGACCGGTGAGGCGGCCGAGGCCAGCGGGCGGCGGCTGTCGGGGGCGGCGATGGGGCTGATCGGCGCGGTCGGCGCGCTCGGCGGGCTGGTCATCAACCTCGCCTTCCGGCAGTCATTCCTGGCCACCGGGTCGGGTACGCCGGCGTTCGTGTCGTTCCTGGCCTGCTACGCGGTGTGCACGGTGGTGACCTGGGCCGTATACCTGCGGCCGGCGGCGCGGGCACGGCGTACGGCGCGGGCGGGCGCGGAGGCGGCGGCCGGGGAAGCGGAGCGGCAGCCGGTCCACGCCGAGGTGTGAGAACTGGCTTCAGGGCCGGCGTCAGGTCGGCGTGGGGCAGCTGTGGGGCCGCTGGGGGGCCGGTGGCCCGTGGTGGCCGCGCAGCGGCGTAACCCGGGGGAAATACTGGAGGACCGGGCCTGTCATGTGCTGTCGGCAGGCTGGACACCGTGGACTTCTGGACCTCGGCACCCGGGACCATGGCTCCTTCGGGCCCGGGGGCATGAGGTCCGGGGAAGCCGGGATCCCGGGATCCCGGAGCTCCCCGCCGCCCGGGCCGCGGCGGCGGGGAAGCGCGAGGCAGCACAACCACTCTGGGCGGAGCGGGACGACCATGCACGATCAGCAGCAACAGGAGCACGGCGCGCAGGAGCACGGCGAGCAGGAGCCGCGGACGGCGCCCGGCCCCGGGCCGGAAACGGAAACCCGGGGGGCCTCGACGTCCGCGGGAGCCCCGGCGTCCGCGGGAGTCCCGGTGCCTTCCGGAGCCTCGACGTCTGCGAAAGCCTCGACGTCCGCGGAAGCCTCGGCGTCCGCGGGGGTCCCGGTGCCTTCCGAAGCCTCGACGTCCGCGGAAGCTCCGGCGTCCGCCAGAGCCTCGACGCCCCCGGCAGCCCCTGATTCCCCGGACGACGGGCCCTCCGTGCGCCCGCTGGACGGTTTCACCGTCGGTGTGACCGCGGCCCGGCGGGCCGAGGAGCTCGGTGCCCTCCTGGAACGGCGCGGCGCCCAGGTGTTGCACGCCCCCGCGCTGCGCATCGTGCCGCTGCCGGACGACACCGAACTGCTCGCCGTGACCCGCGCGTTGATCGATCGTGTGCCGGACGTCGTCGTGGCCACTACGGCCATCGGGTTCCGCGGCTGGATCGAGGCCGCGGAGGGCTGGGGGCTGGGTGAGGCGCTGCTGGACCGGCTGGCCGGCGTCGAACTGCTGGCGCGCGGCCCGAAGGTGCGTGGCGCGATCCGGGCCGCCGGGCTCACCGAGAAGTGGTCACCGGCCTCGGAGTCGATGGCCGAGGTGCTGGACCGGCTGCTGGCGGAGGGGGTGTCCGGACGGCGGGTGGCCGTACAGCTGCACGGCGAGCCGCTGCCCGGGTTCGTGGAGGCGCTGCGGGCCGGCGGTGCGGAGGTGATCGGCGTCCCGGTGTACCGCTGGATGCCGCCGGAGGACCTCGGTCCGGTCGACCGGCTGCTGGACGCGCTGACCGGAGGCGGCCTGGACGCGGTGACGTTCACCAGCGCACCCGCCGCCGCGTCACTGCTGCGCCGGGCCGATGAGCGCGGCATCCGGGAGGAGGTGCTGGCGGCGCTGCGGCAGGGGGTGCTGCCCGTGTGTGTGGGGCCGGTGACCGCGCTGCCCCTGGAGGCCGAGGGCGTGCCCACACTCCAGCCGGAGCGTTTCCGGCTGGGACCGCTGGTGCAGCTGCTCTGCCGCGAACTGCCGGGCCGGGCGCGCCCGTTGCCGGTGGCCGGGCGACGGCTGGAGATCCGCGGGCACGCGGTCGTGGTGGACGGTGTGCTGCGGCCGGTGCCGCCGGCCGGGATGGCGTTGCTGCGGGCGCTGGCCCGCCGCCCCGGGTGGGTCGTCTCCCGTGCCGAACTGCTGCGGGTGCTGCCGGGGGCGGGGCGGGACGAGCACGCCGTGGAGACCGCGATGGCCCGGCTGCGGGTGGCGCTGGGTGCGCCGAAGCTGATCCAGACGGTCGTCAAGCGCGGCTACCGGCTGTCCTTGGACCCGCATGCGGACACGGACAAGTACGGCGCGGCGTAACCGGGTTCACGGCGGGAGGCAGCCGTTACGGCGGCGTAACCGGGTCCACGGCGGGAGGCAGCCGTTACGGCGGCGGAGGCCGTCCAGGGGCGCCCGGGCAACGGGACAACGGGACAGCGGGACAACAGCAACGGGGCCACAGGGCAACAGAGCAACACGGCAAGAGGGCAACGGGACAACAGGGCAACGCGGCAAAAGGGCCACGTGGCAAAAGGGCCACGTGGCAAAAGGCGGGTCCGGCGGGCCGGCCGCCCCCCCGGACCCGCCCCGGAAAAAATTTCCGCCGCCCGCTGAACACCCCGCCCGTCCCGTCCGTACTCCTCACCGCAAGTCCGATTCATGGCCAGGTCCCCGGCGATCTTGGGTGATCCGGGCTCTCGACCCGGGAGTTGGAGTGCGTAAGGATGCCGTCGTGGCAGACAGGACGACACCTGACGAGGAGCTCATGCGAGCCCTCTATGACGAGCACGCGGGCCCGCTCCTCGCCTTCGTCCTGCGGCTGGTGGCGGGCGACCGGCACCGCGCGGAGGACGTGGTCCAGGAGACGCTGGTGCGGGCCTGGCGCAACGCCGAGCAACTACAGCGCGCCACCGGCTCGATCCGCCCCTGGCTGGTGACCGTCGCCCGGCGGATAGTGATCGACGGGTACCGGAGCCGGAAGGCCAGACCCCAAGAGGTCGATGCAACACCCCTGGAGACGATGCCGGCCGCCGACGTGATCGACCGGGCGCTGCGCACGATGACGATCTCCGAGGCGCTGAGCGATCTGAGCCAGGCCCACCGAGAGGCCCTCGTGGAGACGTACTTCAAGGAGCGTACGGTCAACGAGGCAGCGGAGGTGCTTCGCGTACCCGCAGGGACCGTGCGGTCCCGGGTCTTCTACGCGCTGCGCTCCCTGAAGCTCTCGCTTGAGGAACGAGGAGTGACGGAGTGATCCCGCCCACGCAGCCGGACCGACACAGCGACGTCGGCGCCTATGCGCTGGGCGTCCTGGACGCTGCCGATGCCGAACGGTTCGAGATGCATCTCGTCGGCTGTGACCGGTGCGCGGCCGAGCTTGAGGAACTGATGGGCCTGACTCCGGTGCTGGCCGAGTTCAAGGGGTCCGCCCCCACCCCGGACACGCTCACCGCCGTCCCCGGCCCCCGCCTCCTCGGCGGACTGCTCGACGAGGTCGCCGCCACCCGCCGCGGCCGGGCCCGCCGCCGGCTGTTCCTGGTTGCCGCGGCCGTCGTGCTGATCGTCGGCGGGCCGCTGGCCGCCGTCTCCGTCGTCAAGGGCGGTACGGAGCAGACGCCGGCGCCGGCGGCGCCCCCGCTGGCGAACGCGGTCCGCGCCCAGTACGCCGAGGGCGAGCAGGTCCACTCCATCGACCCGGACACCAAGGTCTCCGCGGGCGTCTCCATGTCGGCCCGCCCGTGGGGCACCCAGGTCGTCCTGCAGCTCGCCCACGTGAAGGGCCCGCTCAGCTGCTCGCTGGTCGCGGTCGGCAAGGACGGTCGCCGGCAGACCGTCACCACCTGGGCGGTCCCCGAGGGCGGCTACGGCATCCCCGGGAGCACGGCCAAGTGGAACCGCGAGCCCCTGTACGCGGCGGGCGGCGCCGCACTCGACCGGAACGAGATCGACCACTTCGAGATCAGCACCCTGGAGGGCAGAAGACTGGCCACGGTGAAGGCGTGAGCCGCAGGAAGTGAGCCGCAGGAAGTGAGCCGGGAGGAGCCGGCGGACATGAGCCGCGCGGAGTGAGCCGACAGGACCCCGGACGGGCGTCCGGGAGAACCCGGGGCGAGCGTCCGGGAGGGCCCGGCGGGAAGGTCGGCGCCCCTCCGCGAGCGGGCCACCCAAGCCACCCCCCGGGAACCCCCAAGCTGCCTCCGTCAACCACCCAAGCCACCTCCCAACCGCCCCAGCCACCCCCCTGGCACCCCCCGGCACCCCCCAAAGCCACCCCCTGGCACCCCCCGGCACCCGCCAAAGCCACCCCCGGTAACCGCCCCACCCCCCTCCCGTGACCGCCCAAGACATCCCGAGTAACGGTCTGCATCAACATCCGACCGAATCCGCCCGGATTTGTCCTTCTCACCAGGTGCGCACGGTGCCCGGTTCGCGTACGGTTGACGGCTGCCCTACGCACAGCAGAAGGGGGCCTGGGTGGCCGCGCAGAACGCCACGCACGCACCGGACCACGCCTCGGAATCGGTTCGCGCCCGCGAGATCGAGGCCGAGCAGACGCACCTGGACCGCGTCTACCGGCGCCTTGAGGAGAAGATCCACGAGGCGGAGTTCCTCATGGACGACGCCGCCAAGCGCGGCCAGGTCGGCACGCCCGGCGCGCTCGCCGAGCGGGACGCCCAGGTCTTCCAGGCCGGTGTCCACCTCCACCGGCTCAACTCCGAGTACGAGGACTTCCTCTTCGGGCGGATCGACCTGCTCC
Source organism: Streptomyces sp. NPDC021749 (assembly GCF_040640655.1). NCBI lineage: Bacteria > Bacillati > Actinomycetota > Actinomycetes > Kitasatosporales > Streptomycetaceae > Streptomyces > Streptomyces sp. NPDC021749. The sequence goes on along the minus strand of NZ_JBFACE010000041.1, from coordinate 16,824 downwards.
TCGGCAAGGACGGCAAGAAGGGCCCGGACGGCGCGTACACCTCCGTCGAGCCGGCCGACGGCGCGGTCGTGGCCAACCGTGCCGAGATCGCCGAGACGCTGCACATCGGCCGGCTCGGCGTCCTCGACGCGGACTACTCCCCGCTGGTCATCGACTGGCGGGCGCCGGCCGCCGCGCCCTTCTACCGCGCCACCCCGGTGGCGCCCGGCCGGGTCGTCCGCCGCCGGGTGATCCGCTCCAAGGGCCGCAAGGTGCTCGGCGTCGAGGACGATCTGATGCGCCCGGAGATCACCGCCACGCTGGACGGCGAGGAGCTCCCGGCGATCGGTGACGGCGCGCTGATGGCCGCGCTCGGCCGGGCCCGCAGCCACACCATGCGGGACATCGTCGCGTCCATCCAGGCCGAGCAGGACATGGTGATCCGGGCGCCCGCCGCCTCCGTCACCGAGGTCGAGGGCGGGCCGGGCACCGGCAAGACCGCGGTCGCCCTGCACCGCGCCGCCTACCTCCTCTACCAGGACCGCCGCCGCTACGCCGGCGGCATCCTGATCGTCTCCCCGACGCCGCTGCTGGTCGCCTACACCGAGGGCGTGCTGCCGTCGCTCGGCGAGGAGGGCCAGGTCGCCATCCGGGCGCTCGGCTCGCTCGTCGACGGCGCGGAGGCGACCGCGTACGACCCGCCGGCGGTGGCCCGGATCAAGGGCTCGTCGCGGATGCAGAAGCTGCTGCGCAAGGCCGCCCGGGCCGCCCTGGAGCTGTCCCCGGGCGGCACAGCGCCCGCGCCCGGACCGGCGGGCCAGCTCGCGTTCGGCGACGAGGAGGAGACCGCGCCGGCGGTACGGACCGACCGGCTCCGGGTCGTCGCCTTCGGCTCCCGGATCGAGCTGGGCGCCGACGAGCTGCGCGCCGTCCGGCAGTCCGCGCTCGGCGGCACCGCGCCGGTCAACCTGCTGCGCCCGCGGGCCCGCCGCCTGATCCTGGACGCCCTGTGGGCCAAGTCGGGCGCCGGCCGCCGCTACACCGACCCCGAGCTCGCCGCCGAGGCCCGTCAGGGCTTCGACGAGGACCTCGTCACCGAGGCCTCGTTCCAGGAGTTCCTGGACGCCTGGTGGCCCGAGCTGACCCCGCGTGCCGTGCTCGCCGCGATGGCCGACGAGAAGCTGCTGGGCCGCTGGGCGCGCCGCGTCCTCAACCCGCGCGAGGTGCGCCAACTGGCGCGTTCCCTGGGCCGGTTGGACGCCTCCGGGCACGGCCCGCTGTCGGTGCACGACGTCGCCCTGCTGGACGAGCTGCAGCAGATCCTCGGCGCCCCGATGCGCCCGGCCCGCCCGCGCGAGGCCGACCCGCTGGAGCACCTGACCGGCCTGGAGGAGCTGACGACGTACGCGGACCGCAACGGCGGCGGCCGCGGCCGGCGTGAGCGCCTGGAGGAGGAGCGCACCGACTACGCCCATGTGATCGTCGACGAGGCGCAGGACCTGACGCCCATGCAGTGGCGGATGGTCGGCCGCCGCGGCCGGCACGCCACCTGGACCGTGGTCGGCGACCCGGCGCAGTCCTCGTGGTCCGACCCGGACGAGGCGGCCGCCGCCCGCGACGAGGCGCTCGGCACCCGCCCGCGCCGCCGCTTCACCCTCACCGTCAACTACCGCAACCCCGCGGAGATCGCCGAGCTGGCCGGGAGGGTGCTGGCGCTGGCGATGCCCGGCATGCAGTCGCCGAAGGCGGTCCGCTCGACGGGTCTGGAGCCGCGCTTCGCGGTCGTCGGGGACGGCGCCGGGCCCGCCGACGGGGGCGCGCTGGCCGCGGCGACGGTGGCGGAGGCCGAGCGGCTGCTGGGCGAGGTGGACGGCACGGTCGGCGTCGTGGTGGCGATGCACCGCCGTGCGCAGGCCCGCCGCTGGCTGGCCCCGCTCGGGGGCCGGGTGGTGGCGCTGGGCTCCCTGGAGGCGAAGGGCCTGGAGTACGACGCCACGCTGGTGGTGTCGCCGGCCGAGATCGCCGACGAGTCCCCGGCCGGGCTGCGGGTGCTGTACGTGGCGCTGACCCGGGCCACCCAGCAGCTGACCGTGCTGTCCGCCGGGCGCGACGAGCCGGACGCGGCCGGGGTGCCCGACCTGTTGAGGGACTGAGCCCGGCCGGGAGCCCGTACGGAGGGACCTGAAATCCGTACCCGACGACGGGATTCGCTTCCGGAGATGGTTTGTTAGCCTGGGTGACGGCACCGGCTCGATCCAAGCCCCCGGGCCCAACCATCGTCGCTACGAGCGACCACTTGCCGCGAGGCGAGCATGGCGGGTCGGTGTCACTTGCTTCTGAGGCCCACGTCACCAGGTGATGTGGGCCTCTTTGCTTGCCTGGTCATTTCTCGTATGGTGGAAGCCATTTTCCGAAGTCGCCGCCTCCCGGTGAACACAACGTTCGCAACCCCGGGCGGCTACCGCGTACTCAGGGGTAGGTGCGACGATCGGACGGCACAACGCTGTGACACGCAGCGATACACAGCGACACGGTGAAAGCAGAGGAAGTCGGCCATGGCAACGGCGCCCAGCGTCTCCTACTCGATGACGGTCCGGCTGGAGGTGCCCGCGAGCGGAACCGCGGTCTCCCAGCTCACCACGGCCGTCGAGTCCCACGGAGGCTCGGTGACCGGCCTCGACGTCACTGCGTCCGGGCACGAGAAGCTCCGGATCGACGTCACCATCGCGGCCACCTCGACCGCGCACGCCAACGAGATCGTCGAGCAGCTCCGCACCATCGAGGGCGTCTCGCTCGGCAAGGTGTCCGACCGTACGTTCCTGATGCACCTCGGCGGCAAGATCGAGATGTCGTCGAAGCACCCGATCCGCAACCGCGACGACCTCTCCATGGTCTACACCCCCGGCGTCGCCCGGGTCTGCCAGGCCATCGCCGACAACCCCGAGGACGCCCGCCGGCTGACGATCAAGCGCAACAGCGTCGCGGTCGTCACGGACGGCTCCGCGGTCCTGGGCCTGGGCAACATCGGCCCCAAGGCCGCACTGCCCGTCATGGAGGGCAAGGCGGCCCTCTTCAAGCGCTTCGCCGGCATCGACGCCTGGCCGCTGTGCCTGGACACCCAGGACACCGACGCCATCGTGGAGATCGTCAAGGCCATCGCCCCCGGCTTCGCCGGCATCAACCTGGAGGACATCTCCGCGCCCCGCTGCTTCGAGATCGAGGCGCGGTTGCGTGAGGCGCTGGACATCCCGGTCTTCCACGACGACCAGCACGGCACCGCCATCGTGGTGCTCGCCGCGCTCACCAACGCGCTGCGCGTCGTCGGCAAGAAGATCGAGGACGTCCGGGTCGTGATGTCCGGCGCCGGCGCGGCCGGCACCGCCATCCTCAAGCTGCTGCTGGCCGCCGGCGTCGGGCACGCCGTCGTCGCGGACATCCACGGCGTGGTGCACGCCGGCCGCACGGACCTGGTCGACGCCGACCCGGACTCGGCGCTGCGCTGGATCGCCGACAACACCAACCCCGACGGCGTCACCGGCACCCTCAAGGAGGCCGTGGTCGGCGCGGACGTCTTCATCGGCGTCTCGGCGCCCAACGTCCTCGACGGCGACGACGTGGCCAAGATGGCCGACGGCGCGATCGTCTTCGCACTCGCCAACCCCGACCCGGAGGTCGACCCGGCGATCGCCCGGCAGACCGCCGCCGTCGTGGCCACCGGCCGCTCCGACTTCCCGAACCAGATCAACAACGTCCTGGTGTTCCCCGGTGTATTCCGCGGCCTCCTGGACGCCCACTCCCGTACGGTGAACACCGAGATGATGCTGGCCGCGGCCCGCGCCCTCGCGGACGTCGTCCTGGAGGACGAGGTCAACCCGAACTACATCATTCCCAGCGTCTTCAACGAGAAGGTCGCGGGAGCGGTGGCCGGTGCGGTGCGGGAGGCGGCCAAGGGCAGCGACCCGGCTGTGACGACGGCCACGACGGTCTGACGACGGCGCGTCGCGGGACACGCCGTCACGACGGCCCCCATAGGGTGGCGGGCAGCAATGGCCGCCATCCTGTGGATCCGGCCCGGAGCGGAACGATGCGGAACGTCACCACCGCGTGGCAGTGGCGCTTTTCGTGTGACCCGCCAGGGCGCCGGATTGGCTTTACTGCCGCAGGTAGGGGCAGGATGCGTATTCGGGCGCGAGGGTCTGGCAGGCAGACCCGGGTCCGGGGACTGTCCGAGGACCCTGGCAGCATCGGCTTCGCTGTGCCCAACATGCGGCTCCGCGCCGCGTGGCACGCCTCATTGGCAAGAAGAACACGGGAGTACAAACATGAACCGCAGTGAGCTGGTGGCCGCTCTGGCCGATCGCGCCGAGGTGACCCGCAAGGACGCCGACGCCGTTCTGGCCGCCCTCGCCGAGGTGACCGGCGAGGTCGTCGCGAAGGGCGACGAGAAGGTCACCATCCCCGGCTTCCTGACCTTCGAGCGCACCCACCGTGCCGCTCGCACCGCGCGCAACCCGCAGACCGGCGACCCGATCCAGATCCCGGCCGGCTACAGCGTGAAGGTCTCCGCGGGCTCCAAGCTCAAGGAAGCCGCTAAGGGCAAGTGACGCCCTGACCCGGCGTAACGAGGCGGCTGCCCCCTGGGGCGGCCGCCTTTGTCGTACCCGCGCCCCGCGCGGCCCTGCTGCACCCCTTCCTGCCGGCCTCCGGGGCGCCACCGCGGCCGTACGGGGCCGCGTACGCCGCCCGGCACCTCCCGGGTCATCCCGTGGCCCGGGCGGGCCCCAGACGGCCCTGAGGGGCGGCCACCGGTTTCGGTGGCCGCCCCTCAGGCGTGTTCGTACGGGCGTCGGCGCGGGCCGTGCCGCCCGGGCGCCGTCAGTGGCTCAGCGCCCCGTTGGGCAGCTCCACGTGGCCGCCCAGCTCGACGAGCTTCTCCATGAAGTTCTCGTAGCCGCGGTTGATCAGGTCGATGCCGTGCACCCGGGAGGTGCCCTGCGCCGCCAGCGCCGCGATCAGGTACGAGAAGCCGCCGCGCAGGTCGGGGATGACCAGGTCGGACCCCTGCAGCTTGGTCGGCCCGGAGACCACCGCGGAGTGCAGGAAGTTGCGCTGGCCGAAACGGCAGGCCGAGCCGCCCAGGCACTCCCGGTAGAGCTGGATGTGCGCGCCCATCTGGTTGAGCGCGGAGGTGAAGCCGAGCCGGGACTCGTACACCGTCTCGTGGACGATGGACAGGCCGGACGCCTGGGTGAGGGCCACGACCAGCGGCTGCTGCCAGTCGGTCTGGAAACCGGGGTGGACGTCGGTCTCCAGGGCGATGGCGTTGAGCGAGCCGCCCGGGTGCCAGAAGCGGATGCCCTCGTCGTCGATCTCGAAGGCGCCGCCGACCTTCCGGAAGGTGTTGAGGAAGGTCATCATGGAGCGCTGCTGGGCGCCCCGGACGTAGATGTTGCCCTCGGTGGCGAGCGCCGCGGACGCCCAGGAGGCGGCCTCCAGGCGGTCCGGGAGGGCCCGGTGGGTGTAGCCGTTGAGCTTGTCGACACCGGTGATCCGGATCGTCCGGTCGGTGTCCATGGAGATGATCGCGCCCATTTTCTGCAGCACGCAGATCAGGTCCTCGATCTCCGGCTCCACGGCGGCGTTCGACAGCTCGGTGACGCCCTCCGCCAGCACGGCGGTCAGCAGCACCTGCTCGGTCGAGCCGACCGACGGGTACGGCAGCCGGATCTTGGTGCCGCGCAGCCGGTGCGGCGCCTCCAGGTACTGCCCGTCGGCGCGCTTCTCGATCTTCGCGCCGAACTGGCGCAGCACGTCGAAGTGGAAGTCCACCGGGCGGCCGCCGATGTCGCAGCCGCCCAGACCCGGGATGAAGGCGTGGCCGAGGCGGTGCAGCAGCGGGCCGCAGAACAGGATCGGGATCCGCGAGGAGCCGGCGTGCGCGTCGATGTCCGCGACGTTGGCGCTCTCCACGTGCGAGGGGTCGAGGACCAGCTCGCCGGGTTCGTCGCCCGGGCGGACCGTGACGCCGTGCAGCTGCAGCAGTCCGCGCACCACGCGTACGTCGCGGATGTCGGGCACGTTGCGCAGCCGGCTGGGTCCGCTGCCGAGCAGGGCGGCGACCATGGCCTTGGGCACAAGGTTCTTCGCACCGCGAACCCGGATCTCGCCCTCCAGCGGGGTGCCGCCGTGGACAAGCAGTACGTCGTCAGTAGAGACGGTCATGGATCTCGCGTTCCTGGAGACGGGCAGGGCCAAGCAGAAATGGTAAGGGCGTCCGAGGGGGTGTCCGTAGGCCCGTGCAGCCTCTGACCGTGTAATGGCTTTGTCACAACACCCTCCGCTACGGTCACCCTTTGATCTGTAATCGCCTTTTGGCGGAAAAGCTGCGGATTGTCTTAAATGCACTGTGAGAAAGCCGTGTGGAAACCGGCGCTCTTCCGCCGGCGCCGCCGTGCGCCGGGGCTGCCGCCGTACGCCCTGCCCTGCGCTCGCACCGGTCCCGGCTTTGACCCCCCGCTCGGGGCAGAAGTGCGGGATCATGTGGCCATGACCGAGGTGTCCTCGCTCACAGGCCGGCTGCTCGTCGCGACGCCCGCGCTTGCGGACCCGAACTTCGACCGCGCGGTGGTGCTGCTCCTCGACCACGACGAGGAGGGCTCCCTCGGCGTGGTCCTCAACCGACCCACCCCGGTGGGCGTCGCGGACATCCTCGCGCCCTGGGCCGCGCTGACCGGTGAGCCGGGCGTGGTCTTCCAGGGCGGCCCGGTCTCGCTCGATTCGGCGCTCGGGGTGGCCGTGGTGCCCGGCGGCGCCTCCGGCGAGAGCGACATGCCCCCCATGGGTACGGGCGCCGGTCCGGGCGCCGAGTCGGGGGAGACGGCCGGCGCTCAGGTCGCCGACCGCGCGGGCGTCCAGCCGGGCGAGGAGCCGCTGGGCTGGCGCCGGGTGCACGGCGCGATCGGCCTGGTCGATCTGGAGGCCCCGCCCGAGCTCCTCGCGGCCGTACTGGGCAGTCTGCGGATCTTCGCCGGATACGCGGGCTGGGGCCCGGGCCAGCTGGAGGACGAGCTGGTCGAGGGTGCCTGGTACGTCGTCGAGTCCGAGCCGGGCGACGTCTCCTCGCCCGACCCGGAGCAGCTGTGGCGCGCGGTCCTGCGGCGGCAGCGCAACGAGTTGGCGATGGTCGCCACGTACCCGGACGACCCGTCGCTGAACTGATCACGGCGGCCGCCGGGCCGGTCGCGTGCGGGGCCCGGGGGAGTGCCGGGCCGTCTCGCGGAACGCCGGATTTTTCGTTGAGCGTTGGATTACTGTGACGGCCTCGTCATGAGGAATTGTCAGTGCCCGTCGCTATGGTTCGCGTGACGGGGACGGTGCGCGGCCGCGACGGCGGGGCCGCGCGGGACAGCGGGGGAGAGTGCATGCACAGGCCGAGTGTGCCCGGGGACCTCGATCATCCGGAGCGGCTGTGGGCGCGGGCCGCGACGCTCGCGGTGGTCGCCGCGGCGGTGGACGACTCGGACGAGTTCTCCTGGGGGAAGCACGGACTTGAGTGCTGGAACGGCGGCGGCAGCTACTGGTGGCGGCTGAAGCTGTACGACGGCGGCCGGGCGCTGCTCTGCGGCCAGGACTCGGACGGCAGCTACACCCACAGCGGCGACCGCCAGATCGACTTCCTGGCCGGCGGCCCCGAATGGCTGCCCTGGGAGCAGTTGCGGGACGACGCCCAGGGCAACCTCTTCGGGTTCGTCTACTGGTGGCAGGACGGCGCCTGGGCGCGCGCCCCGTATCCCGAGAAGCTGCCGGACGACGGCCTGGAGATGGCGATGAGCTGGGCCGCGCCCGGTGACGCGTCGATCGACCGGATCGTCGACGACCTCGTGGCCCGCACGGAGAGCGAGGTCGACGCGGCGGACGCGGTCCGCGCCTTCATGGCCGCCGCCGAGGCCCGGGCGGTCGGCGCGCCGGAGATCGCCGCGCTGCTGGACGCGGTCTGCGACAAGGACTCCTGGTACGAGGTCCGGCCGGAGGCCGCGCTGGCCTTCGCCGAGAGGCTGGGCCTGACGTCCGGCGACCGGGACGGACTGGCGGTGGCTTCCTAGCGGACCGGTGGCGGCCTCCTAGCGGACCGGCGGCGGCCTCCCGGGGGCGGTGTCGGCCGGCCCCGCTCCCGGCCGCCCGCGGGAGCCCGCCCCCCGTCCGACCGGCGCTCGCCGTCGGCCTGTGCCCGTACGCGCCGCCGTGGGTGGCGACCGTGGTCGCGGCGGCGGGTCTCGCGCTCCATCCGGCGGCGGGCCGTCGCTGCCGGGTCCTCGCGGGCGTGAGTACCCTTGGCAGCTATGAGCACTCTTGAGCCCGAGCGCGGGACTGGTACCGGGACCCTCGTAGAGCCGACACCGCAGGTGTCGCACGGCGACGGCGACCACGAGCGCTTCGCCCACTACGTCCAGAAGGACAAGATCATGGCGAGCGCGCTCGACGGTACCCCCGTCGTGGCGCTGTGCGGCAAGGTCTGGGTCCCGGGCCGCGACCCGAAGAAGTACCCGGTCTGCCCCATGTGCAAGGAGATCTACGAGTCCATGGGCGCCGGTGGCGACAAGGACAAGGGCGGCAAGGACGGCGGCAAGAAGTAACCGCCGGCCGGCCCGCGGGCACGGGCCCGGACCTCTCGGGGCCCGGGCCCGCCGTCGTGCCCGCACACCCCGGTGCTCCGCCGGGAATCACGGGACGGCCGGGTGGCGAGATCGCCGGATGACGGGGCGGCCGGATGACGGGATGGCCGGATTGCGGGCCTGAGTGCGCCGGCAGATGGCAGCATCGGCCCCGACACTGCTCGTGACACCGCCCGCGGCACGGGCGGGTGCTCTCCGTACGCCTACAGCGCCGGCCGGTCCCGCACCCGGGGGCGCGGTGGAGGACTGACGGCATGCCGGACACAGACGGCCCCACGCGACAGCCGGACACCCCCGCGGCCCGACCGGCCCCCGGCGCCCCGCCCGTACTGGGAACCCCTCCCGACCCCGGCGCCCCTCCCGTACCGGGCGCCGGACTGATCCCGGCACCGCTGAGCATCGACGGGCCCACCGGCAGCGCCGTCCGGCTCGGCCCGGACACCGCGCTCGCCGCCGCACCCGGCACCGAGGACACCGCGCTCTGGCTGCGGGTCACCCTCGGCGAGGCCTTCGGCCTGCCGCTGCCGCCCGGCTCCGCCGACGCCACCGACACCCTCGCCCTGGACCTCGACCCGGCCCTCCCCGAGGAGGGCTACCGCCTGGAGGCCGACGCCCGCTGGGGCGTACGGATCACCGGCGGCGGCCCGGCCGGTGTCTTCTGGGGCGCCCAGACGCTCCGTCAGCTCCTCGGCCCGCACGCCTTCCGCCGCGCCCCGCTCACCCCCGGGCAGCCGGCCGTCCTTCCGCAGCTGACCGTCGAGGACGCCCCCCGCTTCGGCTGGCGCGGCATGCTGCTCGACGTCGCCCGGCACTTCCTGCCCAAGGACGGCGCGCTGCGCTACCTCGACCTGCTCGCCGCGCACAAACTCAACGTCCTGCACCTGCACCTGACCGACGACCAGGGCTGGCGCATCGAGATCCGGCGCTACCCGAAGCTGACCGAAACCGGCGCCTGGCGCGAGCGCACGAAAATCGGCCACCGCGCCTCCCCCCTCTGGGACGAGCGCCCGCACGGCGGCTACTACACCCAGGACGACATCCGCGAGATCGTCGCCCACGCCGCCCGGCGGCACATCACCGTCGTCCCCGAGATCGACGTCCCCGGTCACTCGCAGGCCGCCATCGCCGCGTATCCCGAACTCGGCAACACCGACGTCATCGACACCGCCTCCCTGAAGGTCTGGGACACCTGGGGCGTCAACCCCAACGTACTGGCACCCACCGACACCACCCTGCGGTTCTACGAGCACGTCCTCGAAGAGGTCCTCGAACTCTTCCCGTCCCGCTTCGTGCACATCGGCGGTGACGAGTGCCCCAAGGACCAGTGGCGGGCCTCCGCCGCCGCACAGGCCCGGATCGCCGAACTCTCGCTGGCCGGCGAGGACGAACTGCAGAGCTGGTTCATCCGGCACTTCGACCGCTGGCTCACCGACCGCGGCCGACGGCTCATCGGCTGGGACGAGATCCTGGAGGGCGGCCTGGCCGAAGGGGCGGCGGTCTCCTCGTGGCGGGGCTACGCCGGCGGGGTCGCAGCGGCCAAATCCGGCCACGACGTCGTCATGTGCCCCGAACAGCAGGTGTACCTGGACCACCGTCAGGACCCCTCCCCGGACGAGCCGGTGCCGATCGGCTACGTACGGACCCTGGAGGACGTCCACCGCTTCGAGCCGGTACCGCCGGAACTGACGGACGAACAGGCCGCGCACATCCTCGGCACCCAGGCCAACGTCTGGACCGAGGCCGTGGACGGCCGGCAGCGCCTCGACTACCAGGTCTTCCCCCGGCTCGCCGCGTTCGCCGAGGTCGCCTGGTCGCACCTGCCGGCCCCGGCCGACCGCGACCACCAGGACTTCACCCGCCGGATGGCCGCCCACTACGGCCGCCTCGACGCCCTCGGCGTCGACTACCGCCCGCCCGGCGGCCCCCGCCCCTGGCAGAAACGCCCCGGGGTGCTCGGACGCCCGATCGACGGGGCGCCCCCAAACGTGTGAGCCCCGGTGCAAGGAGGGCGCCCGTACGGCCGGATCCTGGGACGGTGGTGCTCACGGCGGTTCCTCCCCGCACCGCCGTACGAGCACCGCCGTACGACGGGGTGCGCCCCGCCCGGGCGCATCCCGCACCCGCACCACGCCCCCGCCGGCGGGCCCCGACCGCGGACTTCACCGGCGGTGGCGGACGAATCCGGACCAGCACCCTGCCCGGGGACGGATCGTCCCTTCGCGGACCCTCGCGCCGAGGGCCCGGGAAGATGTGCCAGAGTTGCCACGTCCGGGCCGTGAGCACGTACCGTACGGCGGAGCGGAACTGCCGGGACACCACCGGGGAAGGGGCAGCTGGCTTGACCACGCACGCACCGCACGCGTCGCACACGGTGACGTTGCCGGCCTCGCTCGACGAGGCCGTGGCGGCACTCACCGCGATGCCCGCCGCCGTGCCCGTCGCGGGCGGCACCGACCTCATGGCGGCGGTCAACGCCGGACTCCTCAGACCCGCCGCCCTGGTGGGCCTCGGCCGGATCAGCGAGATCCGCGGCTGGCAGTACCTGGACGGCCATGCGCTGCTCGGCGCCGGCCTGACCCTCGCCCGTATGGGGCGCCCCGACTTCGCCGCCCTCATCCCCGGCCTGGCCGCCGCCGCGCGCGCGGCCGGCCCGCCGCAGATCCGCAACGCCGGCACCCTCGGCGGCAACATCGTCACCTCCGCCCCCACGGGCGACACGCTTCCGGTGCTGGCCGCCCTGGAGGCCACGGTGATCATCGCCGGCCCCGAGGGCGCCCGCCGCGAGATCCCGGTCAGCCACCTCCTGGCGGGCCACGAGATGCTGCACCCCGGCGAACTCGTCGGCTACGTACGGGTGCCGCTGCTGCACGCCCCGCAGGCCTTCCTCAAAGCCACCGGCCGCACCGGCCCCGGCCGGGCCACCGCGTCGGTGGCGCTGGTCCTCGACCCCGCCCGGCGCGGGGTGCGCTGCGCGGTCGGCGCGGTCGCCGCGATGCCGCTGCGGCCCCTGGAGGCCGAGCAGTGGGTGGCCTCGCTCATCGACTGGGACGGCGAACGCGGCCTGGTGCCCGAGGCGCTGACGGCCTTCGGGGACTACGTCGCCGCCGCCTGCATCCCCGACCCGGCCCCACCGGAGGACGGTTCCGAACCGGCGACCCTGCCGCCGGCCGCGCTTCACCTGCGCCGTACGGTGGCAGCCCTGGCCCGCCGCGCACTTGGGAGGGCGCTCTCGTGAGCGAAGACAACCGTCATCCGCAGCAGCCGCACGCCGACCAGGGCTGGCAACCGCTGCCCCAGGGCGGCGAGTACGAGTCCGAGGCGACGGCCTTCGTCCAGCTCCCGGAGGGCTTCACCACCGGGGTCTACGGCGGCCGGACGCCCGGCTACCCCACCCCGGGGGCCGACCCGCTCGCCGCGCCCGGTCACGGCTACACCCCGCCGGCGTCCTTCACCCCGCACGCGCACACCCCGCAGGCCCCCGCCGCGGGCACCGACCCCGCGGCCACCGGGCAGTGGACCATGCCGTTCACCGACCGGGCGGCCGGGTACGCCGACCCCTCCGCCGGATACGGCGCGCCCGCACACGACCCCGCCCACCAGGGCGGCGCCGCGCACTACCAGGGCGGCGCGCCCGAGGCCGCCCGTGCGTGGGGCCCGGACACCGTGGAGTGGCCGGTGGCGGGCAGCGCCGAGGCCTCCGCCTCCTGGAGCATCCCGGCGGCTGACGACGGCCTGGAGGAGTCCGGCGAGTACCTGGTCGGCGACGACCGGCTGACGGGCCACCCGGGCCACCCCACCGGCCAGCCCGGCCACCAGGGCCACCCCGGCCACCAGGGCCACCCCGGGCACCAGGGCCTCACGGGCACCGGCGCCGGCTACCAGGGCGGCTACCCGGGCTCCGGCGCGTACGAGAGCGCCACCACGGCGGACACCGCCCGCACCGGCCACTGGAACTTCACCGCCGGCCTGAGCGCCACCAGCGGCGCCCCCGCGGCCACCGAGGAGCCCCAGGAGGCCGCCCCGGCACCGTCGGCGGACGATCCCTACAGCGGCCCCCTGAACGGCGGTTACGCGCCCGGCAACGGCCTCGCGGACCACGGCCGGGCGCCCGGCCACGACCAGGACCCCGGACCGGACCCCGCGGCCGCCGGCGCGACCGGCCACTGGTCGCTGCCCGCCGACGCGCTGGCCCAGTGGCCGCCCGCCCCGGACACCGACCGGCCGTCGCACGACGACGCGGCGGCGGACCACCACGACGCCGCGCCCGACCACCACGACGCCGCGCCCGACCACCACGACGCGGCGGCGGACCACCACGACGCCGCAGCCGACGCGCCCGCCACCCCGGCCGCCGCCGGTGCCTGGACGGCCCCCGAGGCCGGGGAACCGGCACCACAGCACCGGCCGGACCACGCCGCGGAGCAGCCGGACCACGCCATGGGGGAGCCCGAGCACACCGCACAACGGCCGGACCACGCCGCGGAGTTCGGCGCGGCCACGGAGGGCCCGGCCCCGGAGCCGTCCGCCGCGCCCGCCGCGTCGCCTTCACAGGACGCGTCGCCTTCGCCGGATGCGCCCGAGGGCTCCGCCGACGAGGGAACGGCCGGCTCCGAGCCTCCGGCAGCCGCCGAGGACCGGGCCGTCACCGAGGAGCGGCCCGCCCCCGACGAGGCGGCCGCCGGCGCGGGCGACGACGACCCGTCCACCACCCCGTCCCTCCCCGCGGACGAACCGGCCTTCCACGACGAACACCCCAGCGCCTCCTACGTGCTGCGCGTCAACGGCATCGACCGGCCGGTCACCGACGCCTGGATCGGCGAATCGCTGCTGTACGTGCTGCGCGAGCGGCTCGGTCTGGCCGGGGCCAAGGACGGCTGCTCCCAGGGGGAGTGCGGCGCCTGCTCGGTCCAGGTGGACGGGCGGCTGGTGGCCTCCTGCCTGGTGCCCGCGGCCACCACGGCGGGCAGCGAGGTGCGTACCGTCGAGGGGCTCGCGGAGAACGGCGTGCCCTCCGACGTGCAGCGTGCGCTCGCCGCGTCCGGTGCCGTGCAGTGCGGCTTCTGCGTACCGGGCATGGCGATGACCGTGCACGACCTGTTGGAGGGCAACCACGCCCCCAGCGAACTGGAGACCCGTAAGGCGCTGTGCGGCAACCTGTGCCGCTGCTCCGGATACCGGGGTGTCCTGGAGGCCGTCGAAGAGGTCGTCAAGGCCCGTGCGGAGGCCGCCGAGGCCGCCTACGAGACGGCGGACGACGAGGCCGCGGCGCCCCCGGCGGACACCGCACGCATCCCCCACCAGGCGGGCCCCGCCGATTCCATGGGCCACGCCCCGCACGACCAGGATCCGCACCCGGGAGGCTCGGCATGACCGGAACGTCCGAGGGCGCCGGCACCGTCACCGCAACCCCCGCCGCGGGCGTCGAGATGCCCGACGACGCGCCGCCGCACGGCCTGGGCGTCTCCCTGCCGTCCGCCGACGCGGCCGCGAAGACCGAGGGCACCTTCCCGTACGCGGCCGACCTGTGGGCCGAGGGCCTGCTGTGGGCGGCGGTGCTGCGCTCCCCGCACCCGCGCGCCCGGATCCTGTCCGTCGACACCAAGCACGCCGCGGAGATGCCCGGCGTGCGCGTCGTCGTCACGCACGAGGACGTGCCCGGGGACGCGGGGCACGGCCGGGGCGTCGCCGACCGCCCGGTGTTCGCCAAGGACGAGGTCCGCCACCACGGTGAGCCGATCGCCGCGGTGGCCGCCGACCACCCCGACACGGCGCGGCTGGCCGCTGCCGCCATCGCCGTCGAGTACGAGGTCCTGGAGCCGGTCACCGACCCCCAGCTCGCCTTCGAGGCCGAGCCGCTGCACCCCGACGGCAACCTCATCCGGCACATCCCGCTCCGCTTCGGTGACGCCGACGCCGTGGGCGAGGTGATGGTCGAGGGCCTCTACCGGATCGGCCGCCAGGACCCGGCACCCATCGGGGCCGAGGCCGGACTCGCCGTGCCGCGCCCCGACGGCGGGGTGGAGATCTACACCGCCTCCACGGACCCGCACACCGACCGCGACCTGGCCGCCGCCTCCTTCGGCCTGGCCCCCGAGCAGGTCAAGGTCGTGGTGACCGGCGTCCCCGGTGCCACCGCCGACCGCGAGGACCCCGGCATCCAGCTCCCGCTCGGCCTGCTGGCGCTGCGCACCGGCTGCCCCGTCAAACTGGCCGCCACCCGCGAGGAGTCCTTCCTCGCGCACGCCCACCGCCACCCGACGCTGCTGCGCTACCGCCACCACGCGGACGCCGACGGCAAGCTGGTCAAGGTCGAGGCGCAGATCCTGATGGACGCCGGGGCGTACGCGGACACCTCCGCCGACGCGCTGGCCGCCGCGGTCTCCTTCGCCTGCGGCCCGTACGTCGTCCCGCACGCGGTCGTCGACGGCTGGGCGGTGCGCACCAACAACCCGCCGTCCGGGCACGTCCGTGGCGAGGGCGCGATGCAGGTCTGCGCCGCCTACGAGGGCCAGATGGACAAGCTCGCCGCCCGACTGGGCCTGGAGCCGCACGAGATCCGCCTGCGCAACGTCATGGCCACCGGCGATCTGCTCCCCACGGGCCAGACGGTGACCTGCCCCGCCCCGGTGGCCGAGCTGCTGCGCGCCGTGAAGGAGGCGCCGCTGCCCGAACTGCCCAAGGACACCCCCGAAGCGGAATGGCTGCTGCCGGGCGGTCCCGAGGGCGCGGGCGAACCCGGCGCGGTGCGCCGCGGCGTCGGCTACGCGCTGGGCATGGTGCACATGCTGGGAGCGGAGGGCACCGACGAGGTCTCCACCGCCACCGTCAAGGTCAGCGGCTCGGTCGCGACCGTCATCTGCGCCGCCGTGGAGACCGGTTCGGGCTTCTCCACCCTGGCCCGGCAGATCGTCCAGGAGACCCTCGGGGTCGAGGAGGTGCACGTCGCCGGCGTCGACACCGACCAGCCGCCGGCCGGCCCGGCCTGCCACGGCCGCCACACCTGGGTCTCCGGCGGCGCCGTGGAACGCGCCGCCAAGATGGTGCGCACCCAGCTCCTCCAGCCGCTGGCCCACAAGTTCGGCATGTCCACCGAGCTCCTCCAGATCAGCGACGGCAAGATCACCTCGTACGACGGCGTGCTCAGCACCACCGTCGCGGAGGCCCTGGACGGCAAGGAGCTCTGGGCCACCGCCCAGTGCCGCCCGCACCCCACCGAGCCGCTCGACGACAGCGGCCAGGGCGACGCGTTCGTGGGCCTGGCGTTCTGCGCGATCCGCTGCGTCGCCGACGTGGACATCGAACTGGGCACCATCAGGGTCGTCGAGATGACCGTCGCCCAGGACGTCGGCCGGGTCCTCAACCCCGCCCAGCTGAGGGCCCGCATCGAGGCGGGCGTCACCCAGGGCATGGGCGCGGCCCTGATGGAGAACCTCCGCACCACGCGCGGCCAGGTCCGCCACCCCGACCTGACCGGCTACGCCCTGCCGACCGCGCTCGACGCCCCCGACATCCGCATCGTCGAACTCGTCGAGGAACGCGACGTGGTCGCCCCCTTCGGCGCCAAGCCCGCCAGCGCGGTCCCGGTGGTCACCTCCCCGGCCGCCGTGGCGTCCGCGGTCCGCGCCGCCACCGGCCGCCCCATCGGGCGCCTCCCGATCCGCCCCCAGGCGGCGGTCGCCCAGGTGATCCAGCAGTAGTCACCGACACGAAAGCGGCCCGCCACGGGAGGCGGTTTCTGGGGGTCGTCGCAACACGTGGTTGTGTTGATCAGGCCGCGAGCAGTTTATGCAGGCGCTCGGCTGGGGTTTCCCAGTCGAGCGTTTTGCGTGGGCGGCCGTTGAGTTCGGCGGCGACGGCGGTCAGGTGCTCGCGCGTGTGGACGGACAGGTCGGTGCCCTTGGGGAAGTACTGCCGCAGCAGGCCGTTGGTGTTCTCGTTGCTGCCGCGCTGCCATGGGCTGGCCGGGTCGCAGAAGTAGACCGGGACGTCGGTGGCGACGGTGAAGGAGCCGTGGGCGGCCATCTCGGCGCCCTGGTCCCAGGTCAGGGACCGCATCAGGTGCAAGGGCAGCGTCTGGACGGTTTCGACCAAGGCGTCGCGGACGTGTTCGGCAGTGCGGCCGGCGGGCAGATGCAGCAGCATGACGTAGCGGGTGGCACGTTCGACGAGGGTG
>NZ_JBFACE010000040.1:0-71270 GCF_040640655.1 Streptomyces sp. NPDC021749 | reverse complement strand
AAGGACGAGGACGGCGACATCTGGCTGCTCGGCCGGGTCGACGACGTGATGCTGGTGTCCGGGCACAACATCTCCACCACCGAGGTCGAGTCCGCGCTGGTCTCGCACCCGAAGGTGGCCGAGGCGGCGGTCGTCGGCGCCACCGATCCGCAGACCACCCAGGCCATCTGCGCCTTCGTCATCCTGCGCGGCACCGCAGCGGAGGACGAGGGGCTGGTCGAGGAGCTGCGCGCCCACGTCGCCCGGCAGCTCGGCCCGATCGCCAAGCCCAAGCGGATCCTGCCGGTCGCGGAGCTGCCCAAGACCCGCTCCGGCAAGATCATGCGGCGGCTGCTGCGTGACGTCGCCGAGAACCGCGACCTCGGGGACGTCTCGACGCTGACCGACTCCTCGGTCATGGAGCTGATCCAGGCGAAGCTGCCGAGCGCGGCCTCCGAGGACTGATCCGGACCGCGCACGGAAAGGGGCACCGGGCCGGGAGCGGCCCGGCGCCCCTGCGTGCGTACGCGGCTCCCACGGGCTCCCCTCCGGCAGCCCGCCGCCGCCAGCCCTCCCCTCCAGCGGCCGGACGCCCGAATTGCCCGTAAAGTGAGGCCACCGGATACTCCCGCGCGCCCGCCCGGTACAGTGGGAACCGCGTCAATGAGGCGCTAAGAAGCTCTGGTGCGCCGGGAAGTCTGGTCGGCAACTGCACAGCCGTACACAGCTGCCGAAGGCCGGAGGTCACCGCGTGAGCGCGCCCACGAACACCCGCCGATCCATATTCCTCGGGCGGATGTCCCTGCCCGAGCGGAATTTCGTTGCCGAAGCGCTGCGTGCCGAGACCGTCGGCGGAGTCCTCCTCCTCGTCGCCGCCGTGGCCGCGCTGATCTGGGCGAACACCCTCGGCGGAAGCTACGAGGCGGTCCGCGGCTTCCATCTCGGCCCGGCCTCGCTCGGCCTGGATCTCTCGCTCCAGCACTGGTCCGCCAACGGCCTGCTGGCCCTCTTCTTCTTCGTCGCCGGCATCGAGCTCAAGCGCGAACTGGTCGCCGGCGAACTGCGCGACCCCAAGGCCGCCGCGCTCCCGGTCATCGCCGCCCTCTGCGGCATGGTGACGCCCGCGGTCGTCTACCTCACCGTCAACGGCCTCGGCGGCGGCTCCCTGCAGGGCTGGGCCGTCCCCACCGCCACCGACATCGCCTTCGCGCTGGCCGTCCTCGCCGTGATCGGCACCTCGCTGCCCGCCGCGCTGCGCGCCTTCCTGCTCACCCTCGCCGTCGTCGACGACCTCTTCGCGATCCTGATCATCGCGGTCTTCTTCACCGCGACGATCAACTTCCTGGCACTCGGCTTCGCCGCCGTCGGCCTGGCCGCGTTCTACCTGCTGCTGCGCAAGGGCGTCCGCGGCTGGTACGTCTACGTGCCCCTCGGCGTGGTCATCTGGGCGCTGATGGAGAACAGCGGGGTGCACGCCACCATCGCGGGCGTCGCCATGGGCCTGATGCTGCGCTGCCACCGCCGCGACGGCGAGACGCAGTCCCCCGGCGAGCGCATCGAGCACCTGGTCCGCCCGCTGTCGGCCGGTCTGGCGGTGCCGCTGTTCGCCCTGTTCTCCGCGGGTGTGTCGCTCTCCGGCGGCGCCCTCCACGAGGTCTTCACCCGCCCGGAGACGCTCGGTGTCGTCCTCGGCCTGATAGTGGGCAAGGCGCTGGGCATCTTCGGCGGCACCTGGTTCACCGCCCGCTTCACCAAGGCCGAGCTGAATCCCGACCTCAGGTGGCCGGACGTCTTCGCGCTCGCTTCCCTGGCCGGCATCGGCTTCACCGTCTCCCTGCTGATCGGCGAGCTCGCCTTCGCCGGCAATGCCGCGCTGACCGACGAGATCAAGGCATCGGTGCTGGTCGGCTCGCTGCTCGCGGCCGTCTTCGCGGGCATCCTGCTCAAGATCCGCAACGCCGAGTACAAGAAGCTGACGGAGGAGGAGGAGCGCGACGAGGACCAGGACGGCATCCCCGACATCTACGAACTCGACAAACCGGAATACCACCTTCGGATGGCCGCGATCCACGAGGCAAAGGCCGCCGAACACCGGCGGCTTGCCGAAGTGGCCTCCGGCACGCACGCCGGAGACGATGGTCCGGCATGATCTGAGAGGCTTTGCATCCGGTTGACGAGATGAGGGAGACGGCGATGAGCGCAGCCGACACAGGCGCGGACCGCAGCCTCGGGCAGCTGGTGGCCACGGCCACCGCCGAGATGTCCGCACTGGTGCACGACGAGATCGCGCTGGCCAAGGCGGAACTGCGGCAGGACGCCAAGCGGGCCGGCATCGGCAGCGCCGCATTCGTCGTGGCGGGCGCGCTGGCGCTGTTCGCGCTGCCGGTGCTCAGCTTCGCGGCGGCGTACGGCATCCACAACCTCGGCCTGGGGCTCGCCTGGTCCTTCCTGATCGTGGGTGGCGCCTTCCTGGTCCTCGCCGGTCTGCTGGCCCTCATCGCCATGGCCAAGATCAAGAAGATCAAGAAGCCGGAGAAGTCGATGAACTCCGCCAGAAAGACCGCGGCCGTGCTGCAGAACGCCAAGCCGCACCCCCGCGTGGAGACCAAGGGCCATCCGGTCCTGGAGTCTGTGACACGCTCGTCGGTATGACAGCCCCTGACAGCACCGCCTCGGTCGTCCGGCTCGGCGTCCCCGGCGACAGAGAGGTGTCGCACCGCGACGTCGCGGCGAACGGCGCACGCTTCCACATCGCCGAGATGGGCGACGGCCCGCTGGTGCTCCTGCTGCACGGCTTCCCGCAGTTCTGGTGGACCTGGCGGCAGCAGCTCCCGGCGCTCGCCGACGCGGGCTTCCGCGCGGTGGCGATGGACCTGCGCGGCGTCGGCGGCAGCGACCGCACCCCGCGCGGCTACGACCCGGCGAACCTCGCACTGGACGTCACGGGCGTCATACGGTCCCTGGGCGAACCGGACGCCGCACTCGTCGGGCACGACCTCGGCGGCTATCTCGCCTGGACCGCGGCGGTGATGCGGCCGAAGCTGGTCCGCCGGCTCGCGGTGGCCTCGATGCCGCACCCGCGGCGCTGGCGCGCGGCGATGCTCGCCGACGTCCGGCAGAGCGCCCGCAGTTCGCACATCTGGAGCTTCCAGCGGCCCTGGCTGCCGGAGCGGCGGCTGGCCGCGGACGACGCGGCGCTGGTCGGCCGGATGATCCGGGACTGGTCCGGGCCCCAACTGCCGGACGACGAGGCGGTAGAGGTCTACCAACGGGCGATGAGCATCCCGTCGACCGCGCACTGCTCGATCGAGCCGTACCGCTGGATGGTGCGCTCGCTGGCCCGCCCCGACGGCATCCAGTTCAACCGCCGGATGAAACTGCCGGTCCGGGTCCCGACCCTGCATCTGCACGGGTCGCTGGACCCCGTGATGCGCACCCGCAGCGCGGCCGGCTCCGGCGAGTACGTCGAAGCCCCTTACCGCTGGCGGCTGTTCGACGGCCTCGGGCACTTCCCGCACGAGGAGGACCCGGTGGCGTTCTCCACCGAGCTGATCAACTGGCTGAAGGACCCGGAACCGGACCGCTGACCGGGGCAGCGCGCACCGCTCGGCGGAGCGCGTTCAGCCAGCGCTCGAACGTCCGTGTGGTGAACGGCGACTTGCCCGGCGCATAGGCCAATTGGCCGTCCCCGAGGCGGTTACGGACCTTGGGCCACGGGCAGAGTCGAGGGTATGGGCTGGACGCACGACTACCGTGACGTGGCACGCAACCGCCGCAGCAGTGCCGCTGCAGTGGGCACTCAGGACAGGGGCACTCCGGACCTCGGGTCCGGCGCGTCCCCCGATCCGGCGCATCCGATGGGCATTCCGCGCATCCTGCGCCGCCGGGCGCGCTGGATGAGCGCGCGCCTGCGCCATCCCCGCACCTGACCGCGCGCCCGACGCCCCGGCAGCGCCCGGACGGTGCCGTACGCCCCCCTGTCGGTGCGCTACGCCCCGCCGAGGCCCTGTGAGGGCGCTCCGGCCGCTCAGATCGCGCAGCCCTGGCTGTCGACCTGCCGCTCGGCCGTACGCCCCTTGAGGACGTCCTGGCGGACCTCGTCGGCGGTGAGCGCATAACCGGTGTGCGCGTCGTCCCGCGACTTCGCGAACACGACGCCGTAGACCTCGCCCCGGGGCGTGAGCAGCGGGCCGCCGGAATTGCCCGGACGGACCGTGGCGAAGAGCGAGTAGACATCGCGGCCGAGCGTGCCGCGCTGGTAGATGTCCGGGCCGTTGGCCTGGATACGGCTGCGGATCCGGGCCGCGCGGACGTCATAGCCGCCGTTCTCCGGGAAGCCGGCGACGATCGCGCTCCTGCCACTGCTCGCGTCCTCGCCGGCGAAGCGCAGCGCCGGGGCGTTGAGCGAGGGCACATCCAGCACCGCGATATCGCGCCGCCAGTCGTAGAGCACGACCTTGGCGCCGTACGTGCGGCCCTCGCCGCCGATCTGGACCGTCGGCTCGCTCACCCCGCCGACGACATGGGCATTGGTCATCACGCGGTGCCGTCCGAAGACGAAACCGGTGCCTTCGAGGACCTTGCCGCAGCTGGGTGCCGTACCGACGACCTTGACGATGCTGCGCTTGGCCTTCGCCGCCACCGGGCCGCTGGCCAGCTGCGGGTCGGGCGCCGGCACATTGTGGATCGGCTCGTTGGAGAACGGCGTGAAGACCTGCGGGAAGCCGTTCTGCGCGAGCACCGACGAGAAGTCCGCGAACCACGTGCTGGCCTCCGGCGGCATCACCCGGGACACCCCGAGCAGCACCTTGGAGTTACGGACCTCCTTGCCGAGCGTGGGCAGCGACGTCCCGGCCAGCGCCGAGCCGATCAGCCAGGCGACCAGCAGCATCGCGACGACGTTGACCAGCGCTCCGCCGGTCGCGTCCAGCGCTCTCGCCGGTGACCAGGTGATGTGGCGGCGGAGTTTGTTGCCCAGATGAGTGGTGAGCGCCTGGCCCACGGACGCGCAGACGATCACGATGGCGACCGCCGCGATGGCCGCGAAGGTACCGGGCGTGGCGTCGCCGGTCACCTCGTTCCAGATCACGGGCAGCACATAGACCGCGATCAGGCCGCCTCCGAGGAAGCCGATCACGGAAAGGATGCCGACGACGAAGCCTTGTCGGTAGCCCACGATCGCGAACCACACGGCCGCGACCAGCAGCAGAATGTCCAGGACGTTCACGGCGGACACCGTCTCACGAGCGCCAGTCGAGCGGGACCTGCTTGTCACGGTCCCACGGAATCTCCCACCCCGCGTAGTACAGGATCCGGTCGATCACCCCGGCCGTAAAGCCCCAGACCAGGGCGTTCTCGACGAGGAAGGCCGGACCGATGTGACCACTGGGGTGGCGCGCGGTCACACGATGGGCGGGGTCCGTGAGGTCGGCCACCGGCGCCGTGAACACCCGGGCGGTCTCCGCCTGGTCCACCGGTCCGACCGGACTCGGCCGCCGCCACCAGCCCAGCACCGGGGTCACCACGAAGCCGCTGACGGGGATGTACAGCCGCGGCAGCACACCGAAGACCTGCACGCCGGACGGGTCGAGGCCGGTCTCCTCCTGGGCCTCGCGGAGCGCCGCCCGCACCGGACCGGCCCCCTCCGGATCGCCGTCCTCCGGGTCGAGGGCGCCACCGGGGAACGAAGGTTGGCCCGCATGGGAGCGCAGGGTGCCGGCCCGCTCCATCAGGAGCAGCTCGGGGCCGCGCGGACCGTGGCCGAAGAGGATCAGCACCGCGGACTGCCGGCCGCCGTCCTCGGGCGGCAGAAAGCGGCTGAGCTGGTGCGGCTCGACCGTGGCGGCCGCGCGGGCCACCGGTTCCAGCCACTCGGGCAGGCCGTCGGCCGAGACCGTGACCTCCCCGCCGGGCGCCGCGCCGGAGGCCGCCCCGACGCCCGTCTCCTCGCCGTACTGCTGCTCCCGTGCACTCCTCATACGCGCCCCCTCAGGCCTGGCTTGGATCATCGGTCCCCCGAGGGGGCGTCGCGGCTGCCGTCATGAAGCGGCGGCCGGGGGCGCCAGCGGAGGCGCCGGCTGCCCCGGGTAGTCCGGCGGCGGCTTCAGACGCTGGCCCGGCTGGCCGCCCAGCTCGTACTTCAGCAGCTTCCTGGCCTTCTCCGGATCCGTCTCGCCCTCACCGTACGAGGGGCACAGCGGGGCGATGGCGCAGGCCCCGCAGGCGGGCTTGCGGGAGTGGCACACCCGGCGGCCGTGGAAGACGACGCGGTGCGAGAGCATCGTCCACTCGCTCTCGGGGAAGATCGCCGCGACGTCCGCCTCGACCTTCTCCGCGTCCTGTTCGGCGGTCCAGCCGAAGCGGCGGGCCAGCCGGCCGAAGTGGGTGTCGACGGTGATCCCGGGGACGCCGAAGGCGTTGCCGAGCACCACGTTGGCGGTCTTGCGGCCGACGCCGGGGAGCGTGACCAGATCCTCCAGGCGGCCCGGCACCTCTCCGCCGAAGCGGTCGCGCAGCGCGGCGGACAGGCCGAGCAGCGCCTTGCTCTTGGCCCGGAAGAAGCCGGTCGGCCGGATCAGCTCCTCCAGCTCCTCCGGGGGCATGGCGGCCATGTCCTCGGGCGTCGGGCAGACCGCGAACAGCCGTGGGGTGGTCTGGTTGACCCTCAGGTCGGTGGTCTGGGCCGACAGGACCGTGGCGACCAGCAGCTCGAAGGGGTTGCTGAAGTCCAGTTCGGGGTGCGCGTACGGATACAGCTCGGCGAGCCCGTCGTTGATCTGGTGGGCCCGGCGCACCATGGCCGCGCGCGACTCGGCCTTGCGCGCGGGGGCCTTCTTGGCGGGTGCGGTCTTCTTGGCGGGTGCGGCCTTCTTGGCGGGTGCGGCCTTCTTGGCGGGTGCGGCCTTCTTGGCGGGTGCGGCCTTCTTCGCCGCGCTCTTCTTGGCGGCGGTCTTCTTGGCGGTGGCCACGGTCTTCGTCGCCGTGGCCGCGGTCTTCTTGGCGGCCGTCTTCTTCGCGGTGGTCGTCTTCGCCGCGGGGGCCTTCTTCGCGGCGGCCTTCTTGTCCGTGGCCGTCTTGGCCGTGGCCTTCTTCGTGACGGCCTTCTTCGCGGCCGCCGGCTTCTCGGGGGTTTCGTTCACGGCCGCCTTCTTCCCTGCCGAGGTGGTACGTACCGAGGCCCGACCCGCCTCGTTCGTGTCCTGCGCCGC
Source organism: Streptomyces sp. NPDC021749 (assembly GCF_040640655.1). NCBI lineage: Bacteria > Bacillati > Actinomycetota > Actinomycetes > Kitasatosporales > Streptomycetaceae > Streptomyces > Streptomyces sp. NPDC021749. Next base: position 64,083 of record NZ_JBFACE010000040.1, on the reverse strand, counting down.
GGACCGCGACGCGCCGGGCTTCCGGACGGTCAGCTTCCGGGTGGAGCTCACCCCGGAGGACGATTTGTTACTTTTATCCGGATCGGAAGCTCCGCCGGACGCTTGTTCGCCCACAGCGGAATCATCTCCCGCGCTCACTCGTCCGGCCCCCAGTCCTCTGCTCTCACCGGCGTATTGGACACTCGGCCAGACTAAGGCCAGCCACTGACATCCGGCTCGATCACCGTGATCCCTGACTCCAATCGGCCCCCTGCCTTATGGCGCGAGCCACCGGTCCGGCAAACTTGTGATTGATCGCACTGTTTTGCATTCCGGCATGATGGGGACCACAGTCCCCCGGAGCATGTCGACAAGGAGAGATCTCGTGGACGACGTTCTGCGGCGCGCACCGCTCTTCGCGGCGCTCGATGACGAGCAGGCGGCCGAGCTGCGCGCCTCGATGGGAGAGGTCACGCTCGCCCGCGGCGACGCCCTGTTCCACGAAGGGGACCCCGGCGACCGCCTGTACGTGGTCACCGAGGGCAAGGTGAAGCTGCACCGCACCTCCCCCGACGGCCGGGAGAACATGCTCGCCGTCCTCGGTCCCGGTGAGCTGATCGGTGAGCTCTCGCTGTTCGACCCGGGCCCGCGCACGGCCACCGCATCCGCCCTCACCGAGGTCAAGCTCCTCGGTCTGGGCCACGGCGACCTCCAGCCCTGGCTCAATGCCCGCCCCGAGGTGGCCACGGCCCTGCTGCGTGCGGTCGCCCGCCGACTGCGCAAGACCAACGACCAGATGTCCGACCTGGTCTTCTCGGACGTTCCGGGCCGCGTGGCGCGCGCCCTGCTCGACCTGTCGCGCCGCTTCGGTGTGCAGTCCGAGGAAGGCATCCACGTCGTGCACGACCTGACCCAGGAGGAGCTGGCCCAGCTGGTGGGCGCCTCCCGCGAGACGGTCAACAAGGCCCTGGCGGACTTCGCGGGCCGCGGCTGGCTGCGCCTGGAGGCGCGCGCCGTGATCCTGCTGGACGTCGAGCGGCTCGCCAAGCGCTCGCGCTGACGCACCTGCCACTACGGCGAAGGGCCCTGCTCCGGCGGGGCCCTTCGCCGTGGCGAACGGACCTTCGCCGTGGCGAACGGACCTTCGCCGTGGTGAACGGCCATACGCCGTAGTGGCCCGGCTCCCGCTTCCCCGTGAAATACGGTCGCCCCGGGCCGTACGCCCCCGCCATAGTCGCGCCATGACGCAGGACGGGACACACGGCGGGACGGAGATCGGTACCGGCACCGGGGCCGGCCCCCGTACCGGCAAGGGACTGGACCACGACGGCTGCTTCGTACGGGAGGGCGCCCTGGAGCGGGTGCCTCCGGCGTTCGCGCCCGTGGTGGCGGGCCTGCGCTCCCGTATTGCGGACCACTTCGGCGATCGCCTGCACAGCAGCTACCTCTTCGGCAGCGTCCCCCGCGGCACCGCCGTCCCCGGCGTCTCCGATCTGGACGCCCTGCTCGCCCTACGGGACGAGCCGACCGACGACGACCGCGCCGCCGCCCGGGCCGTCGAGGAGGCGCTGGACACCGCGTTCCCGGAGATCGACGGCGCGGGGCTGCTGCTGTTCGGCGCCGACCGGCTGCTGAGCGCCCTGGAGCGGCACGACCTGGGCTGGTTCGTGGCCTGCCTGTGCACCCCGCTCGACGGGCCGGACCTCGCCGCCCGGCTGCCCCGTTACCGCCCCACCTCGCTCCTCGCCCGTGAGACCAACGGGGATCTCTACCGCGACCTCCCTGGTTTGCGCGCCAAGGCCGCGGCGGCCACCACGGAGGCCGCGCGCACCCGGCTCACCCGAGGCGTGGCGCGGCGGCTGGTACGCACCGGGTTCACGCTGGTCATGCCCCGCTGGGGCGGCTGGACCAGCGACCTGGCCGAGTCCGCGGAGGTCTTCGGCCGCTACTACCCGGCCCGCGCCGACCAGATGCGCGCCGCGGCCCGCGCCGCCCGCTCCCCCGCGGCGTATCCCCGCCTGCTGGACGAGCTGCTGTCCGGCCTGGCCCCCTGGCTGGCGGACGAATACCTCGCCGTCCACGGGGCGAAGGCGCCCCGCCCGTAGGAAGCGACCCGGCAGGGCCGCCCGCCGTGCCTCCCCGGGCGCGCGCCCGCAGGGGGCAGTCCTCGGCAGGGGGCAGTCCTCGGCAGGGTCACTCCTCGATCAGCCCGTGCTCCCCCAGGTACTCCAGCTGCGCCCGCACCGACAGTTCGGCGGCCGGCCACAGGGAGCGGTCGACATCGGCGTACACACTGGCGACGACCTCGGCCGGGGTCCGGTGGCCGGCCTCGACCGCGGTCTCCACCTGGGCGAGCCGGTGGGCACGGTGCGCCAGATAGAACTCCACCGCCCCCTGGGCATCGTTCAGCACCGGCCCGTGGCCCGGCAGGACCGTGGCCACCCCGTCGTCCACCGTGAGGGAGCGCAGCCGGCGCAGCGAGTCGAGATAGTCGCCCAGCCGCCCGTCGGGGTGTGCCACCACGGTGGTACCGCGCCCCAGGACCGTGTCACCGGTCACGACGGCGCGGTCGGCGGGGAGGTGGAAGGACAGCGAGTCCGCGGTGTGCCCCGGGGTGGGCACCACGCGCAGTTCGAGGCCGCCCGTGGTGATGACGTCCCCCGCGGCGAGCCCTTCGCCACCCAGGCGCAGCGCCGGATCCAGCGCCCTTACGGGCGACCGCGTCAGTTCGGCGAACCGGGTGGCGCCGTCCGCGTGATCCGGATGACCGTGGGTCAGCACGGTCAGCGCGATGCGCTTGCCGGCCCGTTCGGCGGTGTCGATGACGGCCTGGAGGTGGCCCTCGTCGAGCGGTCCGGGATCGATGACGACGGCCAGGTCGGAGTCGGGCTCGGCGACGATCCAGGTGTTGGTGCCGTCCAGGGTCATCGGCGACGGGTTGGGGGCCAGCACGCAGTGCGCCCGCGTAGTGGCGGGCCCGGAGATCACTCCGCCCCGGGGCTGTCCCGGGAGAGCGGCTGCGTCGGTCATGTGAGGGTCCCTCCCGAAGGGCCGGCGGCCCCGGATGTGCCGGTGGCCCCGGACGTGCCCGTGCCTCCCGGTGCGCCGATGGCCCCGGACGTGCCCGTGTCTCCCGGTGCGCCGGTGTTCCGCCGGGCCCCTGAGGGGCCGTCGGAACCGCCGCCCGCTTCAGCGGCCCCGTCCGCGACGGAACGGTCCCCGGCGGAACCGCCTTCAGCGGTCCCGTCCCCGCCACCGCCCCCCGGCGCGATGTGCTTGGTGAACTCGTCGTGCCCGGGCCAGCTCAGCACGATCTCTCCGCCCACCAGGCGCGCCTGCGCCAATACGGGCGTCAGATCCTGCGCCTCCGCGGCGGCCAGCGCGTCCGCGACGGTGGCGTGCGGCTCCAGCGAACGCAGCGTGGCGATGGTCGGCGGCATCATCAGCAGCTCGCCGCGGTCGTACCCGGCGGCCGCCTCGCCCGGCCGGATCCACAACGCGAGATCCGCCTCACCGGCGGCGACGGCGTTCCCCCCGGGGCTCACCGGCTGCCCCTGGGGAAGCGTGCGCTGGCCCTCGGGCAATGCGGCGACGAAGAACCACGTGTCATAGCGCCGGGGCTCGAACTCCGGGGTGATCCAGCGCGCCCAGGCGGCCAGCAGGTCGGAGCGCAGCACCAGGCCACGGCGGCTCAGGAAGTCGGCGAAGGACAGCTCGTGGGCCACCAGGGCGGCCCGGTCGGCCTCCCAGTCCTCGCCCGTGGTGTCCGCGACGACCGTGTCCGCCGAGTCCCCGGCGAGCAGCACGCCCGCCTCCTCGAACGTCTCCCGTACCGCCGCGCACACGATGGCCTGTGCGGTGGCCGGATCGACGCCCATACGGACCGCCCACTGGGCGCGCGACGGACCGGCCCACGCCACCGGGCGTTCGTCACGGGGATCGACCGCACCACCCGGATAGGCGTATGCGCCTCCGGCGAAGGCCATGGAGGTGCGTCTGCGCAGCATGTGGACGGTGGGGCCGTCGGTCTCGGTGTCGCGCAGCAGCAGGACGGTCGCGGCCCGGCGGGGCTCCGCAGGGGTCAGCTCACCGTTCGCGAGCGCCCGGATGCGGCCCGGCCACTCCGGTGGGTACCACTGGCCATTCGTCGTGGACGACATGGCCGGATGCTATGCGCTCGCGCGCGGATGTTCGAGGGGTCCTTTTCCGCCGGGCCGCAGCCGGCCACCGCTCCGGCCGGCCAGGGCCCGCCAGGACCGACGAGGGCGCCCACGGACACCACTCCGGTGGCCCCGTGGGCGCCCTTCGGTCCCTGGCGTCTGCCGGCCCCTCAGGACGCCTACGCCTCGTCCGCGACCTCGACCTGGATCTCTACCTCGACCGGCGCGTCGAGCGGCAGCACCGCCACGCCCACCGCCGAGCGGGCGTGCACGCCCTTGTCGCCGAGGATCTCGCCGAGCAGCTCGCTGGCGCCGTTGAGGACGCCCGGCTGGCCGGTGAAGTCCGGCGCGGAGGCCACGAAGCCGACGACCTTCACCACGCGCCGGATCTTGTCCAGGTCGCCGATGACGGACTTCACGGCGGCCAGCGCGTTGAGCGCACAGGTCGCGGCGAGCTCCTTGGCCTGCTCCGGGCTGACCTCGGCGCCCACCTTGCCGGTCGCCGGCAGCGCGCCGCCCACCATGGGCAGCTGGCCGGAGCTGAAGACGTACGAGCCGGAGCGCACCGCGGGCTGGTAGACGGCCAGCGGCGGCACGACGTCCGGCAGCTTCAGGCCGAGCTCCGCGATCTTGTCCTCCGCCGCGCTCACGCCTGCTTCTCCCGCTTCATGTAGGCCACCAACTGCTCGGGGTTGTTCGGGCCCGGCACGACCTGGACCAGTTCCCAGCCGTCCTCGCCCCAGGTGTCCAGAATCTGCTTCGTCGCGTGCACCAGCAGCGGCACGGTCGAGTATTCCCACTTGGTCATGGGCCGAGCGTAATGCCTGTCCGGTGCGCCGGCCGACGCCGTCCGCCGCGGGCCGCCCGGGCCCGTGCCGGACCGTCCCCTACGGGACATCCCTGACCCGGCACGGACGGATCTCAGGGTCTTCCCAGGCGTATCCCGTGCGTAGCCGCGACGCGGACTGGTTAGGCTCCTTTGCGTGAGCAGGCTCCATGTCGTCAGCGGCAAGGGCGGCACCGGCAAGACCACGGTCGCCGCTGCCCTCGCCCTCGCCCTGGCCACCGAGGGGCGCCGTACCCTCCTGGTCGAGGTCGAGGGCCGGCAGGGCATTGCCCAGCTGTTCGAGACCGAAGCGCTTCCCTACGAGGAGCGCAAGATCGCGGTGGGACCCGGCGGCGGCGAGGTCCACGCCCTGGCCATCGATGCCGAACGCGCCCTTCTGGACTACCTCCAGATGTTCTACAAGCTCGGCAGTGCGGGCCGGGCCCTGAAGAAGCTCGGCGCGATCGACTTCGCCACGACCATCGCCCCGGGACTGCGGGACGTCCTGCTGACCGGCAAGGCGTGCGAGGCGGTCCGCCGCAAGGACAAACAGGGCAGATTCGTCTACGACGCGGTGGTGATGGACGCCCCGCCGACCGGCCGCATCACCCGCTTCCTGAACGTCAACGACGAGGTGGCCGGCCTCGCGAAGATCGGCCCTATCCACAATCAGGCGCAGGCCGTGATGCGGGTCCTGAAGTCACCGGAGACCGCGGTCCATCTGGTCACCCTCCTGGAGGAGATGCCCGTCCAGGAGACCGCGGACGGCGTCGCCGAGCTGCGCGCCGCCGGCCTCCCCGTGGGCGGCATCGTCATCAACATGACCCGCCCCGCGCTGCTGGACAACGGCGATCTCGACCTCCTCGCGGCCCGCGGGGCGCGTGCCGGCGTCGCCAAGGCGCTCTCGCAGGCCGGGCTGGGCGGGGCCCGCCGCGGCGGGCTGGCCGACCGGCTGATCGACCCGCTGCTGGAGCAGGCCCGCGAACATGCCGAACGGGTCGAGCTGGAGCGCGCCGAGTACGCCGAGCTGACCGCGATCGGCCTGCCCACCTACGAGTTGGCGCTGCTCCCCGAGGGCGTTGACCTCGCCGGGCTGTACCAACTGGCCAGAGACCTGCGGAAACAGGGGCCCATATGACCTCGGACGACACGACGCTGGACGCCTCGGCCCCGCGGCTGGAGGTCGACACACTCCTCGACGACCCATGCACCCGCATCGTCGTGTGCTGCGGCTCCGGCGGGGTCGGCAAGACCACCACCGCCGCCGCGCTGGGCGTGCGCGCCGCCGAGCGCGGACGCAAGGTCGTGGTGCTGACCATCGACCCGGCCCGCCGGCTGGCGCAGTCGATGGGCATCTCCGAGCTCGACAACGTCCCCCGCCGGGTCAAGGGCGTGGACGAGGCCGCCGGCGGCGAACTGCACGCGATGATGCTGGACATGAAGCGCACCTTCGACGAGATCGTCGAGGGCCATGCGGACGCCGACCGGGCCCGCGCGATCCTGGAGAATCCCTTCTACCAGTCCCTGTCGGCCGGTTTCGCCGGCACGCAGGAGTACATGGCCATGGAGAAGCTGGGCCAGCTCCGGGCGAGCGACGAGTGGGACCTGATCGTCGTCGACACGCCGCCGAGCCGCTCCGCGCTGGACTTCCTGGACGCGCCCAAACGCCTCGGCTCCTTCCTGGACGGCAAGTTCATCCGGGTCCTGATGGCGCCCGCGAAGGTCGGCGGCCGGGCCGGCATGAAGTTCCTGAACGTCGGCATGTCGATGATGACCGGCACGCTCAGCAAGCTCATGGGCGGTCAACTCCTGCGCGACGTCCAGACGTTCGTGGCCGCCATGGACACCATGTTCGGCGGCTTCCGCACCCGCGCCGACGCCACCTACCGTCTGCTGCAGGCCCCCGGCACGGCGTTCCTCGTGGTCGCCGCGCCGGAACGGGACGCGCTGCGCGAGGCGGCGTACTTCGTCGAGCGGCTGGCCGCCGAGCAGATGCCGCTGGCCGGCCTGGTCCTCAACCGGGTGCACGGCAGCGGCGCCGCCCAACTCAGCGCCGAGCGCGCGCTGGCAGCCGCGGAGACCCTCGGCGAGGGCCTCACGGAGGACGAGGGCACCGGCGACGTCCACACCGAAAATAATCTTGAACCAACCGGCATTGTGGATCTCGACGGCGGGAAGGATGCAACCGGTACCGCCGGCGGCCTCTCCCCCGCTGCCGCGGCGGACCCGGCAGCACCCACCTCTGCCTCGGCGGCTCAACTGGCCGCCGGGCTCCTCCGCCTGCACGCGGAACGTATGCAGGTCCTCGCGCGCGAACGGCGCACCCGGGACCGCTTCACCGCGCTCCATCCCGAGGTCCCGGTGACGGAGGTCGCCGCCCTCCCCGGCGACGTCCACGACCTCGCGGGCCTGCGCGCCATCGGCGACCGCTTGGCGCTGGACGGCACCGCGACGGACCCCGACGCCGACGACTGAACGACGGCCGAATCCGCCGAACGAACCGCCGGCCGAACCGCCGACGACCGACACACCGAAGACACCGACACACCGAAGACGCCGGGCGCACCGAACCCCACGGGTACGGCCGCCCCACCAGCCCTGTTCCGCCGACCGGTCGCCTCCCGGCCGTCCGGCTATCCGACCGCGGCGTACTCGTCGAAGGTCTCGTCCTCACAGTCCACCGGCAGGATCCCGGTGCTGCGCTCGTATTCCGTGCGCGCCGTCTCCAAGAGACGACGCCATGACGTCACGGTCGGGCGGCGACGCAGCAGCGCCCTCCGCTCCCGCTCGGTCATTCCGCCCCACACGCCGAACTCCACCCGGTTGTCCAGGGCGTCGGCCAGGCATTCCGTACGCACCGGACACCCGGTGCACACCGCCTTGGCGCGATTCTGCGCCGCACCCTGAACGAACAGTTCGTCCGGATCGGTAGTGCGGCAGGCTGCCTGTGCATTCCAGTCGGTTACCCAGCTCATGCTGGCGCCGTCCTCTCCCGAATCGAGGCTCCCCCACGGCGGCGAACGGCATATTCACCGTTGCCAGTTGAGGACGTTACGGAAGGCGGACAGGGCGCAACACCCCCTTCGGGCCCAATCTTGAATGGCCCGAACGGACTATGCGTACGCGGCAGATCACCCAACGGAGTGACCGTGCGGCATACGTCGCATTACGCGCAAGTCAGGACAGTTCGCCGTCCTGACACGGGTTTTCTGTCGAAGGCACGGACACGTGGGGGCGCGATCCGCGAGGAGTAGGGGTTGACGAACTGGGGCGTAACCATTCGGCGGCGGCAACTGAGTACAGGCTAAGCGAACAGGTGCGCCCCTGTCCGGCGAATGGGAACCTCGGCCCCTCACGCGCGAGGCAACCGCACCCGTAGGGTCATCCACCGGCCATCGACGGACGACATCCGGCCGAGCACCAAGATCACATCCGGCCGGATACGGAGATCACCGAGCGCACCACCCCGGAGACCCGCGCCCGTACGGGCGCAGAGGCCCCAGAGGTCACAGAGGTCACGGCCGGACCGTCGCCGAGGTCACGACCCGGTGTGCGAACGGCCCCGGGCCCCCCGCTCCGTCCGCACGTGTGTGGCAACGGATTAGGCTGCCTCCATGGCTAAGAAGCGCGATGGCGGCGGTCTGTCCACAACGCAGCGGACCGCCAGGTTCCTCGGGGTCAGCGTGCTGGCCGGGACGGTGCTCGCCGGTCTCGCGCTGCCGGCGGCCGGGGCGCTGGGCCTCGTCGCCAAGGGTTCGGTCGAGGGCTTCGACGAGATCCCGGCGAACCTCAAAACGCCACCGCTCAGCCAGCGGACCACCATCCTGGACTCGGACGGCGGGGAGATCGCCAAGGTCTATTCCCGTGACCGCACGGTCGTGAGCCTCAAGGACATGTCGCCGTACATCCAGCAGGCGATCGTCGCCATCGAGGACGCGCGGTTCTACCAGCACGGCGCCATCGACGTGAAGGGCATCCTGCGGGCGCTCAACAAGAACGCCCAGTCCGGCGGCGTCTCCCAGGGCGCGTCGACGCTGACCCAGCAGTACGTGAAGAACGTGTTCGTCGAGGAGGCCGGCGACGACCCGGACAAGGTCGCGCAAGCCACCCAGCAGACGATCGGCCGCAAGGTCAAGGAGCTCAAGTACGCGATCCAGGTCGAGAAGGAACTCGGCAAGCGCAAGATCCTGCAGAACTACCTCAACATCACCTTCTTCGGCGAGCAGGCGTACGGCGTCGAGGCGGCCGCCCAGCGGTACTTCAGCAAGCACGCGAAGGACCTGAACCTGGAGGAGTCGGCGCTGCTGGCCGGCATCGTCCAGTCGCCGAGCCGCTACGACCCGGTCAACGACCCGCAGGAGGCCACCCGGCGGCGCAACACCGTGCTGCAGCGGATGGCCGACCTGAAGGACATCACCCAGGAGCAGGCCGACGCGGCCGCCCAGAAGCCGATCAAGCTGGCGGTCAGCCGGCCCAAGAACGGCTGCATCACCGCCTCCGACGGCGCCGGTTTCTTTTGCGACTACATCCGCAAGGTCTTTCTCGGCGACAAGGCTTTCGGCAAGACCCGCAAGGCCCGTCTGAAGCGCTGGGACCAGGGCGGGCTGACCATCCGCACCACCCTCGACCGGCAGACCCAGAAGTCGATCCAGGCCTCCATCGCCAAGCACGTCTACGAGCAGGACCCGGTCGCCACCGCCGCCACCATCGTGGAGCCCGGCACCGGCAAGATCCTCGGCATGGGCCAGTCGCGGCCGTACGGCTTCCGCGGGAACCAGACCATGATCAACCTCTCGGTCGACCACAACATGGGCGGCGGCGCCGGCTACCAGCCCGGTTCGACCTTCAAGCCGGTGATCGCGGCGGCCGCCCTGGAGCAGGGCACCAGCCCCGAGCAGGAGTACCCCTCGCCGTACCGGATGCCGTACCCGAGCCCGGTGCAGACCTGTGACGGCGAGTGGCACGGCACCTCCGCCGACGTGACGCAGAACGAGAACCGCAAGGAGGTCGGCCCGTACGCCATGAAGGAGGCGACCGCGAAGTCGGTCAACACCTACTTCGTGCAGCTGATCAGCGACATCGGCATCTGCCCCGCCGTCAAGATGGCCCAGAAGATGGGCATCGAGCGGGCCGACGGCAAGCCCTTGCAGCAAGTTCCGTCGATGACGCTCGGTGTGCAGGAGATGTCGCCGCTGACCATGGCATCCGGTTACGCCGCCTTCGCCAACGGCGGCGAGTACTGCTCGCCGGTCGCCATCGAGTCGATCACCGATGCCCGCGGCCGGTCCCTGAAGGTTCCGCAGACCAGCTGCCGTACGGCGATGTCCAAGAAGACCGCGGACACGATCAACACCCTCCTCAAGGGCGTCGTCGAGGACGGCACCGGCAAGGAGGCCGGCCTGCAGGGCCGCGACAGCGCGGGCAAGACCGGAACCACCGACAGCCGCTACGCCGCCTGGTTCGTCGGCTACACCCCGAACGCGGCCGGCGCCGTCTGGGTGGGTGACCCCCAGCACCAGCGCAAGATGTACAACATCACGATCGGCGGCGTACCCCATGACAAGGTCTACGGCGCCGACACCCCCGGCCCCATCTGGCGCGACGCGATGACCGGCGCCCTGGCCGGCCGGCCCGCGCCCGCCCTGCCCACCGTCCCGATCGGCGACCCCGCCAAGGACAAGGACAAGGGCGCGGGCGACGACAAGGGCCGCGGCAAGCACAAGCCCGGCCGCGGCGGCGACAACAAGCCCGGCGGCGGCTGGCACCTCCCCGGCTGGCCCGACATCCTGGGCGGCGGCAACGGCGGCTGGTGACGGCCCAGTTGGCGCCCGCGCCGTGAGGCGGTCCGCGTCCTGAGACGGTCCGCGTCGCGGGGCCGTCCGCGTCGCGGGGCCGTCCTCGTCATGAGACCGTCTGCGTCTTGAGACCGTCTGCGTCTTGAGACTGTCTGCGTCTTGAAGCGGACGGCATCCTGAAGCCCGAGAGACACGCGAGGGGCCGCCCCAGCACCGGCCGGGGCGGCCCCTCGTGCGTCGGCAGCAGGCGTCCAAAACCTCCGTCCGGCACCCACAGGCGTCCGAACTCCCGCCCGGACGCTCAGCCGACCAGAACGTCCGTCCGTATCGATGGACGTCAGCCGGCCAGCAGCTTCTTCACCATCGCGGCCACCCGGCCGCCCTCGGCGCGCCCGGCCACCTTCGGGTTGACGATCTTCATGACCGCGCCCATCGCCTTCGGCCCCTCGGCGCCGCTGCCCTTGGCCTCCGCCACCGCCTCCGCGACCAGCGACTCCAGCTCCTCGTCGGTCAGCTGCTTGGGGAGGTAGTCGGCGAGCACCTCGCCCTCGGCGCGCTCCCGGGCGGCCGACTCGGTCCGGCCGCCCTGCTCGAAGGCCTCCGCGGCCTCCCGGCGCTTCTTCGCCTCCCGCGCGATGATCTTCTCGACCTCGCCGTCGGACAGCTCGCGCGCCTCCGTGCCCGCGACCTCCTCCTTCTGGATGGCGGTCAGCGTGAGACGGAGGGTGGAGGAACGCAGTTCGTCGCGCGCCTTGATCGCTACGGTGAGGTCGTCCTGCAGCTTGGTCTTGAGCGTGGTCATGCCGTCGAGTATGCCCTCACCCACCGACAACCGCCGCGCCTTTTCCCCGCGCCCGCCCCGAGCCCGCGGCCCGCCGCGCCCCGACCGCCGGGCCTTAACCGGCCCGCCGGGCCCCACCCGTCCGCGCCCGGCCCCGCCCCACCCGTTCCGCGGCGCCCCATCCGTCCCCGCCGGCACCCACCCCTCTCGGCACCCGTCCGCGTCTCCCCGCCCCTCCGGTGTACCGACCCCTCGCCACTCTGCGACGATGGGAGCCATGCGCGCGCGATACGGAGTACCTCTGACCCTGACCGCAGTCGGCGCGGCCGGCCTCGCCTACGCCGCCGGCTACGAAGTCCGCTCCTTCCGCCTGAGGCGGGTCACCGTCCCCGTACTGCCGCGCGGAATGCGCCCGTTGCGCGTCCTGCAGGTCTCGGACATCCACATGGTCAGCGGGCAGCGCAAGAAGCAGCGTTGGCTGCAGTCGCTGGCCGGTCTGCGCCCCGACTTCGTCATCAACACGGGTGACAACCTCTCCGACCCCGAGGGCGTCCCGGAGACCCTGGACGCGCTCGGTCCCCTGATGGAGTTCCCCGGTGCCTACGTCTTCGGCTCGAACGACTACTACGGCCCCCGGCTCCGCAACCCGGCCCGCTACCTGATCGAGCGGGTCCAGGGGCGCCACGGCCTCAACGGCAACGCCCCCGTCGTGGGCGCCGTCCACAACCCGTGGGAAGAGCTGCGCGACGCCTTCGACGCGGCCGGCTGGGTGGGCCTGTCCAACACCCGCGGCCGCCTCAAACTGGAGGGCGTCGAGATCGCCCTCACCGGCCTGGACGACCCGCACATCAAGCGCGACCGGTACGCCGAGGTGGCCGGCGGCCCCGAATCCGGCGCCGACCTCTCCCTCGCCGTCGTCCACGCCCCGTACCTGCGCTCCCTGGACGCCTTCGCCGCCGACGGCTACCCGCTGATCCTGGCCGGCCACACCCACGGCGGCCAGCTCTGCATCCCCTTCTACGGGGCGCTCGTCACCAACTGCGACATCGACACCGGCCGGGTCAAGGGCCTCTCCACCCACACCGCCGCCGGCCGCACCTCCTACCTCCACGTCTCCGCCGGCTGCGGCACCAACCGCTACACCCCGGTCCGCTTCGCCTGCCCCCCGGAAGCAACCCTCCTCACCCTTACGGCCCGCGACTGAGCTGTCGGGCTGATCCGGGGCGGCCGGGCGGCCGGGGGCAGGTGGTCCGGGGCGGCCGGGACGGTAGCGCTGGGCGGCGGAACTGGTGGTGCGGGGCGGTCGAACCGGTAGTCCGGGCGGCCGAACCGGTAGTCCGAAGTGGCCGGGCCGGTAGTCGGGACGGCCGCCCGCCCTGGTGATCCGGACGAGGGCCCGCCCTGATGGTCCGGAGGACCGCCTGCCGTGGTGGTCCGGACGAGTGCCGCCCTGGTGGTCCGGACGAGTGCCCTGGGAGTCCGGACGACGGCCCTGATGGTCCGGACGACCGCCCTGGGAATCCGGACGACAGGCCCGGCCGGGCCCGCGCGGAACACCGGGGGGCGGGGACACCGCCCGCCCCCTTCCCCCTAACGTGGAGGAATGTCCGACCCCAACCGGACCTCGCAGTCCACGCGCCACGCCACCGGCCCGGCCGGCGCCGCCGCCCGGACCCCCGCCGCAGCCGTCGCCCCCGCGACCCGCCACCCCTTGGCCGCCGCCTACCACCTCCTGATCACCGCGGCCGCCCTGACCGGTCTGGTCCTGGCGGCCGTCGCCGGCCCCGCCCCCACCCGCCTGCTCGCCTCCTTCCCCGCACAGGCCAACATCGCGGCCGCCCTGGTCTCCGCCGCCTCGGCGCACCGCGCCTGGACCGGCCGCCGCCCCCTGAGCCCCGGCCTCACCGGCGCCGCGCTCTCCTTCCTCACCCTCGCCGCAGTCCTCCAGCTCGTCCTCCCCGCCACCTCCACGACCACCTTCGCCCTCCCCCACCCCGCCCCCGGCACGCCCGCCCCCTTCCTCTCCCCCCTCCTTCTCACCACGCTCACCCCACTCGCCGCCCTCGCCGACTGGCTCCTGCTCACCGCCCCCCGCGGCTTCCGCCCCCGCCACGCCTGGCAGTGGCCGGCGTACCCGCTCCTCCACCTCGCCGCCACCCTCGCTCTCCCCACCCCGACCGGCACCCGCCCCGGCAGCCTCACCACCACCCTCACCATCGCCCTGGCGAGCTGCCTCCTCCCCGTGATCACCATCGCGATCGACCAGGTCAGGCCCTCCCCACGTCTCCCCGGGAACCGGATTTCGCCTACGGGGATCGGTCCGCTAAAGTAGAGCTCGTTGCTTCGGGGTGTAGCGCAGCTTGGCAGCGCGCTTCGTTCGGGACGAAGAGGTCGTGGGTTCAAATCCCGCCACCCCGACTGAAGGAACACAGGTCAGAGGCACCTACTCACGTGAGTAGGTGCCTCTCCTGCGTTGCGGGGGACCAACTGCGTGACCGCCGCTCCGGATTCACCTTGACGACGCCGTCCACGGCGACCGCTCCCGCATGGATCACCGGATAGGTAGGGGTCTGGAGAGGTCTGCTTGCGGCAGACCTCCTCGGTAACGGTGGTCCCCGCGTGCCCGCCCCAGCGCGCGATCCCTTCGAGCGGGTGCCGCTGCCCGGGAGCGGCGAGACGCAGCTGTGCCATAGCTCACATCGCGTCCATTCCGCGGCGTTCGCCCCTCGCCTTGTTGATCGCTTGGTGGAAGGCTCGCGGGGCGTTGGTGGAGTCGAGTTCCTTCTCCACCGTCGACGACAAGACGAGGCCGCAGACACCCACGGACAGTTACCGCAGTGGACGGGTCACCAGGACCGGGCGGGCAAAGCTGATCGAGCTGCTTCGGGACGAAGAGGTGCGGACGCGGGAGGAAGCGGCCCCGGTGGAGGAGCAAAGAGGATCACCCCCGGAGTCAGCCAGCTACTCCACTGCACGCACGGCGCTCACGCGGAGCAGCAGCACACCAGGGATGAGTACCCCCAGTACACCCAACCCAGCGCAGCCTGCAGCTACTTGGGCCAGGCCGCCCCAGGGCAGCACGGCAGCTACGTCCGTGAGGTAGGGCGTGATGCGGACCGACAGGCCGGCCAGGAAGAGCACAATGACCAACCCGGCCATCAGCAAACCGCAGAGCACCACGATGACGGACTCCCAGCCGAGCATGCGCAGCAACTGTGCCCGCGTGCTGCCGGCCAACCGCAGCGCCGCGAACTCCTGTCGACGCTGGCGGGTCGCCAACAACAGGGTGTTGAGAATGCCCAGGGCAGCACAGACGATCAAGGGAGTCATGAGGAGGCGCATGCCCACGTCATTGTTCTCCTGCTGGAGTGCGTCCTGAGCGGCGGTAGTCGCGTGCGAAACGGCATTGCCGCACATCAGCATCGTACTGAGGCCGGCCGCCAACAGCACCGGACCTGCCATGGCCGCCACCCGCCGCCCCGCCGCCGCGCTGTTCGCCGCCGCCAGGCGGCCCGAGGCCCGCGACAGCAGTCGTCCGGGCAGTGCGCTGAGTGCGGCCACCGGGCGCACCACGAGCGGAAGCAGCAGCCAGGCCGCGATGAGCAGGGTGAGGCACAGGGCCATACCTCCGTTGAGTGCCTCGTGCGCGCCGCTCTTGCGGCCGTAACGGTCCCAGACCGCCACGGCCAGGAGCAGCGTGGCCGTGGCCGCGATCGCGCGCCCGAGAGGCAGCGTGCGGCGTTCGACCGTGGCTTCCCGGAGGGCGACGATCGCGGAGGTGCGCAACGGGCCGCGCACCGCGGCGAGCGCCGCCGGAACGGCGATGACGATGGTGGAGAGCAGCCCGACGGCGAACCCGACGGGCGAGAAGTCGGGTTGCGGACCGACCGGCAGGACATGGTGGTCGATGAGCCAGGCCAGGGCGGGATCGAGGGCGACGGTTCCGCCGAGGGCGCCCACCACGCCGCCCAGCGCGGCGACCACCGCGGCCTCGCCCACGATCTGCGCCCGGACCTGCGCCGTGGTCGCTCCGACAACCCGCAGTGCCCCCATCTCCGTGCGTCGCTGTTGGGCCACCAGCGCCAGGGTGTTGGCCACCAGCAACAAGGCGGCGAAGCCGGAGGTACCGCCGACCAGGCCGAGCAGGGACTGGGCCGACCGCTCGGCGCGGTGCCCCGGGTCGGCACGGTGGACACTGTCCAGTACGGAGGCCAGCAGGGTCAGCAGGCCCGCGCTCATGGCGGAGACGAGGAGGACGCCCGCGTACTGACTCAAGCGGGTACGGACAGAGGCCAGGATGAGAGACAGCACGGCCGGTCACACTCCCAGGGCGGCCAGGCGGGCCGCGATCGTCTCGGCGGTGGTGGTGTCGGGCCCGGCCAGCCGGTCGACCAGCCGCCCGTCGGCGAGCAGCACCACCTCGTCGGCCCAGGCTGCCGCCTGCGGGTCGTGGGTCACCATGACCACGGTGGCCCCCAAGTCGTCGACGGCCCCGCGAAGCAACGCCAGGACCTCTCGTCCGGAGGCCCGGTCCAGCGCACCGGTCGGCTCGTCGGCGAAGACCACCTCGGGCCGGGTGATCAGTGCGCGGGCGAGAGCGACGCGCTGCCGCTGGCCGCCCGAGAGCTGACCGGGCCGGTGGCGGCGCCGGTCGTGCAGGCCCACCCGTGACAACAGATCGTCCAGGCGGTGCGCATCGGGTCGACGGCCGGCCAGACGCAGCGGTAACTCCACGTTCGCGGCGACGCTCAGCGCAGGGATGAGGTGGAAGTCCTGGAAAACAAAACCGACGCGGTCTCGGCGCAGCAGCGTCAACTGACGCTCGGACATGGCACTCAGATCACGGTTGCCGAGGACGACGGTCCCCGCGGTGGGGCGCTCCAGTCCGGCCGCGCAGTGCATCAACGTCGACTTGCCCGACCCCGAGGGCCCCATGACGGCAGTGAACGTGCCTGCAGGGAATCCATGGTCCACACCGTCCAAGGCGGTCACCGCACCCGCCCCCTTGCCGTGCACCTTGCGCAAGGAACACAGCCGGACGGCCATATGTTCGCCCGTAACGGGCCGGTAGTCGATGGAGCGCGGCGGTGACGTCTTCATGACCCCATCCAATCCCTGGCGGAGGGCATCGTCAGTGGAGCGTGGTGGAATATGGCGGTAGTGCTGGATCTACCCCTGATCCACGACCCGGGGGCCGGCGCAGCCCGGGGGGGGGACAGTGAAACTGCAGGCACAGGGACGTACCGCGGCGTTATGCGTCCCGCTGCGCCGAAAGTCGAAGCAGCTGGGCCGGTCGGCTCTGTACCTGGCGGGCGGCCTTCCGGTGGCGCTTCTCTGGCTGGTGGCCTGCCTTCCCACGGTGGCGCTCGGTGCGGCGACCGCCCTGTTCGCCATCGGTATCCCGTTGCTGGCCGCCGCGGCGCTCTCCGGCATCCCTCTCGGCGCGGTGGAACGGGCTCGGCTCCGACTGTTCACAGGTCGGCAGGCCCCCACCCCCCACGCACCGCACACACGAGAGGACGGTGGCCTGCTCACGTGGGCCTGGCGACGCCTCAGTGAGCCTGCGACGTGGTGGGAGCTTGGGTACGCGGTGGTCCACTGCGTCCTGGCCATCGCGGACTTCGCCCTGGTGGTGGGGGGCGTGCTGCTGTCCTCCACTCTTCTCGCAGCTCCACTACTGCGCAGCTTCGCGCACGGCGGTGAGCTGCGGGTGGCCGTGTTCCAGGCCCGTACGGGCCTCCAGGCCGCCCTCCTGGTGCCGTGCGGGGCCGTGGTCCTGGTTGTCGTCTTCCTGGTGCTCACCAGGTACGCGGACCTGCGAGCCCGTCTTGCTACCGGCCTGCTGACGAGGCGAGGCACGGTCTCCGCGTCCGAACAGGACAAAAAAATCGGGCAATTGATACGCTCCCGGGCCCGCATCCTGGGCGCCTTCGACGCGGAGCGCCGCCGGATCGAGCGCGATCTGCACGACGGCGCACAGCAACGACTCACCGCGCTCATCATGACCTTGGGTTTGGCCCGCCTGGAGCTTGCCGAGGGCGATCCGGCGGCCCGGCAACTGGTCGACAAGGCACACCAGGAGGCCCGCACGACCCTCAGTGAGCTGCGCGACCTGGTTCATGGCATCTACCCTGCGGCCCTCACCGACCGCGGGCTGCCGTCCGCCCTCACCGCTCTGGCCGAGGACTGCGTCGTGCCGACCGAGGCGGAGGTCGATCTGGGAGACATGGGAACGCGCCCGCCAGAGGCGGTGGAAGCGGCAACGTACTTCGTGGCCTGCGAAGCGCTGACCAATGTCGTCAAACACAGCTGCGCGACCGAGGCACGGCTGTCCCTGCGACGCAGGGGGTCCCGTCTGGTTCTGGAGGTCTACGACAACGGCGTCGGCGGCGCCGATGCGGACGCCGGCAGCGGCCTGCTGGGACTCGCCGACCGGGTGGCCGCCTTCGAAGGTTCCGTTCATGTGTCGAGTCCGGACGGCGGACCGACCCGCCTGCATGTGGAGATTCCATGCGCCTCGTGATCGCGGAGGATTCCGCCCTGCTGCGCGAGGGTCTCGTACAGATCCTCGGGAAGTTCGGCCACGACGTGGTGGCGGCAGTGGACAACGCCCCCTCACTCCTGGCCGCGGTGCGCGAGCACGCCCCTGATCTGGCGGTGGTGGACATTCGTCTGCCGCCAGGGTTCAAGGACGAGGGCATACGGGCGGCGGTGGCGCTGCGGCGGGAGCACCGGGGCCTCGCCGTGCTCATGCTGTCGCAATACCTGGAGGCCGATTACGCCGCCGAACTGCTGGAAACGGGCGATGCCGGCGCCGGGTATCTCCTCAAGGACCGCATCGGTGACGTCCTGGACTTCCTCGACTCGGTACGGCGAGTGGCTGCCGGCGAGACCGTCATCGACCCGGAGATCGTCCGTCGGCTGCTGGGGCGGCGCCGCGGACAGTCCTCCATACAGGCGCTCACCCCCCGCGAGACCGAAGTGCTCGCGCTGATGGCCGAGGGACGCGCCAACGCCGCGATCGCTGAGGACCTCACGATCAGCCAGGCAGCAGTGGCGAAGCACATCGGGAACATCTTCGACAAACTGGGCTTGCACGCGAGCGGTACGGATCACCGACGGGTGCTGGCCGTTCTGGCTTATCTCAAGCGGTGATGCCGACCGCCCGTCCGGGCCCGGGCACGCCGCCGCCGAACTGTGCCCGGTACAGCGAGGCGTAAAGCCCGTCAGCCGCGAACAATTCCTCGTGGGTGCCGCTCTCGACCACACCGCCGTCCCGTAGCACCACGATCCGGTCGGCCCCCCGCACGGTGGAAAGACGGTGGGCCACGATCAGCGCCGTGCGACCGTGCAGGGCGCGTGCCAGCGCCTGCTGGACCTTGCGTTCCGACTCCGAGTCGAGATGGGCGGTCGCCTCATCAAGCACCACGATCCTCGGATCCTTCAGCAAGAGGCGTGCAATGGCGAGCCGTTGCCGTTCACCCCCCGAGAGGTGATGCCCACCCTCTCCGATCACGGTGTCCAAGCCCTCCGGCAATCGCTGCACGGTGTCCCAGACCATGGCATCCCGGCAGGCACGTTTGCATGCCTCCTCGGTGGCGTCGGGGAGCGCGTAGGTGAGGTTGGCCCGCAGGGTGTCGTGGAAGAAGTGACTGTCCTGGGCCACCACTCCGATCGCTTCCCGCACCGACTCCTGGGTGACGGTGCGCAGATCATGTTGACCGATCCGAACGGTGCCACCAACCGGGTCGTACAGCCGGCACACCAGGTTGACCAGAGTCGACTTGCCGGCGCCCGACGGACCGACCACGGCCACGGTCCGGCCAGCCTCTACGTGCAGATCGATGCCCCGGAGGATGTCCCGCTCTTCTCCATCACGGACGGTCCTCTCGTCGAGCGACACGAGGCGGGAGCCGGCCGAGGTGTGGTGACGGAATCGGACATCCTCGAACGTGATGGACGCTGCGTCCGGGGGCAGCGCCTCGGCCTCGGGTCTGTCCAGGATGTCGGGGACAAGATCCAAAACCTCAAAGATCCGCTCGAAGCTGACCACCGCAGCGGTGACCTCGGCGCGAGCCTCGGACAGAGAGGTGATGGGGCCATACAGACGGGCCATCAGGGTGACCATGGCCATGAGGGTGCCCACGGTGATGCCACCGTCGACCGCCAGGAGCCCGCCGGCCAGATACACCGCAGCTGTTCCCATGGTCGCCAGCCAGGAAACGGTGAGTGCAAGCAGGGCATTGGTAGCGGTCAGCCGTATACCGGTATCGCGCAGCCTTTTGCCTCGGCGCTCGAAGTGCTGGGCCTCGGCCTCAGGCCGACCGTAGAGCTTGGCGAGAACCGCCCCCTGGCCACTGAACCGCTCAGTCATGAAGCTCGCGAGCGAGGCGTTGTCGGTCAGCTGTCTCCGGTTCAGTGTGCGCAGTCGCCTGTTGAGCATGCGGGCCGGCAGCAGGCACGCGGGCACCATGACGGCAGCAAGAACGGTGATCTGCCAGGACAGGAAGACCATGGTGACGGCCACCGCAACGAGAGCGACGAGGTTCGACAGAAGGGTGGCTGCGGTGGTGGTGAAGGCCTTCTGGGCGCCCAGGACATCGGAATCGAGACGAGTAACGAGGCTTCCGGTCGGCACCCGGGTAAAGAAGGAGACCGGCATACGTTGGACATGGGCGAAGGCACGCCGCCTCAAATTCAGAGTCATGCCCTCGCCGATGCCAACGGCAAGTCGTCGTTCGAGAAAGGTCACCCCGGCGGTGACCGTCGCCAACACCACGAGGAACGCGACCAGTTGAAGGACGCGACCCGTGTCGTGCCGGAGCACACCTTCGTCCACGATATGCCGGGTGAGCAGTGCCGGCACGACTATCAGCACCGCTTCCAGCAGTACAAGGAGAGAGAAGCCTATGAGGCGGCCGCGAAAGGGAGCAGCGCATTCGGCGATCCGAAGCCATGTGCCCGGTGCCCGGTCATGTGGGCCTCGCTGCCTGTCGTCCATCGACTTTCCTTTCGGGTGCCGCGGCTTGCCCGGCTGACCGCCGCGGTCGGAAACGACGTGCGGGGCGGCTCACGCCGCCCCGCACTCATCCGGATCAGTCAGTCACTCAGCAGAAGATGCTGATGCCGCTGGTGTCGTTGCAGTGCGAGCTCTGGCCGGAACCCAGGGCGACAACGTCCTCATCGGGAAGCTCCAGGGACTGCAGGTCGAGAATGTTCGCCATAGTGACGCTCCTTGAAAGATGTGGGGTCGAGACGGCCCCGTGGTGGGTGTTAACCCGCCATCAGGACGTGTGACGGTCCTGATGGAGGAATGGGAGGAAACTCGCGGTGCCGCTCAGCGCACTCTTGAGGCCGAGCAGAATGCCCGCGTTTCCAGTCGCGTAGTCCATCGAAACCCGCATCAGCTGGAAGCCGGGGAAAACGACCTCTCCGTGGAGACCGAGCTGATGCCAGGACAATCGTTCGAGATGGCGTCGGGTGACCAGGGCCGTCTCGGGGTGGTTGCGGCCTGTGATGTGCTGCAGGGCCACCATCTGGCCCACCCGGCCGTTCCAGAGGGAGGGCTGCACGAAGAAGCCACCGGCGCAGGTGTTGTGTGCCGCTTCGACCGCTTCCGACAGCCGGCCGTCCTTCTTATGACGGAGCAGCTCCGAGCCAACGAGGGCGACTCCTGCGGCCCCGGCCTCGATATACGGATTGAGTCGCCATCCCTCATCGACGTTCAAAGTGTTGAAACTCGACACCCGGCAGCGGTCCAGGTCCAGGTGGGAGGCCTTGAATGCCACGTCCAGCCACGCCTTGTCACCGGAGTGCTCGTACATCCGCAGCATGAGGAGCGCGGGCCCGGACCAGCCGTGCATGAGGCCGGCCGGCCCCATTGATTTGCGGACCAGGCCGAGCTCTGATCCCGCGCGTACGCCGGCGGTGCGCGGGAAGCTTCCGCTGACGATCGATTCGGCTACCCTCTCCGCCAATCCTGCGGTGCGTCCACGCATCGTGCTGTCATCCGTGACCTCGGCGAAATGCAGGAGGTTGAGCCCGATACCGGACAGCCCACCGAACAGATTCGGGTTCGTCAGCTGATCGAGTGCGGGGTCCACCTGCTCGATCAGGCGCAGAGCGTGCTCCTCACGGCCGATTCTGTGGAGCGCGTGAGCCACTCCGTGCAGGCCGTCGAAGAAACCCGGTTGGTTGGTGCTGCTGCGTTCCACAGCGGCCAACAGCCACTCGTCCGCCCCTTCAGGGATCTCGTAGCCGCTTTCGCACAGCGCATACAGCACACCTGCCGCGCCGAAGGCGAAGGTCTCACCCACGTGAGAAAACTGCCGGATATCGCCAGGGAAGAGTCTGTCCTCCCGCTCCGGCGTCGCACTGGCCCTGATCGCCTCCGCCATGGAGTCCAGCAACCGCGGCCAATCTGTGGACTCGTCCTGAATCCGCACCCTCGGGCGGCCGATGCCCGCTTGCACCGCCTTGGTCCTGGGCATCGACCTTCCCAGGCCATGGCGGATGGCCTCGACATACTCAGTCGGTACGGGGAAGTTCTCCCGCATCGCATCGATCAGGTCGTGTATTTTCTCCCGGTCCAACGTGAGAACCGGAACCAGCGGCATGAAGAGCCAAAGCCGCAGAATCGCGAGCGCGTAGAGGTCGACTTGTGTCCCTCGGTATTCGCGAGGCGCCGCGAATCCGGGAGCCGCCATCGCCTGTTGAAATCCCCCCGTGTCAAAGGAGGAGGTCTCGAAGTCGACGAGCACCGCCCGGCCGTCCTCAAGCACCAGAATGTTGTGCGGGTGCAGGTCGCCGTATACGACGCCCCGGTCGTGGATCTCACCGAGCAGGGCCTCCACCTGACGGCAGATATCCATGGACCACTGTGTGTAGGCGGCCTTCCGCTCCTCATCGACGTCAGCACCGAGCAACGGGTAGGTCTGGGCCTCCTTGGAACTCAGCCGCTCGCCGTCGAAGTACTCGATGGCCAGAAAGTGGTGATCCCAGGCAGTGAAGTGCTCATGGAGCCGCGGCACACCCCGCACTCCGTCGAGCTTGGCCAGGGTGTCCCGCTCACGCAAGAGCCGTGTTACCGCGTCGACTGCCTCCATATCGAGCGCAGCATGCGGACGGGCTTCCTTGAGAACGACCTGAAGTCCATCGGAGACGCGCTTGGCAACATAGATTCCACCGCCGTTGGAGAAGTGGAGCGGTTTGAGGATCTGATACGGAAAGGTTTCCTCCGAGGGCACCGTACGCGCTTCGATACTCTTCCTTAGGATTTCTGGCGGAGTCACCCACTCCGGCACCTCGAAGACCGGCCTGCGGATGTCCGGCACGAGTTCACCGTCCGGCCGCTTGATTGCCGGGACGACATCACCGCTCTCCAATATGATCTCCCGCTTGCGGAACCCTCCGTACCGCACATAGAGCGGTCCGTCCTCGTACCGCGCATCGCTGAGGATGTACGGGCCGCACTCGCCCTGCAGAAGCGCCGCGAGACCAGTCAATACGTCGGTCAACTCCTGCTCGTCACGAGGGTAGATCGTGACGAGTTTTCCGCTCGCTCCGCGCGGTGCATATTTGCCGTTCTGGCCCAGGAAGGCATGCCGGCTGGACAGAAACTTGAATCCGTAGCGGCGGGGGACGCAGTAGTCCCACACCACCTCGATGATGCGCTCGGCGTTGTCCGCCGTGCCCGAGGCGTGGACCTTCCACCCCTGTTCCACCATGTGCTCGCCGACAGGGTGCAGTTCGAGCCACATGTCCCCTCGATGCTGCCGCCATCCTTCGGGTACAGGGCGGCCGGAGATCTCGAAGTCCGTCCCACTCGCACCACTGCCGGACCGGCCGGGGGCTTCGAAGAAGACTGGGTCGGCCATGCAGTAATTCTCATAGCGCTTGTCCATCGAATTCCCCTCTGCGATCTGCACGTTTGCCGAGCATGACGGGGCCGGAGAGCCGGGTCGGCACACCTCGTTCGTGGTCGGCGGAGCATGAATCTTGCCGGGGGATCAGCCTCGTGGCGAGAGAGAAACTCCTGAAATCCCCTGGTAATACTTCACAGCCGGCCTGGGGGAACGGCGCCCCTGCCCCCGCGACCGGTACGGGGAGGCAGCTGGCACCTCGAAACCGGAATGCAGAAATCCAACTAGGACCTTCGGGCCGACCATGCACGTCCGGATTCTCGCCTGGTCGGGTTGGCCAAAAATAAAGGGCCGTGGTCCACAGCATGGTTCCTTATGATTGCCGCCGGTCTTCGCGAGGGCGCTGACGCCTTCGCAACGACGTTGGTCGCCTTGTCGAAGGAGCGCCAGCGCGCGAACCCCAGGAGCCAGTCGGCGCGCCTTCCCGGAGCCGACCGTGGCACTGCACAGCGGAAACGCGCTCACTTCGGAGGCTTTCATGGGGGACGCAACAGCAAGGTTCGGCACCGAGTCCGGTACACCACCACGAGCACAGTCATTGGCACTGGCTATCGTCACAGTTCTTTCGGTCGGCTTCCTTGGCGTGGTTCTCTTACACATCGCCAGAGCGCCTGTCAGTACCAGCACTACCATCGTCAGCGGGATCGCGGCGGCGGCGATCACCGGTATACACATACAGGTCAGCGCGCGCGTCCTCAACGGCCACCCGCTCCGCTGGGGCCCCATTGTCCTCGCGGTGCAGGGCCTGTTGACCCATCTCCCCCATTTCCTTGTCGGGGAGTTGTGGAACGGCGTGCCGGGATTTCTCGTCGGCTCCCTGCTTTTCAGCGTGCGCGGCCGGACGGCCTGGTTCCTGGCCGGCTGTGTGACCGTCGTCAATCCGCTGCTGGTGTACGGAATCGTCCACGAGGCACAGCGCGCCCTGGACGGACCCGTGGTCACCGGGTTGATTGGATTGACACAGTTCGCCGTGGTGCGACTGGCCATTCAGATCCGCGAGGTGCACACGTTGCGCATGGATCTGGCCCAGCTGGCCGTCACCCAGGAGCGGTTACGGTTCGCACGCGACCTCCACGACCTGGTCGGCCATACGCTCTCCAGCGCCTCGGTCAAGGCCGAGCTGACCCACCGGTTGCTCGCTCAGAACACCCATGCCGCCCGCATCGAGATCGCCGAGCTCATCGACGTCATCCGGCAGACGCACGCCGAAGTCCGTGAGGTGGCCCGCGGTTACCGCCACCTCTCCCTGGAGTCGGAGCTGGTTGCTGCCCGCTCAACACTCCGCTCGGCCGGCATCACGCCCCACTTCTCGCACCACGGCGTCGAACTGTCCCACCGTTCCGGCAGCACTCTGGCGGCGGTACTCAGAGAGGCCGTGACCAATGTCGTCCGCCACAGCACGGCACGCCACTGCGCCGTACGCATCACCCAGCACAAGGGCACCACCCGGCTCATCGTCGTCAACGATCGTCCGCACCCCGCCCGGCCTGGCGAGCCATCCGACGCAAGCGGATTGCGGAACCTGTGCGAGCGCGTCGCCCTCCTGGGAGGAACCCTGCTCGTCTCACGCCCGGCAAATGGCCGTGGCGAAGAGTTCCGGCTGGAGGCCCGCCTGCCGGCTGACTGCCTGACGACCCGAATGAGCCCACCCGACGTCACGTCGCTGCCCCAGCGCCGGCTGCTGCCCTGGAAGACGTCAGATCCATCCTTCGTGCAGCGCAATCCGGATGGCGTCGACGCGATTTCTGGCGCCTGACTTGGTGACAACCCGCGACAGATGATTCCGTACGGTACTGAGCTCCAGGTGCAGCCGTTGGGCAATCTCTTGTGGCCGCGCGCCTTCGGCCGCCTCTCGTAGCACCTCGGCCTCTCGCGGGGTGAGGGGGTTCGGAGCACTCTCCAGCGCGGCTGCCGCAAGCTCCGAGTCGATGACCCGCTCGCCCTTCGCGACCTTCCTCATGGCCAGGACGAGTTGGTCCGGCGGGGTGTCCTTCAACACGAATCCCGTGGCGTGTGCCTCCAAAGCACGCCGGACGTTCCCGGGCCTCCCCAGGCTCGTGACGATGAGGCATCGGCATGACGGGAGACGGTCGTGCAACTGGGCCGCTGCGGTCAGTCCGTCCATGCCTGGTAGCCCGATATCGATGAGAGCGAGATCAGGATCGGTGCGCAGCGCGGTCGGCACGATCTCGTCACCACGCTCCACCTCTGCTACGACCTCGACGTCCGCTTCCTGCCGCAGCAGACTGACCAAGGAGCCACGCAGAAGCTGCATATCTTCGGCCAAGAGCACTCGCACCGTGTATCTCCCCTCCCGGCCCGCCCCGCACGCCCCCGTGGGCGAGCACCGGCTGGCGAAGCTCGAACACCTTCGAAACTCTCACCTTCTCACCCCCTGGGCTGGCAACAGCGAGTGCCGCGCCGGTCTCGTCAATGCCACAGAGCCCCGGAAGGCAAGACGTCGGTCCTGCTTCGAGCCGCGTTCCATGAACCAGCGCGCAGGCCACACCAGCGTCCTTTGGAGCTTTCAGCGCGTCGGGCTCAGACGAGATCCTTGGGGCCTGACGAACCAACCCGAACCGGGCCCGCACGCTTGCCGCTTGCCTGCCGGCGCAACAAACAGCAGTGAGGTGCACCACACACCCCACCTGCGGGGCAGCATCGTCACAGCCCCCCCCAAGCAACGCCGCGCCATTCGGCGCCGGTCCCTCCCCTCGTGGGGACCGGTGCCGAACAGCGCGGGCGGCGGGGATCCGCGCCCCCCGTACCGGCGCGGATCCGGGAAGGGCCGGACCGTGGTCGACGCGGCGGCAGTCCGGGGCCGGCAGGCTCCAGGTCCTCGTTCCGATGCGTCCCGGTCGTCACCGCCGGCCGTCGTCACCGGCTGGTGGTGACGGCCGGGGTGGCCGGGAACAGGTGTCGGGAGTCGTCTGTCCGAGGAGTCGGAGCCGTTCGAGTACCTGGTGGTTCGCCCGGCACTCCGAGTGCTGGGCGGGAGGTCCGGCCGGGCCGGCCCGGTTGCTGCGCCGCTGGTCGGTGATACTGCCAGTCGTGGGTCCCGGCGGGGAGGTTCCGGAGTCGGGGCGGGGGCTGAAGCACAGGTCAGCCAGCTAAGGTGAGTTTTCCGGTCCGGATGTCCAGCTGCGGGGGAAGTAAGGAGTGGAGGCCTTGAGTTCCGACTCAGGGGCACGCTCAGCTTTCGCCGAGCGTCTCGCGCTGCTGTACAAGGAGGCCGGCAACCCTCCTCTCAAGAAGGTGGCCGAGGCGGTCGTCCGACTGCAGCGGGTCGACGAGCGAGGGCGGCCGGTGCGGGTGTCCGTGCAGCGGATCAGCGACTGGCGGCGGGCCAAGAACGTGCCCGCGCAGTTCGCCGCCCTCGCCGCGGTGCTGCACGTCCTGATCCCCCAGGCCCGGCGGTTGCGGCCGGTACCGGTGTCGACGGGGCTGTACGACCTGGTGCAGTGGCAGCGTCTGTGGGAGCAGGCGGTCGGCGACCGCGCCGCGGCGTCCGCGCAGGAGGAGGAACGGCCCGCGGATGACGCCGCGCCCGTCCCCGGTGTCTGCCCGTACCGCGGGCTGGCTTCGTACCGTTCGCAGGACGCCCGGTGGTTCTTCGGCCGGGAGCGGAGCACGGAGGCCCTCGCCGCCCAGCTCCGCGCGGCGGAGCGGACGGGTGGCCTGGTCATGCTCGTGGGCGCCTCGGGGGCCGGAAAGTCGTCGTTGCTGAACGCCGGACTGGTGCCCGCGCTGCGGAGCGGTGCGCAGGGCGGGGGGAACGGTGGGGCGCGGGAGGTGGTGCAGCTCGTGCCGGGGGGTGATCCGGTCGGGGAGCTGACCCGCCGGATTCCCGGGCTCGCCGACGTCGTCCCCGCCGCGCAGCGGACCGCGGCGACGGAGCCCGGCACGCCGGGCCGGCCCGGTACACCGACGCCCCCTCGCACGCCGGCGCCGCCCCGCGCCCCAGCGGCCCCCTCTGCTCCGGCAGAACCCGGCACCCCGCCCTTCGCCCGCGCCGTGCGGGAGGCCTTCGGGGTCTGGGGGGCACGTCAGGGGGCGGCGGATGCGCGTCCGGTCGTGATCGTGGACCAGTTCGAGGAGGCGTTCACCCTCTGCTCCGACGAGGCGGCCAGGCGGACGTTCATCCAGCTCCTGCACGCCGCGTGCACCCCGGACGGGTCGGGTGACCCGGCCCCGGTGCTGGTCATCATCGGCATACGCGCCGACTTCTACGAGAAATGTCTGGGATATCCGGAACTGGCCGATGCGCTGCAGCACCGGCACATGGTGCTCGGGCCGCTGACCAGCGCGGAGTTGCGGGAGGCGGTGACCGGTCCGGCCAAGGCCGTGGGGCTGGAGCTGGAGCCGGGGCTGGCGGAACTGATCGTCCGTGAGGTGAGCGCCGACCGCCCCGGCGGGGCGCACGACGCGGGCGTGCTGCCGCTGCTCTCGCATGCCCTGCTCGCCACCTGGCAGCGGCGGAAGGCGGGTCGGCTGACGCTGGCCGGCTACCGCGCGGCGGGCGGCATCCAGGGGGCGGTGGCGGCGACCGCCGAGCGGGCCTGGTCCGGCCTCGACCCGACGGCACGCACGGCCGCGCGGCTCCTCCTCCTCAGGCTGGTCCGGCTGGGCGAGGACACCCAGGCCACCCGTAGGCGGGGGACGCGGCGCCAACTGGCGGACGAGTCCACCGACCCGCATAAAACGGAGGAATCGCTCGAAGCGCTGGTGCACGCCCGGTTGGTGACGCTCGACGCGGAGGCCGTGGAGATCACCCATGAGGCACTGCTGCACGCCTGGCCGCGGTTGCGCGACTGGATCGACGAGGACCGGAACGGCAATCTGCTGCGCCAGCGCCTGGAGGAGGACGGCCGGGCCTGGGAGGGCTCGAACCGTGACACCTCCCTCCTCTACCGGGGTTCGCGTCTGGAACAGGCCCGTACCTGGGCGGAATCCGCCGGTGACACCTTTCTGACCCGCAGCGCGGTGGAGTTCCTGGCCGCCTCGGTGCGGCTGCGCAGGCGCACGGTGTGGCTCAGCCGCGGTGCGGTGGCGTCTGTGGTCGTCATGGCGATGCTGGCCGTCGGTGCGGCGGTGGTCGCGTGGCAGCAGCGGGACGACTCGGTGTTCCAGCAGGTGCTCACCGAAGCCGATCGCGCCCAGTACACGGACCCGTCCCTGTCGGCCCAACTGGACCTCGTGGCGCACCGTCTGCGGCCGCACGACGAGGGCGCCAGCAACCGGCTGATCTCGATCGTGAACGCCCCGCTGGCCACGCCGCTCCGGGGCCACACCGGCGCCGTCTACCTCACCTCGTTCAGCCCGGACGGCCACACCCTGGCCACCGCCGCCTACGACCGCACCGTCCGCCTGTGGGACGTGCACGACCGGGGCCGCCCCGAGCCGCTCGGAAAGCCCCTGACCGGCCACACGAGTTGGGTGAGCAGCGCGGTCTTCGGCCCGGACGGGCACACCCTCGCCAGCGCCGGCGACGACGGCACGATCCGGCTGTGGGACGTGGCCGACCCCCGTCGCCCTTCCCTGCTCGGCAAGCCGCTGGCCGGCCATCAGGGCACGATCTACCTGGTCGCCTTCAGCCCGGACGGGCACACCCTGGCCTCCGTGGGCGATGACCGCACCGTCCGCCTGTGGGACGTGACCGACCGGTCCCGGCCGAAGGCGCTCGCCACGCTGACCGGCCACACCGCCGCCGTACGCTCCGTCGCGTTCAGCCCCGACGGGCGGATGCTGGCGGCGGGCAGCGACGACGACACCATCCGGCTGTGGGGCGTGTCCGATCCGCGGCACCCGAAAACCGTCGACCGGGTGCTCAGCGGGCACACGGACATCGTGCACTCCGTGGCCTTCAGCCCGGACGGCCGGACGCTCGCCAGCGGCAGCGCGGACGACACCATCCGGCTGTGGGACGTGTCCGACGCTGCGCACGCGGGACCGATCGGTTCGCCGCTCACCGGCCACACCGGTCCCATCTGGTCCGTGGCCTTCAGCCCCGGCGGCGGGATGCTCGCCGCGGCCAGTGCGGACAGCACCGCGAGCCTGTGGAACGTCAGCGATCCGGCGTACCCGTCGCAGGTCGGCGAGCCCCTCGCGGGCGGCAGCGGCGAGATGTACGCCCTCGGCTTCAGCCCCGACGGCCGGACCCTCGCCACCGGCAGCGGCGACAGCAAGGCCCGCCTGTGGTCGATACCGGCATCGGACATGATCGGCCGCAGCGGGACGTTCCGCCGGGACGGGCGGGTGCTCGCCACGGCCGCGCGCGACGGACGGGTACGGCTGTGGAAGGTGGCGGACCCCGGCCGGCCGGTGCCGCTGGGCAGACCGTTCATGCCCGCGGACGGCTACCAGCGCTCGATGGTGTTCTCCCCCGACGGCCGCACCCTCGCCGTACGGACCGGGCACCGGATGCTGTACCTGTGGAACGTCACCGACCCGGCCCGCCCTGCCCTGGCCGGGCGGCCCCGCACCCTGCACACCCGCTTCGCGGGCGCCGGCTCACTGGCCTACAGCCCCGACGGCCGCACCCTCGCGACCGCCTACGACGACCGCACCGTCCAGCTGTGGAACGTCAGCGACCCGTCCCACGTGGTTCCGCTCGGCACTCCGCTCACCGGCCACAAGGGCTTCATCAACGCGCTGGTCTTCAGCCCGGACGGCCGGACGCTCGCCAGCGGCAGCGCGGACGGCACCATCCGGCTGTGGGACGTGTCCGATCCGCGGCACACCGCCCTGTCCGGCGCCCCGCTCCGAGGGCACCTCGGTCCCGTCAACACGCTCGCCTTCAGCCCGGACGGCCGTACGCTGGCCAGCGGCAGCGACGACGACACGGTCCGGCTGTGGAACGTCACCGAGCCCCGCAGGGCGACGCCGCTGGGCCCACCGCTCACCGGCCACACCGAGGCGGTCGTGTCGCTGACGTTCAACCCGAGCGGCCGGACCCTGGCGAGCGGCGGCGACGACAACTCGGTCCGGTTCTGGAACGTCGCGGTCCCGTCCCGGGCCACCCCCATCGGCCAGGCCACCAGCCCCAACGCCAAGACCGGGAATTTCCTGGCGTTCAGCCCCACGAGCCATCTGCTCGGGGTGTCGAGCGGCGCCGGCACCGTCCGGCTGTGGAGCCTGGACCCCGACCCGGCGATCCGCCGTATCTGCGCCACCACGCGGGGCGTCCTGACACCGGCGAAATGGCGCGAGTACCTCCCCCACCTCTCCTACGAGCCGCCGTGCGGCACCTGACTGAGGACGACCTCTGATGACGTGACTCCGATCACAACTCCGCGCCGCCGTTCAGCAGTTGCCCCCCACCGTGCTGACGGCCTTGCTACTCTTGGCGGCAGCCCGATCGCTGGTGCATCCCCCGTCGCCAGCGATCGGGCGCTTTCATGCCTGCGATTCCCGGTTCGCCCCCCAAGTCGTCAACACCTCTTTATGAGTCGTAGCCTGGTGTCGTCCGTCCGGCCGGCCGGCCGGCGGCCCCGTCAGCCCGCCGGCCCGGACACCGGGGCCCCAGCGACGGGACGGTGAGATCGGTGGCAGTGGCGTACGAGCGGATCGCCGACCAGCTTCGGCAGTCCATCCGCGCAGGTCGGCTGAAGCCCGGGGACCGCCTCCCCGCCGAGGCGAGGCTCGCCGAGGAGTTCGGACGCAGCGTGCCGACCGTCCGGGACGCGCTCCGGGTCCTGCGCGACGAGGGCCTGATCGAGAAGCAGCACGGCCGCGGCAACTTCGTCCGGCGCCCCCGCACCACGACCGTACGCACCAACCTTCGCCACCAGTGGGAGAAGAACCGCGCCCGCCGGCCCCTGGAGGAGCGGGCCCGGACCGGCGCCACCGAGCACGAAACCGGTCTGCACGTCGACGACCTGATCTTCCACGCCACCTACCGCGAGACGCCTGCGGACGGGGACCTCGCGGCGGCGTTCGGCCGCCCCGAGGGCACCCCCCTGCTCGAACGCTCCTACCGGACGCGTTGCGCGGCGGAGAGCGCCCCCTTCAGCCTGGTGACGTCCTACCTCGTCCGCGACCTGATCGCGGCGAACCCGGACCTGCTCGACGCGGCCAACGAACCGTGGCCGGGCGGCTCGCAGGCCCAGCTCGCCACCGTCGGCATCGAGGTCGACCGCATCGAGGAACGGGTCACCGCCCGCCCGCCGACGCCCGAGGAAGCGGAGGAGCTGGAGCTGCCGCCCGGGACCTCGGTGCTGGTACTCCGCAAGACGTCGATCGACGTCCAGGGCCGGATCGTCGACGTCTCGCACGTCGTCCTGCCCGGCGACCGCACGGAAATGCTGTTCACCACTCCCCTGGAAAGGTGGTGAGTGCCGTGCGCCGGCGCATCATCATCGTCACGGCCGTCCACGCCCCCTCGGCGCCTTTCCTCCCGGAGGCCTACGCCTCCCTCCGCGAGCAGGACCTCCCCCGGGGGTGGGAGTGGCACTGGGTCGTCCAGGAGGACGGCCGCACCGACGAGGTCGCCCGTTACGTCCCCGACGACGCCCGGGTGACCTTCCGCCAGGGGCGGGCCGGCGGCCCCGGTGTCGCACGCACCCTCGCCCTGGCACACGCCGAGGGCGAGTACGTCAAGGTTCTGGACGCCGACGACCAGCTGTCGCCCGGCGCACTCGCCCGCGACCTGGCCGCCCTGGAGGGCGACCGCAGCATCGGCTGGGCGACGTCCCGCGTCCTCGACCTGCTGCCCGACGGCTCGACGGCAGGTTTCCCGGGCGATCCCGAGGCGGGCCCGATCGAACGCGGCACCGTCCTCGACTTCTGGAAGGCGAACGACTTCCGCGCCCCGGTCCACCCGGCGAGCCTCTTCGTGCGCCGCGACCTGCTCCTCGCCCTCGGCGGCTGGATGGCCCTCCCCGCCTCGGAGGACACCGGTCTGCTCCTCGCCCTGAACGCCACCAGCCGCGGCTGGTTCTCCTCGGAGGTCGGCCTCCTCTACCGCAAGTGGCCGGGCCAGGCGACCAGCCAGCCCTCCCACACGGACACCGCGGAGCGCGATGCGCGGATGGCGGTCGCGGAGGCCCGGGCACGCGAGCTGGCGCACTTCGACTGGCGCTACCCGAGGGGCGAGGGCTGAGGGCGAGGGCTGAGGGCGAGGCCGAAGGGTGAGGTCGGGAAGGTGAGCGCTGAAAGGTGCGGGGGCGGCTGACGTTCAGCGGCCGGGAACTGCGCGCGAGGGTTCCGCCGTCGCGGCTCTGGTCTGTTGGGGCCCGGCGTGCCACCCTGCCCGGCACCCGTTGGTCGGTCCCGCCGGACGCCGCGTCGGTCGCCGTGGCCGAGGCCGGCAACGGTCGCCGACCACACCCAGCGCCCTCGCTCTGACCGGCAAGGAGACCGCAATGACCGAGCCCAGTGGAGTCGAGCAACGACCACGGAACACCTCGCAGGACGCCCTCATCAGGGCGAGGCATTCCGCACGTGCCCGGAGTGCCTCCGCCCGTACGGCCGCCGCCTGCCGCTTCGCCGGCTTCGCGGCCGACCCGAGCTCCGTGGTAGCCGTGCCGACGGCGGCCTCCGCGAAGGCCGCCAACGCCGTCCGCCTGTCCGCCGACGCGGTCGCCGCCCTGGCCGCGGGCGCACCGGACCCCGCGGCGGACGCCCGTCAGGCACGCAACGCGGCCGCGGCCGCCGTCCTCGCCGCCCAGATAGCCCGCTCCCACGGCGTCAACCAGCTCTGCGACGCCGCGTACGACGCCGCCCTCAAGGCGTCCCTGGCAGCGGGAAGGGCCGCCGGGCGGGACGGCTTGGGGGCCAGTGAGCCGCTCAACGCCGAGGCGGACGCGGCCGAGGCCGAGGCCGTCACCGCGGCCAGGGCCGCCGGCTGGACGTCAGCCTCGTCCCGTCAGAGGTAAGCCCTCGTCCCTTCCCGGCCGTCCGGCACCGCACGGCCCCGAGCCCGGGCCCGCGCGACGCGGTGCCGGACTCGGGGCCGCACCCTTCCCGCCCCCTCATCGCGCCGTTCCGGAACCCCCGCCCTGCTGCCCCTGGTCGAAGGGAAGCTCCAGCATCCGGATCGCGTTCCCGCGCAACAGCTTGTACGTCACCTCGTCCGGCAACCCCGCCACGTGCTCGGCCGCCACCTGCTTCGTGTGCGGCCAGGTCGAGTCGACATGGGGGTAGTCCGTCTCGAACGTCGCATTGTCGACGCCCACGGTCTCGATCGCCTCCACCCCGTGCCTGTCCCGGAAGAAGCAGCAGAAGATCTGCCGGTAGTAGTACAACGAGGGCGGCTCGGGGATCAGGTCCTTCACCCCGCCCCAGGCCCGGTGCTCCTCCCAGACGTCGTCGGCGCGCTCCAGCGCGTACGGGATCCATCCCATCTGGCCCTCGCTGTAGGCGAGTTTCAGCCGCGGGAACTTCACCAGCACGCCGCTGAAGAGGAAGTCCGTCATCGACGCCATCGCGTTGTTGAACGACAGCGCGGCCTGGACCGCGGGCGGCGCGTCCGGTGAGGCCGCCGGCATCTGCGACGACGACCCGATGTGCATGTTCACCACCGTCCCGGTCTCCTCGCACGCCGCGAAGAACGGGTCCCAGTACCCGGAGTGGATCGACGGCAGTCCGAGGTAGGTGGGGATCTCGCTGAAGGTCACCGCCCGCACCCCGCGGGCGGCGTTGCGCCGGATCTCCGCGACCGCGAGGCCGACGTCCCACAACGGGATCAGGCACAGCGGGATCAGCCGGCCGCCGCTGTCCCCGCACCACTCCTCCACCATCCAGTCGTTGTACGCCCGGACGCAGGCGAGCCCGACCTCCTTGTCCTCGGCCTCGGCGAAGGTCTGCCCGCAAAAACGCGGGAACGTCGGGAAGCAGAGCGACGCCTCGACGTGGTTGAGGTCCATGTCCGCGAGCCGCGCCTTGGGGTCCCAGCAGCCACGCCGCATCTGCTCCCGGGTGATCCCGTCCAGCGTCATCTCGTCCCGGGAGAAGCCCACGGCCGCGATGATGCGCTTGTACGGGAAGATCTGCCCGTCGTACTCCCACCAGTCGGTGATCTGACCGTCCGGGTCGGTGGTGAAGCGGTACTTCCCGCCCACGTACTCCAGCTCGCCGATGCCCGCGGTGAACGGCTTCGGCCCCCTGTCCTGGTACTTCTTCGGAAGCCAGGTCTCGAAGAGGTGCGCCGGCTCGATCACGTGATCGTCCACGCTGATGACCTTGGGAAGCTCCGCCGTGCCGCTCTCGTTGCTGATCACGCTGTACCCCCAACTGCCCGCCGGTGCGTCACTACGGGCCCGAATCTGACGACCCATCAGTCCCCTCGGCTCCGAGGCTAGGACCTCGCCCCGGCGACGACAAGGCACGCCCGCCAACTCGCCCTGCGGGACGTGCGGTACGGGGCCTTGCCCTCACCCCGGGAGGCGCCCACAATCTGACACTCCATCAGTTCTCCGTCACGGCTCCACCACTCCACGCGGGACGAATCGAGGGACGACATGGACATCGCCACGGCCGTGCACACGAGCTGGCTCAGCGGCGCCGAGTGGTTCGCGGTCCTCCGGATCGGCCTCGGACTGTGGTGGCTGGAGAGCTGGCGCCACAAGGACAAGAAGACCTGGTTCGCCGGCGGCGGCATCGACTGGGCGGCCGGCATCGCGGCCCGACACCGGTGGCCCGCCGTCCGCAAGAGCTTCGACCGCTTCGTGAAGCCGCACCCCCGCCTGATGGCCCACGTGGTCGCCTACGCCGAACTGGCCCTCGGCCTCGGCCTGATCGCGGGCTTCCTCACACCGGTCGCCCTGATCGCCGGCGCCGTCCTCAATCTGATCTACCTCGCCTTGATGATCCACGACTGGGCGGAACAGGGCCAGAACCTGATGATGGCACTGATCTCGGTCGTAGGCCTGCCGGCAATGAGCTGGCAGAGCTGGTCGCTCGACGGGCTCCTGGGCCTGTTCCGGTAGCCGCTCCCGCAGAGCCGCCGCGACGTCACCCTCCACCGGTCGGCCGGCAGGGCCTGCCCCCGGCCCCACCGACTGTCCGGAAAGCACCTTACGGCTGGTGCGTCGGCGTCCCTAGCCTTGACGCCGTGACCAGATTCGAATTCCGGTCACGGGGTCAAGGCCGGAGGCAGAACCTGACTCCCTCAGGGCGTGCGGGGGAAGGAACAAGCCGTGGAGCGGG
Source organism: Streptomyces sp. NPDC021749 (assembly GCF_040640655.1). Classification (NCBI taxonomy): domain Bacteria; kingdom Bacillati; phylum Actinomycetota; class Actinomycetes; order Kitasatosporales; family Streptomycetaceae; genus Streptomyces; species Streptomyces sp. NPDC021749. Next base: position 28,474 of record NZ_JBFACE010000040.1, on the reverse strand, counting down.
CGGAGCGTGCGGAGCGGATCCTGGAGGTGGCCGAGGAGCTGCTGCTCGCCTGGGGATACGCGCGGGTGACGATCGACGAGATCGCCCGGCGCGCCAATGTGGGCAAGGGGACGGTCTACCTCCACTGGAAGACCAAGGACGCACTGCTCCTCGCCGTCATGCTGAAGGTCCAGTCCCGCAGCCAGCAGCGCCAGTTGGCACGGCTTCGCGCCGATCCGCTGGAGGTCCTGCCGAGCCGGATGATGCGTGGGCGGTTCCACGACTTCCTGGACGAGCCCGTGCTGCGCGCCCTGTACACCGACGACTCCGACGTCCTCGGCCGGCTCAACGACCACGCCAAGAAGGAGCTCGCGGAGGTGATCGTCGAGGCCGACCGGACCCTGCGGCGCCATCTTGAGGTGCTGCGCGAGCACGGCCTGGTGCGCACCGACACGGAGGTGCGCCACCAGCAGTACGCGCTGATGGCGATGGCCACCGGGTTTCTCACCGCCGAGACGCTGCTGTACGAGCGAGCCCCCGACACCCCTGAGACGCGTGCGGAGATCCTGGCCCGAACGGTCCGCAGCGCCCTGGAAGCCGACCCCGAGCACGCACACCGGGCCGCCACCGCGGCCGTGCCGGACGTCATCGCCCTCTACGAGCAGTTGGCGGACCTGTGTGCCCGCGAGATGGACCGCCAGGTACGTCGCTGAAGAGCCAGCGGCAGACATGCCGCCGCCGCGAGCGTGACGGCGGCCGGAGACGGCGGCCGGTGACCGACCTCAGCCGCCTCGCCCACTCCCCACGGAGGAGAACGAACGATGTCGGATTTACCCCGCTCCCCGCTCACCGCGCACGCCGGGAAACACCCGGGTGAGCCGCATGTGATGGACCCCGCCCTGATCAGCGACCCCTACGGCGGATACGGGGGGTTGCGCGAGCACGGGCCGGTCGTCCGCGGCCGGTTCATGGACGACTCGCCCGTGTGGTTCGTGACCCGCTTCGAGGAGGTCCGGCAGATCCTGCGCGACCCCCGGTTCGTGAACAACCCGGTCGCCTCCTCTCTGAACGCCCGGCCCGAGGACTCGCCCACGATGCGGGCGTTGGACATGCTCGGCTTCCCCGAGCATCTGCGCGTCTATCTGCTCGGATCGATCCTCAACAACGACGCCCCGGACCACACCCGGCTCCGCCGGCTCGTCACCCGCGCGTTCACCGCACGCAAGATCACCAATCTGCGGCCGCGCGTCGAGGAGATAGCCGACGCCCTGCTGGACCGGCTCCCCGAGCACGCCGAGGACGGCGTCGTCGACCTGATCCAGCACTTCGCGTACCCGCTGCCCATCACAGTCATCTGTGAACTGGTCGGCATACCGGAAGCCGACCGTCCGCAATGGCGCCAATGGGGTGCCGACCTCGTCTCGCTCCAGCCGGACCGGCTCGGCGTCTCGTTCCCCGCGATGATCGACCGCGTCCACGCGCTGATCCGGGAACGGCGCGGCGCGCTCACCGACGACCTGCTCAGCGAGCTGATCCGCACCCATGACGACGACGGCAGCCGGCTGAGTGACGTCGAGATGGTGACGTTGGTCCTCACCCTCGTCCTGGCCGGTCACGAGACCACCGCCCACCTGATAGGCAACGGCACGGCGGCGCTGCTCACCCACCCCGACCAACTGCGCCTCCTCAAGGACGACCCGGCCCTGTTCCCGCGGGCCGTCCATGAGCTGATGCGGTGGTGCGGACCGGTGCACATGACGCAGCTGCGGTACGCCACCGAGGACGTCGAGATCGGCGGCACTCTGATCCACAAGGGCGATGCCGTCCAGCTGATCCTGGTGTCGGCAAACTACGATCCCCGCCACTACACCGACCCGGAACGCCTCGATCTGACCCGTCATCCCGCAGGTCACGCGGAGAACCACGTGGGGTTCGGCCACGGACCCCACTACTGCCTCGGCGCGACGCTGGCCAAGCAGGAGGGCGAGGTCGCCCTCGGGAAGCTGTTCGCCCGCTTCCCCGACGTCTCACTGGCCGTCGAGGCGGAACGCCTGGAACGTGCGCAGACACCGGGTAGTTGGCGGCTGGTGTCCTTGCCGCTGCGGCTGGGCTGAGACGCGCGCCCCGGGGAGGGGGACATCCCCGAGGACGACCAGGCGCAACTGCGCGGGCTGAGACGCGCCCCGGGGAGGGGCAGAACCCGCGCTGCGGAGGGAGGGGCGGCGGGCCGACCGCCGGCCGCCCCGCCGTCTCCACGGTGCGTACCGCTACGTGCCGGCCACCGACGCCCGCCAGATGACCTGGTGCGAGCCCTCTCCCTCACCGTTGAAGATCACCGCTGCCGGCGCGTCCCCCTTCGGCACCAGGTGGACGGAGCACTCGGTCACCACGCCGTTCGGCTTCACCATCTTGTGGGGGACCGCCTCGGGGCACTGGCTGACGCCGGGGCCGCCGATATCGATCAACGTCATCTTCTGCACGGTCCGGCCGGCCGCGGTCTGCAGCGTCACCCCGTCGCTCATGCTGGGCAGCAGGTCGTACTTGCCGCTGTTCCGGTACTGCATCGTCACGTAGTACGGGGTCATCTTCTTCTGGTCCGCGTCCAGATCGAAGCGCCCCAGGTCGGCGAGGGAGCCGGCGCGGACGCTCTTCGGGGTGATCCGCAGCGAGACGGGCCGCTTCTCGGTGTCCTCCGTGACGCCGTCGGCCGGCTGGCCCGCGGGCAGGATCCCGTTGGACGCACCGGCCTCGGCCTCGCCCTCGCCCACCTTCCACAGGAGGGTGTCGCCGCCGTCGTCCTTGTAGGAGACGGTGGTGGGCGGCTGGCCCTTGGGGAGCATGTAGATCTGGCACAGCGCCGACGAGGCGCCGGCCGCCAGCTGCGACGCGCCGCCCTCACGGCACTCGGGCGGCAGGCCGGAGCTCGTGGCCAACGGGTTGGACTGGAACAGCGAGACCGGCTGGGCGGGCTGGCCGTCCGCCCCGTTGACGGAGAAGTTCCGTTCCGGGGACAGGTTCTTGACCGTCTTCTTGCCGGTGTTCGTGTAGGAGAAGGTGAGGTAGTACGGCACCTTCCCCTTCAGGTCGTCGTCCAGCCGGATGTGCGAGAGGTCGGAGTCCGAGCCGCGGGCCAGCCGCGTCGGAGTGATCCGCAGCGGGTGCACCGTGTCGTCGGAGTCGGTCCAGGTGGCCTGGCGGGGCGTCGCCTTCATCGGCAGCGGCTTGGCGGGCGTCACGGCCTCCGACGCCCCCGGCTCCGCCTTGTCCTTACCCGGCCCGCCGCACCCCACGGCCAGCAGCATGAGTGCGCTGAGACCCGCGGCACCCGCGAGACGTATCGGCTTCCGCACGGCATTCCCCCGTTGTTCTGCGATGCTCTTCGTCGTTCTGCGCGGTCCTGCGCTGTTCCGCGCTGTTCCGCGCTGTTCCGCCACTGCTCCGCGCCGGAGTTCCGGAGTTCTGCTGTTCCGGACTTCCGGACTTCCGGACTTCCGGAATCGTTCTGCGATGTCCGGCGTCGTTGTCCGCCGTTGGTTGCCGCCTGTCGGCCGGAACCGGTCCGACACCCTAGCCGCAACGGTACGGACGAACGGCACCACCCCGGGCGAGAAAGTCAACGAGGACGACCGGCCCGCAGCGAGTACATGAGGGGAACGCGGGGGCGGTCGCCGGGGAAGCGGTAGTACCCGTCGTCACCCCGCCGAAGTGCGGCGAACCGCTGGAACACGGTCATGTCGTGCTCGTGCAGGAAGTCGATGCGCAGACCGGCGCCGGCCAGTGCGGAGACGACGTCGCCGAGCGGATGCTGCCATTCGACACTGCGGTTGTTGACCGTCGGAGCATCGAAGTCGGCGTAGGTGCCAGGCACTTCGTCGACCCAGGCGTCACGGCTGAAGTAGTCGTGGACGATCCGCGCACCGGTCTCGTCGTCCAGGATGTCGGCCAGCGGATGGAACTCGGCGAGGTAGAGGAAGCCCCCGGGCGCGACGAGCGAGGCGGCGGTGTCGGCCCAGCGCTCCAGGTCCGGGAGCCAGTTCAGCGCGCCGATACCGGTGTAGACGATGTCGTACGACGCGTCGGGGACCGCTTCGGCCGCGTCGTAGACGTCGGCGGCGACGAAGGCCGCCCGGTCCGGTCCGTAGCCGAGTTCGGCGGCGAGTTCGCGGGCGGCTTCCACGGCCGGTTCGGAGAAGTCCAGGCCGACGACGCGGGCGGCGCCGCGGTGCGCCCAGGAAAGCGTGTCCTGCCCGAAGTGGCACTGGAGGTGGAGCAGGGACCGGCCGGTGACGTCTCCGACCTCCGCGGTCTCGAAGTCGCGGATCACGTCCCGGACCCGGCGGAAGCGCTCCTGGTCATAAAAATCGCTCGCGGTGTGGATGGCCACCCGCTCGTCCCACCTCGCGCGATTGGTCTCCCGCCAGTCGTCGGGCCCGGTGTGTCTTCGCATACCGGGAAGTTATCCACAGGCTTCTGGCCCTCGCCAACGCATTTCGAGCGCCGGGCGCAGAATGGGCGCATGACTGACGAGACGACCGCAGGCCCCGACCGCTCCCCCCACCCGACCCCTTCCTCGGCCGACACCGACCGCTCCGACCGCTCCTTGCGGGCGCCGGCGGACTCGGCCAACCCCATAACGGGCCCGGGCGCGTCGACACCTGACCCGGCCGGCTCACCACAGACGGACACCGCCGGCGCGGCGGACGCCACCGTGACAGACGCCACCGAGGCAGCGGACACCGGTGCCCCGGATGCCGCCAGGTCCGTCATCACCGCCCGCGGCACCGACATGCCGGACTGGGAGAAGCGCTTCCGCGCCCCGCGGATCGGGCTGCCGGACTGGGCCGAGGACGCCCCGGACCGCTCCCTGTTCGTCTCGAACGCCACCGGCACCTTCGAGCTGTACGCCTGGGACCGGGCGACCGGCGCCCAGCGGCAGGCCACGGACCGGCCCAACGGCACGACGGACGGCATGCTCTCGCCGGACGGCGCATGGATCTGGTGGTTCTCGGACACCGACGGGGACGAGTTCGGCGTCTGGATGCGGCAGCCGTTCGCCGGCGGCCCTGACGAGCCGGCCACCCCGGGGCTCGAACCCTCCTACCCGGGAGGTCTGGCCATCGGCCGCGACGGGACCGCGGTCGTCGGCCGCTCCACGGACGACGACGGTTCGACGATCCACGTCGTACGCCCGGGAGAGCCCCCGGTGGAGATCTACCGCCACCGCGAGTCGGCGGGCGTCGGCGATCTCTCGCACGACGGCTCACTGATCGCCATCGAGCACACCGAGCACGGCGATGCGATGCACTCCGCGATCCGCGTCGTCCGGCCCGACGGCTCCACGGTCGCCGAGCTGGACGACACCGACGGCGGCACCAAGGAGCTGGGCCTGTCGGTGATGGGCTTCGCACCGGTGGACGGTGACTCCCGGCTGCTGGTCGGGCATCAGCGCCGCGGCCGCTGGGAGCCGATGCTCTGGGATCCGCTGACCGGCAAGGAGACGGCCCTGGAGATCGACCTCCCGGGCGACGTCGGCGCCGACTGGTACCCGGACGGCTCGGCCCTGCTCGTGGAGCACGAGTACCAGGCACGGAGCGAGCTGTGGCGGTACGACCTCGGCGAGGAGCCGACGGGCGCGATACTGACCCGGGTCGAGACCCCGGCCGGCACGGTCTCGGGCTCGACGGCACGGCCGGACGGCACGGTCGAGTTCCTGTGGTCGTCGGCCGCCCAGCCCCCGGAGGTGCGCTCGACGAGCGGTGCGGTCGTACTGGACCCGCCCGGCATGAAGGCGCCCGGGTCGGTGCCGGTGCGGGACGTCTGGGTCGACGGGCCCGGCGGCCGTATCCACGCCCTGGTGCAGCAGCCCGCGGGCGAGGGCCCGTTCCCGACGGTGTTCGACATCCACGGCGGCCCGACCTGGCACGACAGTGATGCCTTCGCCTCGTCCCCGGCGGCGTGGGTCGACCACGGCTTCGCGGTCGTCCGCGTCAACTACCGCGGCTCGACGGGCTACGGCCGCGCATGGACGGACGCGCTCAAGCACCGCGTCGGGCTGATCGAGCTCGAAGACATCGCCGCGGTGCGGGAGTGGGCCGTCGCCTCCGGCCTGGCGGACCCGGAGCAGCTGGTCCTGGCCGGCGGCTCCTGGGGCGGCTACCTCACCCTGCTGGGACTCGGCACCCAGCCCGGGGCCTGGGCACTGGGCCTGGCCGCGGTACCGGTGGCGGACTACGTCACGGCGTACAACGACGAGATGGAAGCCCTCAAGGCCATGGACCGGACCCTCCTGGGCGGCACCCCCGAGGAGGTCCCGGAACGCTTCGAGGCATCGTCCCCGCTGACGTACGTGGACGCGGTGCGGGCCCCGGTCTACATCTCCGCCGGCGTCAACGACCCGCGCTGCCCGATCCAGCAGGTCGAGAACTACGTCCAGCGCCTGGAACAGCGCAGCCACCCGCACGAGGTCTACCGCTACGACGCGGGCCACGGCTCTCTCGTCGTCGAGGAACGCATCAAGCAGGTCCGCCTGGAACTCGACTTCGCCCAGCGCTACCTGGCCGCCAAGCACCAGAACGCCTGACCGGCAGCTACCGAAGACAGAAGACAAGCAAGCACGGATCACACGCGGAACGGACGCAGGAAGGGAGCAACGACGGAAGTACCGCAAGAAGGGAGGGACGGACGTAGGAAAGGAGGCCGTCGGCCATCCCCCCGGAGAGAGCACGGTTCTCGCGGAGAACCCTGCGAGACGGGTCCGCAACGCGAGTCCCTGCGGCCCCTCTCAGGCCGCCGTGTGATGGGCGAGGGCGGCGTGCGGGTCGGTGATCCCGGTGCCCTGGGTCGTGTGATCGGTGTGGACGGTCGCGGCGGTGAGCCGGGGGACGGCGTGGATCAGCGCGTGCTCGGCGGCGACGGCGAGCGCGTGGGCCTGCACCACGGTCAGCTCGGCGTCGACGACGATGTCTGCCTCGGCACGCAGCGTGTGACCGATCCAGCGCATACGGACCTGGCCCACGCCACGGACCCCGGCCACCGTGCGCAGGGCGTTCTCCGCGGTGTCGAGGAGCTCGGGATCGACGGAGTCCATCAGCCGCCGGTAGACCTCACGGGCCGCGTCGCGCAGGACCACGAGGATGGCGGCCGTGATCAGCAGACCGATCAGCGGGTCGGCAAGGCGCCAGCCGAGAGCTGCGCCTCCGGCACCGAGGAGAACGGCGAGGGAGGTGAAACCGTCGGTGCGGGCGTGCAGCCCGTCGGCGACCAGGGCCGCGGAACCGATCCTGCGGCCGGTACGGATGCGGTAGCGGGCCACCCACTCGTTGCCGAGGAACCCGACGACGGCGGCCACGGCCACCGCGCCCAGGTGGGTCACGTCGCGGGGGTGCAGCAAGCGCTCAATGGCCTCGTAAGCGGCCAGGAGGGAGGAGGCGGCGATGGTGAGAACGATGGCGATACCGGCGAGGTCCTCGGCGCGGCCGTAGCCGTAGGTGTAGCGGCGGTTCGCCGCCCGCCGGCCGAGCACGAAGGCAATGCCGAGGGGCACGGCGGTCAGGGCGTCCGCGGCGTTGTGGAGGGTGTCGCCGAGCAGCGCGACCGAGCCCGACAGCACGACGATGACCGCCTGGACCAGACCGGTCAGCCCGAGGATCCCGAGCGAGAGCCACAGCGTGCGCATGCCCTCGCGGGAGGTCTCCATCGCGGCGTCGACCTTGTCCGCGGCCGCGTGGCTGTGCGGGGTGAGGACATGACCGATCCGGTGCCGCACTCGCCCCCAGCCCCCGGACGGGGACGGCAGCCCGGTGTGCGGGTGACTGGGGCCGTGGTCGTGGCCGTGGTGGCCGCTGTGCGGGTGGGTGTGGTCAGGGCGCTGCGACGGGGTGCGGTTGCCTGCCATAGGGCTACCGTGGCACACCGATTCCCTTGCGGCTACAACGGCCATACACCCTCTGACCAGGTGCAATGGCGTTGCAGATACCGGTTGGAGGCGGGGAGGGGTGGGGTGGGGGCGGGGGGGCGGCCCCCCGGGGGAGCTAAACGCCGAGCCCCTCAGCCCCGCCCCACCCCCGCACCCTCGCCCCGTTCCTGCCCCGCCGACACATCCGCAGCCTCGACCGGCACGGCCGCTGCCTCGGCCGACATATCCGGAGCCCCGGCCGTCGCCTCACCCGACACGCCCTGCGCCTCGGCCGACCCGGCCGCCGTCTCGCCCGTCTCCGTGAGGAGGCCCAGGGCTGCGTCCTTCGCGGCCTCGGCTTCGCGACGGAAGAGACGGAACCACATGAAGAGTACGAAGCCGGCGAAGACGAACCATTCGCCGGTGTAACCGAGGTTCTGGAAGGCCTTGAGGTCCAGACCGCTGCCCTCGGCGGCGGCCGGGGGGACGGGGTGCAGCGGGGCCTGCGGGTCGGTGAGGGTGATCCAGGCGTCGTAGACGTCGTACGGCACGATGTTGACCAGCGACGCCGCGCTGATCATGCCGAGCTGACCGCGCGGCAGCCCGCCGCCCGCCTGCACGCCGTCGGTGCCCTGGTTCTCGGAGGCCTGCAGCGCGCCGGTGACCGTCACCTCACCCTTGGGCGGTGCCGGCACCTTCGCCGTATCGGCCTTCGTATCAGCGTCACCGGGCAGCCAGCCGCGTACGACCGGGAGTGCCTTGCCGTGGTCCGTGCGCAGGAGGGTGAGGACGTAGAAGCCCTGCCGCTCGCCGTGTTTGCCCTTCAGCGTGCGACCCGGTACGAGCAGTTGGTGCTCGGTGTCGTAGTGCCCGCGGGCGCTGGCCTGGCGACCGGAGGTGACCTTGTCGACGGGCAGCAGGCCGTCCAGGGGCCGGGCGGCCGCGGCCTTCGCCTGGGCGGAGCGGTCCTCCTGCTGCTGGTGGGTGTCGACGCGTTCCTCGAAGCGGCTCAGCTGCCAGCTGCCCATGAAGATGCAGAAGGGAATCGCCAGTACGGCGAAGACGTTGATCCCCCACCACCGCGGGGTCAGCAGGAACCGGTACACCCCATCAACGGTACGGGGCCCGTACGGCGGGGCCTCACCGCCCCCTCACCGCCCCTCGACGGGCGGGAGTACTGACCGCGGGAGTACGGGTCGCGGAGTACCGACCGCGGGAGTACGGGCCCGGGAGCACGGGCCCCGGGAGCACCGACCGCGGGAGTACGGGCCGCGGCTCATCGCAGGCCCGTGGAGCCCACGGCCCCAGCCCTAGGCCCAGCCCCAGCGCCCGCCCCACAGCCCAGCGCTTCCGCACCTACACGTACGCCTACACCCACGCCCACCTACTGGGCCGCCACCGCCTCCGTGCGGTAGACCGTTCCGGCGCAGGCGTCGGCGATCTTGGCGTCGGTTGCGGCGGGCTCGCCGGCCTCCGGCGTGTGGCTGAGAACGATCCCTCCGGACACGGCACCACCGCTGTCGCCGCCGGAACTGTCGTCGCCACCCGCCTGGCCGCCGCTGTCAGTTCCCGTCGTCGCCCCCGCGTCCGGGGACTGCCCCGGGTCCTTGGAGGGGTCGGGAGTCGGCGAGGGCCCCGGATTGGCGCACCCGGTGGGGCCGCCGCCGGCCTGCGGGATCCAGGCGAACTTCACCTCGTACGCCTCGCCCGGCTTCAGAACCAGCTGGTCAGGGGTGATGGCCGGATCGGGCAGACCGGTGGCCTCGTCACCCGAGGTGTGGTCGACCACGTGGATGTGATCGGGATTCGTGGAGCCCTGCGCGGAAGCCACCACGACGGTTCCGCCGCCCTGGACGGAACAGGGGGTGGCGGACGTGTTGACCACGCGGAACGCGCCGTAGACGCGGCCCTCGGCGTCCGCCGGGCCGACCGTGCTCGTTCCCTGACCGAGCTGTTCGCGCCCGCAGACGGGCGAGGTGACGTCCATGGTCTCGTCCGGGGCGGGTGTTCCCACGCCCGGGCCGTGGCCGGCGCCGTTCTTCTCGTTCGTCTTGCCCTTGCCCGCGGGGTGTCCGCCGCCCGGCTTGGCGCCGTCCTTGCCGGTCGGGCGCGGCCCGGCCTCCTCGGTGCCCTCGCCGTGCGTCCCCCCTCCGGTGTCGTGGGCGCGCTGGCTGCTCGCGGCGTTGGCGGGCCGGTCGGGGGAGCCGTCGGCGAGGTTCGCGACGTGGAGCATGGCGGGGATCGACATGCCGCCGAGCAGGAGTGTGGCTGCCGCGCCGACGACCGCGTGCCGACGGCGCTGGCGGCGGGCCGGTACGGCGCGGCGCAGGTGTTCCAGGGCGTCCGGGGACGGTTCGAGGCCGCCGACGCTGGACTGCAGGAGGCGCCTCAGCTCGTCCTCGTCGCCGAAGCCGCCACCGAACCCACCGCCGGTGGGACGGCTACGGCCGTGGTCGTCACCGTCACCGTCGTCACCACTGCCCCCGGAGGCAGGACCGGCCGGGACAGGGCCGGCTGAGACAGGACCGGCAGAGACCAGACCGGCAGAGACAGACCGCGCGGAGGCAGGACCCGCGGAGGCAGGACCCGGCTCCGTGGCGTCGGAGCCGCCGAATGCTCCGCCGTTATGGGCATCGTTGTCGCGGTCGCTCCCACGGGAGCGCATCCCGTCGGGTTCGTCCCCAGAGGAGCACGTCTCACCGGCCTCAGCACCCCGGGCCCGCGTCTCGCGATCACTCACCCCCCGGTCGTACTCATGACTCACGCGGGTCCCACGGCCCTCGCGGGTCCCACGGCGCTCGGAGGTTCCACGACTCTCGCGGGTTTCAACACTCTCGCCGGCTTCACGGCCCCCGCGGGTTTCACCGCTCTCGCAGGCCTCGCCACTCTCACGGCTCGCGCAGCTCGCACGACCCTCAAGGCCCTCGCGGCCCTCACGACCCTCATGGCCCTCGCGGCCCTCACGGTCCTCGTGGCACCCCCGGCCCTCGTGGCCGGGGTAGCCGCCGTGACCGCGAGCCTGCCCACGCCCCTGACCGCCGTCGTGTGCCTCGCGTAGGAGGTAGAGCCCCTGCGGCCCATGGCCCGATGCGCCGCGCATGCGGTACGCGGTCTCGTCCACACCGGCACGCCCCGCAGCCCAGCCCGGAACCGCGCGCCGCCCGGGCACGCCACGCCCCCCGAAGCCCGACGGGCCCACCGGACCAGCCGGCCCTGTAGCGCCACCGAGCCCACCATCAGGACCAGCCGAACCGACCGACCCGACCGAACCAGTCGAACCCAGCGCCCCAACCGGCCCGACCGAACCAATCGACCCCAACGACCCAGCCGGCCCAACAGAACCAACCGAACCCACAGAACCAACCGAACCAACCGAACCCAACGACCCAGCCGCGCCCCCCGAAGACCCCGCGCCCCACGGCCCGTACCGGCCGAACCTGTTGCCACTCATGCCGGAGCCTCCATCGCGACGCGGAGCGCCGCGATGCCCCGCGACCCGTACGCCTTGACCGAGCCGAGCGATATGCCCAGCGTCTGGGCCACCTGCGCCTCGGTCATATCGGCGAAATAGCGCAGCACCAGCACCTCGCGCTGGCGCCGCTGCAGCCCGCGCATCGCCTTGATCAGCTGGTCCCGTTCCAGCAGGTCGTACGCGCCCTCCTCCGCGCTGGCCATGTCGGGCATCGGCTTGGAGAGCAGCTTGAGGCCGAGGATGCGGCGGCGCAGTGCGGAGCGCGAGAGGTTGACGACCGTCTGCCGGAGATAGGCGAGGGTCTTCTCCGGCTCGCGCACCCGGCCGCGAGCGGAGTGCACCCGGATGAAGGCTTCCTGTACGACGTCCTCGCAGGAGGCGGTGTCGTCGAGGAGCAGCGCGGCGAGACCGAGCAGGGAGCGGTAGTGCGCGCGGTAGGTCTCGGTGAGGTGGTCGACTGTGGTGCCCACGGCCATCGCGTCGTCAGTGTCCCCACGCTGAGAAGGAATCTGCGCGGGACGCGTGGTGGGCCAGGGGGCGATCACTGGCATGCCCCCGACTGCACGGGGCCGCTGCGGACGCACTGCCGCGCCTGCCGTGCCCGCCGGGGCGATGGTGAAACCGAGTACCTCTGCCACGCTTGTTGGACACGCTTCCCCCCATAAGGGTTGTACGCGCAAGGCACCGCTTTTGACGATGCATCAAATGCCCTCATGCGTACCAGCTCTTCCCGAATGCCCCATATTTTCCGATGCGTTCGCCCCGACATCCGAGGGCTCACGCGTGCAGACCCGCAGGCGCCCCGGGCCGCCCCTCCCCGGGGATGGCCACAGAGACGCTCCCCGCCGAACTGCCGGTTGCAGTGTGGCGGGGAGCGAATGGTCGAACAGATCGTCAGCCCAGATCAAGAGGCACGGACCAGCGATTCGCTCACAGGATCTTCACACGTCCCTCAAAGTATCCCCCAGGCGGCCGACCCACCACGGCCAATCCCGCCAACTCACGCCTCACAGAAACGGGCAACAACCCCTACCGGCCCGAGCCCCAACCCACCGGCCCCAAGCCCTCACGCAAAGGCACAGGAGCTCCTATCTCCCCTGCCCCCTCCTGCCTACCCCCACACGGCCCCCAAGGGCCCCTACCCCCGGGCCCCCCGCAGCTCCCCCGCGACCAACTCCCCGATCTGGGCCGTGTTCAGGGCCGCGCCCTTGCGGAGGTTGTCGCCGCACACGAACAGCTCCAGCGCCCGCGGATCGTCCAGCGAGCGCCGTACGCGTCCGACCCAGGTGGGGTCCGTGCCGACGACGTCGGACGGGGTGGGGTACTCGTCGTCCTCGGGGGCGTCGCACAGCACGACGCCGGGGGCCGCGGCCAGGATCTCGTGGGCGCCGGCGACCGTGACCTCGTTCTCGAAACGGGCGTGGACGGTCAGCGAGTGGGTCGTGAGCACCGGCACCCGCACGCAGGTCGCGGCGACCGGCAGGTCCGGCAGGCCGAGGACCTTGCGGGACTCGTGACGGACGTCGAGCTCCTCCGAGGACCAGCCGTCCTCCTGGAGCGTGCCGGTCCAGGGCACCACGTTGAGCGCGAGCGGCGCCGGGAACGGCCCCAGGGTGTCGCCGACGGCCCGCCGTACGTCACCGGGCGTGGCTCCCAGGTCCGTACCGGCCACCGCGGACAGCTGGGCCCGCAGCGTCTCGGTGCCGGCCCGTCCGGCTGCGGAGGCGGCGTGGTACGAGGAGACGATCAGCTCGCTCAGGCCGTACTCGGCGTGCAGCGCACCGAGCGCGACGATCATCGCGAGGGTGGTGCAGCCGGGGCCGGCGAGAATGCCGCGCGGGCGCACCCGGGCCGTGTGCGCGTTGATCTCGGGGACGACCAGCGGCACGTCCGGGTCCCGCCGGAACGCCCGCGAGGAGTCGATCACCACCGCGCCCTTGGCCACCGCGACCGGCGCCCACTGCGCGGCGACCTCGTCCGGGACGTCGAACATCGCGACGTCGATCCCGTCGAAGGCCTCTTCGCTGAGCGCGACGACCTCGACCTCGGCGCCCCGTACGGTCAGTTTGCGGCCGGCCGAGCGCGGAGACGCGATCAGCCGGATCTCGCCCCAGACGTCGGCCCTCTCGGACAGGATGCCGAGCAGGACCGAGCCGACGGCACCGGTGGCACCGACGACGGCGAGATCCGGCTTGCGGGCCGGCTCACGGGCCGTGCGGGCGTCCGCCCCCGCCGTGTCAGCGAGGGACGGACGGCCCGCTTCGGCCGGAATCATCGACCGGTGCCGCCATAGACCACGGCCTCGTCGCTCTCCGAGTCGAGCCCGAAGGCGGTGTGCACGGCGCGCACGGCCTCGTTGACGTCATCGGCGCGGGTGACGACCGAGATGCGGATCTCGGAGGTCGAGATGAGCTCGATGTTCACGTCGGCGTTCGACAGTGCCTCGAAGAACGTCGCGGTGACGCCCGGGTTGGTCTTCATGCCCGCGCCGACCAGCGAGATCTTGGCGATCTGGTCGTCGTAGCGCAGCGAGTCGAAACCGACCGCGGCCCGGGTCTTCTCCAGGGCGGCCACGGCCTTGCGGCCCTCGGCCTTGGGGAGGGTGAAGGAGATGTCGGTCAGACCGGTCGAGGCGGCGGACACGTTCTGCACGACCATGTCGATGTTGACCTCGGAGTCCGCGATCGCACGGAAGATGCGCGCGGCCTCGCCCGGCTTGTCCGGGACTCCGACGACCGTGACCTTCGCCTCGGAGGTGTCGTGCGCGACGCCCGAGATGATTGCCTGCTCCATCGGCTGGTCCCCTTGCGGTTCGTTGCTGACCCACGTGCCCTGCAGCCCGGAGAAGGACGAGCGGACGTGGATCGGGATGTTGTAACGGCGTGCGTACTCGACGCACCGGTGCAGCAGCACCTTGGAGCCGGAGCTGGCGAGCTCCAGCATGTCCTCGAAGGAGATCCAGTCGATCTTCCGGGCCTTCTTGACGACCCGCGGGTCGGCGGTGAAGACGCCGTCCACATCGGTGTAGATCTCACAGACGTCGGCGTTCAGCGCGGCGGCCAGCGCCACCGCGGTGGTGTCCGAGCCACCGCGCCCCAGCGTGGTGATGTCCTTCTTGTCCTGGGACACGCCCTGGAAGCCGGCGACGATGGCGATGTTGCCCTCGTCGATGGAGGCCTGGATACGGCCCGGGGTGACATCGATGATCCGCGCCTTGTTGTGCACGGAGTCGGTGATGACACCGGCCTGGCTACCGGTGAAGGACTGCGCCTCGTGACCGAGGTTTTTGATCGCCATCGCCAGCAGGGCCATGGAGATCCGCTCTCCGGCGGTCAGCAGCATGTCGAACTCGCGCCCCGACGGGATCGGGGACACTTCCTGCGCGAGATCGATCAGCTCGTCCGTCGTGTCGCCCATCGCCGAAACCACCACGACAACCTGGTTGCCGTTCTTCTTGGCCTCGACGATTCGCTTGGCAACGCGCTTGATGCCCTCGGCATCCGCAACGGATGAGCCGCCGTACTTCTGCACGACAAGGCCCACGTGCGCTCCTCGCAACTGTCTCTTCGGGAGTTTCCTCCCGGACCCCCGGACATGGGGGTACTGCGGTCGGCTCAGTCTAACGAGCAAGCGGAGTCCGCCCTGCCGTTATCACATGGTGAGACGGTTCCGTGAGAGGACCGTACGTGCCGCACGCCCGAAAGACGTCCGGCCCACCGCGTGATCAATGTCCCGCCGGTCGGTTCCGCGTGGCGCACCGTCGCGCCCGCTCGGCGAGCACCTGCCCGCTACGGGCCGGTACACACGGAAAGGTAACCCAGGTCACAGCCGCCGGCCCGGCGGTCCGGTCTCCCGCGGCTCTCAGGTACCGCGAAGCTCCCGCAGCCCCAGCGGTCCGGCGATCTCCGCCGCCATGACCTTCCCGGCCTCTTCCGCGAGCCGCTCCTCGTCACCGTCGCCGTTGACACCGCTGTCGGTGTCCAGCCCGTCCAGCTCGTCCAGCGGCTGGTCCAGGCGTACGTGGGCGACCAGGGACTG
This sequence comes from Streptomyces sp. NPDC021749, assembly GCF_040640655.1. NCBI lineage: Bacteria > Bacillati > Actinomycetota > Actinomycetes > Kitasatosporales > Streptomycetaceae > Streptomyces > Streptomyces sp. NPDC021749. The sequence goes on along the minus strand of NZ_JBFACE010000040.1, from coordinate 13,091 downwards.
CAGCGCCCGCAGGGCGGCCGAGGCGGTCGGGCCCCAGTTGGTCAGGTAGGAGAACTGCCACCACCACAGCGCCTCGACGATCCGCCCGGCGCGGTAGTGCGCCAGCCCGTGCCGCAGGTCGGTGATGATGTCCGCCAGGTCGTCCGAGATCCGGCAGGCCACCGGCTCGCTGCGCGGTACGTACGGGTCGAAGACCTCGGAGTACACGTCCACCGGGTCGAGCAGGTCGGCGAACCGCTCCCGCAGCTCGTCCACGTCCGGCTCCGGCCCGGTGTCCGGTTCGTAGCGCTCCTCGGGAACGATGTCCTCGTGCGCGCCCAGCCGGCCGCCGGCGAGCAGCAGCTGGGAGATCTCCAGGAGGAGGAACGGCACCGCGCTGTCCGGCTCGTCACCCTTGGCGACCTCCGTGACCGCGACGATGAAGCTCTCGATCGAGTCGGAGATCGAAACGGCGAAGTCGTCCGGGTTCTGTCGCGCGTCGTGCAGCGTGGCATCAGACATCGAGAAGTCTCCTCCCTTCGAAGGCCCGCCCGAGCGTGACCTCGTCGGCATACTCCAGATCGCCTCCGACCGGCAGACCGCTCGCCAGTCGCGTCACCCTCAAACCCATGGGTTTGATCATGCGGGCCAGATACGTGGCCGTGGCCTCGCCCTCCAGATTCGGGTCGGTGGCCAGGATCAGCTCCGTGACGGTGCCGTCCGCGAGCCTGGCCAGCAGTTCCCTGATCCGCAGGTCGTCGGGGCCGACGCCCTCGATGGGGCTGATCGCGCCACCGAGGACGTGGTAGCGGCCTCGGAACTCCCGGGTCCGCTCGATCGCCACGACGTCCTTGGGCTCCTCCACGACACAGATGACCGCCGGATCACGCCGCGGGTCCAGGCAGACCCGGCACTGCTCCTCCTGCGCCACATTGCCGCAGACGCTGCAGAACCGGACCTTCGCCTTGACCTCCATCAGCGCGTTCGCGAGCCGGCGGACATCGGTCGGCTCGGCCTGAAGGATGTGGAAGGCGATCCGCTGCGCGCTCTTGGGACCGACGCCGGGCAGCCTGCCCAGCTCGTCGATCAGGTCCTGGACCACGCCTTCATACACGGAACGTCTTCTCTCTCTTCTGCCGTGCTGCGTACGCTAGTTGGCTACTCCTCAGAAAGGGAGACCGGGGACGCCTCAGAACGTGAGGCCGGGGATGTCGCCGCCACCCAGACCCTGGGCGAGCGGACCGAGCTTCTGCTGCTGGAGCTGCTGGGCCTTGGCGTTGGCATCGCGGACCGCCGCCAGCACGAGGTCGGCGATCGTCTCGGCCGTCTCCTCCGCGGAGTCGGTGTCGACCGCCTTGGGGTCGATGACCAGGCCCTTGAGCTCACCGGAGCCGGTCACCGTCGCCTTGACCAGGCCGCCGCCCGAGGAACCCTCCACGGGCGTCTCCGCCAGCTCCTGCTGGGCGGCCGCAAGGTCCTGCTGCATCTTCTGGGCCTGCTGGAGCAGCTGCTGCATATTGGGCTGACCACCGGGGATCACGACGTGACTCCTGCCATACGACAACGATTGTGCGGTAGCCCGAGCCTACGTGTTCCGCCGCCCCGGCGCCCTACGCCGCAGGAAGGAGCACAGGTGTACGTCCGGTGTACGCCCGCCGCCCCGGCCACGCACCGTCACCGCCCCCTACGCACCGCTCCCCAAGTCCTTTCTCCGGCCCATGTTCCAGCCCCTTTTCCAGGCCCCCTTTTCCGGCCCACGCGTCGCCGGGCTACTCGTTGTTGAACTCCTCGATCACCGTCGCGCCCAGCTCGCGGACGATGAGGTCGTGCCCGCTGAGCGCGGAGTCGACGAGGTCGGGGTCGTCCTCGGCCGGCATGTCGTACTCGATCGACATCGGCGGGGGCTCGGGCGGGGTGTACGAGGGCTCCGCGGCGGGCGCGCGCGAGGCGCCGCCCGCGGACGCGGACGGGGCCACGGCCTCGCGCGCCATCCGGGCACCCTGACCGCCGGCGCCCCCACCGGCACCGCCGCCGGGCCCACCGGCCGCCCCGCCGCCGCCCTGGCCGTACGACCCGCCGGACGCCGAAGGCGCCGCCGGACCGCCCTGCGCGGACGGTGCCTGGGGTGCGGACGGCTGCGCCGGCGCCCCGCCGAAGCCGCCGCCCCCACTACGGGGCGCGCCACCGGCCGGCGGATTGGCGCCGCCGGACGGGTCGACGATCGCCTCGACCCGCCACTGGACCTGGAACCGCTCGGCCAGGACGTCCTTCAGCACGTCCTCACTGCCGCCGTTGGCGAAGCTGTCGCGGGCGCCGGCATTGGGGAAGCCGATCTGCAGGGTCGTGCCGTCGAAGCCGGAGACCTGGGCGTTCTGGCTCAGCAGGATCCAGGTGAAGCGCCGGCGGTCCTTCACCGCCTCCAGGATGTCCGGCCACATCTGCCGCACCTGGGCGGCACCCTGCGCCGCCCCCGGAGCCGGTCCCGCGGCCTGCGGTCCGGGCCCGGACGCTCCACCGGGCGCACCGGCGGCCGGGCCGCTCGCGGCCGGCGGCCCCGCGGGCGCCCTGCCGGCCTGCGCCGCCGGCACCTGGCCACCGCCCTGCCCCGGCGCCACGGCCGTGGGCCAGCCACCGGGCTGCCGCACCGCACCGCCGCCACCGGCCGCACCGCCGTCGGCCGCGCCACTGCCGTTCGCCGGGCCACTGCCGTTCGCCGGGCCTCCGGCGGCGGCACCACCCGGGGCGGCGCCACCAGGACCGGCGCCGGCACCCGTGCCCGCACCGCCCCGGCCCGCCCCTCCGGGCCATGCCCCGGGCCGCGCCGGGCCGCCCTCACGACCACCTTCCGGCCCACCGGCCTGCGGGGCCGCGCCCTCGCCGCCCTGGGCGCCACCCGCAGCCGGGGCGGGCGCCGACGGCGCGCCGCTGGGAGCGGCGGCCGCCCCCGCACCCCGTACGGCGGCACGCGCAGCAGCCGGCCCCGACGGGCCGCCGGGCGCCGGCATCGGCGGATGCGCCTCCGGACCCGGTACGTATCCGGCCGCGGGCCCGCCACCGGCCGCCACGACAGGCCCCGGCCCGGCCCCCAGGCCCGCCCCGGGGCCGCCGGGCACGCCACCGGGGCCGCCCGCACCCGCTCCGCCCAGCAGCGCCGCGCCCGCGCCGCGCTCCAGACGGTCCAGCCGCGCCTGCACCGACCGCTCGTCGTCGTACGCCGCGGGCAGCAGCACCCGGGCACAGATCAGCTCCAGCTGGAGCCGCGGCGAGGTCGCGCCCCGCATCTCCGTCAGCCCCGTGTTGACCAGGTCGGCGGCCCGGCTCAGCTCCGCCGCCCCGAACACCGAGGCCTGCGCCGTCATCCGCTCCACGACGTCCGCGGGGGCGTCGATCAGCCCCTTCTCCCCCGCATCCGGCACCGCGGCCAGAATCACCAGGTCCCGCAACCGCTCCAGCAGGTCCGCCACGAACCGGCGCGGATCGTTCCCGCCCTCGATGACCCGGTCCACGACCTCGAACGCCGCCGCCCCGTCCCCCGCGGCGAACGCCTCCACGATGGAGTCCAGCAGCGAGCCGTCGGTGTACCCGAGCAGGGCCGTGGCCATGGCATATGTCACACCGTCGGCGCCCGCCCCGGCGAGCAGCTGGTCCATCACCGACATCGAGTCACGCACGGACCCGGCACCGGCCCGTACGACCAGCGGCAGCACCCCGTCCTCGACCGGGATGTCCTCCTGCCCGCACACCTGCCCCAGGTACTCGCGCAGCGTCCCGGGCGGGACCAGCCGGAACGGATAGTGATGGGTCCGCGACCGGATCGTCCCGATGACCTTCTCGGGCTCGGTCGTCGCGAAGATGAACTTCAGATGCTCCGGCGGCTCCTCGACGACCTTCAGCAGCGCGTTGAAGCCCGCCGACGTGACCATGTGGGCCTCGTCGATGATGTAGATCTTGTACCGGCTGCTGGCCGGCCCGAAGAACGCCTTCTCCCGCAGCTCACGCGCGTCGTCGACACCACCGTGGGAGGCCGCGTCGATCTCGATCACATCGATCGAGCCCCGCCCGTTCCTGGCCAGGTCCACACACGACTGGCACGTCCCGCACGGCGTCGGAGTGGGACCTTCCTCACAGTTCAGGCACCGGGCCAGGATCCGCGCACTGGTCGTCTTGCCGCAGCCGCGCGGACCGCTGAACAGATACGCGTGGTTGACGCGGTTGTTCCGCAGCGCCTGCTGCAGCGGATCGGTCACGTGCTCTTGCCCGATGACCTCGGCGAAGGTCTCGGGGCGGTAGCGGCGGTACAGCGCAAGGGACGACACGCTTACGACGATATCGGGCCCCACCGACAATCGACCGGCCCCGCAAACGCAAGCGCCCCCCACGCACCCGCCAGAGCCGACCTACCCTTGCTGCCTTCCGGCCCTGGGGGAGTTCAGTCAGATAGCGCCACGTGAGGGGCTGGCCCCCACCCTAGCGGATTCCACCCCCAACCCACGAACCCGTCCCCCACCCCGACCCCGCTTCCGCCCCTCCCCCGACCCCCTCCCCCGGATCATGTTCGCGAGCACTCCCCAACGTCTTGTATTGTTTGCGGCGGAGGATTCGCCTAGTGGCCTAGGGCGCACGCTTGGAAAGCGTGTTGGGGGCAACCCCTCACGAGTTCGAATCTCGTATCCTCCGCACTCGCCCATCAGGGCAGATGAGGGCCCCGACCGGTTCGCCGGTCGGGGCCTTCGTCGTTCTCCGTCTCGGTTTCCGTCTCAGCCGTCCCGGGCGACGCCCCGACGGCCCCGGGAGACGTCCAGAGCGCGTCGCCGATCTGCTGCGCGGCCTTCCACAGGCGTCAGTGAAGCCGCCCGTCCCGCACGCCCGCGGCCGGAGCGGTCGGAGCGGTCGGAGGCGCGGTCCGCTCGGTGGGCGTGATCAGCGTCCGGCGCGGCCGCTGTACCGGCGGCCGGGCAAGGCTGGTGCCGCCGGTCGGCTGCGCCAGGTCATGACGGGGTCGACGCGGCGGCCGGGCGGTGACGGGGGGCCGGGTCGGTGCTGTTTGCTTGCGGTCAGCGGCATTTGTGGTGGCGGCACTTGGGGCTGGTTGTCGGGGCGATCGGCGTGGGGGCGGGGGTGGGGGCCTTCTTCTTGCCGGGTCTGCCGGGCCTGTCGGTCTTTCCGTCCTTCTTGGCGGGGGTGGCGGACGGGGAGGGGGTGGGGGCGCCCGGCTCGTCGGTGCCGTGGCCGAGGGGGGCGGCGGTGGGGAAGGGGGTGACGGGGAGGCCGGCGAGGGCGTCACTCATGTACCGGGTCCAGATTTCGGTGGGGATGTCGCCGCCGAACACCTTCTGCAGGCCGCCGACGCCCACCAGGGACTGCAGCTGGGGATGGGCCGCGTCCTCGCGGAAGAGGACCACGGAGGTGGCCAGTTGGGGGGTGTAGCCGACGAACCAGGCCGAACGGTAGTCGTCGGTGGTGCCGGTCTTGCCCGCGGCCGGCCTGCCGAGGGCCCTGGCCTTGGTGCCGGTGCCCCGGGCGATGACGCCCCGGAGGACGTCGGTCACGTTGTCGGCGACGGCCGGCGGCAGCGCCCGTACCCGGGCGGGGGCGGTGAAGCCGGGGAGTGCGGAGCCGTTGTGGGTCACCTTGGTCACCGAGTAGGGGGTGGCCCGCATACCGGAGGCGGCGAAGGTCGAGTAGGCGCCCGCCATGCGAATGGCGCTCGGTGTCGAGGTACCGATGTAGAAGCCGGCGCTGGGGGCGGCGAGGCTGCTGCGGCGCAGGCCGAGGGCTTGCGCCGTCCTCGCCACGTTCCGGTAGCCGACGTCCTCTCCCAGTTGCACGTACGGCGTGTTGACCGACTGCTCCATCGCCTTGCGCAGCGAGATCCAGCCCCAGCGCCGGCGGGTGTCGTTGTGCTGGTGCAGGAGGCCGGTGGGGTCCTTGTCGTCGGTGACGTAGGCGCCCTGCCGGTCCTTGATCCGGATGCCGTCGTCACCGTTGAACTTGCTGGCCGGGGTGATCGGCGCCGGGGGCTTGCCGGGTTGCAGTACGGCTCGGTGCTGGAGCGCGGCGGCCAGGACGAAGGGTTTGAACGTCGAGCCCACCGGGACGCCGGAGGTGTCGGCGTTGTCCGAGTAGTGGGCGTGGGCGTAGCCGGGACCGCCGTAGACGGCGAGGATCGCGCCGGTCTTGGGGTCGACCGAGGCGGCTCCGACCTGGACGTCCCGGTCGACCGGCCGGTGGGCGGGGTCGAGGCGTTGCGCGCGGACCCTGGCGACGGCCCGGGCCAGTCCTGCGGTCCGTTTCCGGTCGAACGTGGTGTGTATCTGGTAGCCGCCCCTGCTCAGGCTGCTGTCGGTGATGCCCGGGTCGTGTGCCTGCGCGTACGACCGGGCGAGCTGGACCAGGTAGCCGGTCTGGCCCGGGAGACCCGAACCGAGGGTCCACTTCCTGGGTGTCGGGAATCCCGCGGCCGCGTACCGCGCCCGCTGCCCGGGTGTCAGCTTGCCGATCTTCACCATCCGGTCGAGCACCCAGGACCAGCGGGCCTTCGCCTTCGCCCTGGCCGTGGGGTCGGAGTCCGCGTGCTGGAAGAGGCTCGGCTCGTTGACCGCCGCGGCGAGGAAGGCTCCCTGGCTCGCGTCGAGCTTCTGCACCGGAAGGCCGTAGTACGTGCGGGCCGCGGCCTGGATGCCGTTGGCCTGCCGGCCGAAGAAGCAGGTGTTCAGATACCCCTGGAGGATCTGCTGCTTGCTCATGGCGGCGCCGATCTTGGTGGAGATCAGCAGTTCCCTGAGCTTCCGCGAGACCGTCTGCGACTGGTCCAGGTAGGTGTTCTTGACGAACTGCTGCGTGATCGTCGACCCGGACTGCACGGTGCCGCCCTCGGCCATGTGGACGACGGCACGGAGGATGCCTTGCGGGTCGATGCCCGGGTCGGTGTAGAAGGAGGCGTTCTCCGCGGCGATGAAGTCCCACCGCACGTCGGCGGGGACCTGCGAGATCCGGATGTTCTGCCGGTTGACGCTGCCGTCGGTCCCCAGGACCGTGCCGTCCGACCAGTAGTAGACGTTGTTCTGCCGCAGTGCCGTGGGGTTGGGGTCGGGGATGGTGACCGTGGCGTAGGCATAGCCGACGGCCGCTGCCGTGGCGCCGAAGAAGAACAGGAAGAGCGCGAGCAGTTGACGCATCGACGGCAGCCAGCGGCGCGGGCCCGTCCTGCCCCGGTGCGGGTAGTCGATCCACCGTCTCCACCGTCTCTTCCCCGGCGCCGCTTTCCGGGCACGGCGTGACGTGGCCGGTCCGGGGGGCCGGTGCGGGGCGGGGCGGTCACCCGTGGTGCGGACACGCTCGGCAGGCGTGCCGCCGTTGGACCGCTGCGGCGGTCGGCGCCGGTGTCCGCTCATGGCTCGGATCACTGTCCTCTCAGTACGACTCAGCACGACTCGGTACGGCTCGGTACGGCTCGGTACGGCTCGGCACACTTGCGATGTCTCGTGCGGGGCGGCTACCGGACGCCGTTGGGGGGTGGGGACTGCGGAAGGCCGTCGTGGCGTGCCGGCCGGCGGTGGGGGCCGTACGGTTCCGGCTGGTGCCAGGGGCCGTACGGTTCCGGATGTTGGAAGGGGTCGTACGGCTGCGGCTCGGGGAAGGCCTCCGGCGGCGCCGGCCGGGGGCCGGGACCGTACGGCGCCTGCTGCGGCGAGCCGTCGTGCGGGGCCGGGTGCGGAGAGCCGGGACCCCGCGGAGGCAGGTCATGGCCGGGCGCCTGCGTGCCCGCCGGGACCTGGAGGCTGCCGTACCGCTCCATGCGCTGCCACCTCAGGCGGGAACCCGAAACGGCGGTGAAGACGGACTGGATCACCACCAGGTACATCAGCTGCCGGTAGACGAACTGCTGCAGCGGCAGGCTCCACAGCGGACCGGGCCGTTCCCCGTCCAGGCGGAACGCGTATCCGCCCATCAGGAGTTGCAGCAGCAGGAAGGCCAGCCAGAGTCCGACGATCCGGACCGGGTCGAGGAAGAGCAGCCCGTAGAGGGCGAAGATGTCCACGACGGGGGCGAGCAGCGGCAGCAGGACCTGGAAGAGGAGGAGGTAGACCAGGCCGCGGCGGCCCAGCTTGCCGGCCGGGCCGCCCTGCACCAGCGCGCCGCGGTGCTTCCACATCGCCTGCAGGGTGCCGTAGCACCAGCGGTACCGCTGCCGCCACAGGGCGTTCAGTGACGCGGGCGCCTCCGTCCAGGCCACCGCGCCCTCCTCGTAGACCACCCGCCAGCCGGCACGGCACAGCGCCATGGTGAGGTCGGTGTCCTCGGCGAGGGTGACGTCGCTGACGCCACCGAGGGCGAGCAGTGCCCGGCGGCGGAACGCGCCGACCGCCCCCGGGACGGTCGGCATGCACTCGGCGAGGTCGAACAGGCGGCGGTCGAGGTTGAAGCCGACCACGTACTCGATGTGCTGCCAACGGCCCAGCAGGCCACCGCGGTTGACGACCTTGGCGTTGCCCGAGACGGCGCCCACCCGGGGGTCGGCGAAGGGCTGCACGAGCGTGCGGACCGTGTCGGGTTCGAAGACCGTGTCGCCGTCGACCATGACCACCAGCTCGCACGAGGCGGCGGCGAGCCCCGTGTTGAGCGCGGCGGGCTTGCCCGCGTTCTGCTGCCGGATCACCCGTACCCCCGGCAGGTGGAGCGACTCCACCAGGTCGGCGGTGCCGTCGGTGGAACCGTCGTCCACCACGATGATCTCCACCGGATGGTCCGAGGCGAGCAGTGAGCGCACGGCCGCCTCGATCCCGGCGCTCTCGTTGTACGCGGGGACGATGACGCTGACCGGTTCGGTCACCGCAGGCCCCCAGGACCTGCCCCTGCGCCCGCTGCGCAGCCGCCGGTGCCGACGGGCCGCGATCAGCACGACCGCCGCGCGCAGCACGCTGATCGCCCCGGCCGCGTACATCAGCACGCCCAGCAGCCACACCACCCGGTCGCCGGCCCGCAGCACCTTGATGAGGGCCAGTCCCTGCAGGTGGTCGCCGAGCCCGGCGCTTCGGACCGGACCGGCCATACCGACCGAGGCGCCGACCGTCGCGAACCGGAAGCCGTGCGCCTTGAGCCGTGGGACCAGCGCGCCCAGCGCGGCGACGGTCTGGGCCCGGTCGCCGCCGCCGTCGTGCATCAGCACGATCTGCCCGGTGTGACCGTGCGGTGTGGCACGGGCGAGGATGCGGCCGGTACCGGGGCGCTGCCAGTCCCCCGCGTCCTGTGTGGAGAGCGCCGTGACATAGCCCGCGGTGTCCGCCTGCCGGAGGACGGACCAGTCGGCGTCGTCCAGCGCGTCGTTCTTCGAGGAGTACGGCGGCCTGAGCAGCGCGGTGGTGACCCCCGCGGCGCCGGCCACCGCCAGCTGCGTCTCCCGCAGCTCCAGGGAACGCTGCCAGGGGGCCAGGCGGGCCAGGTCGGGGTGGGTGAAGGTGTGGATACCGATCTGGTGGCCCGCGGCGACGATCCGGCGGACCAGCTCCGGGTGGGCCACGACCTGGGTTCCGACGACGAAGAACGTCGCGTGCACATGGTTGCGGCGCAGCACGTCCAGGATGCGCGGCGTCCAGACCGGGTCGGGACCGTCGTCGAAGGTGAGGGCGATGGTGCGGTCCTTGAGCCGGGCGGTGTGCGCGGAGGTGGCGGCGTCCGCGATCACGGGGCCGCCGTGGGCCACCTGGCGGGGGACCGCCTCGCTCCGGCCGCGGGCACCGGCCACGGCGTCCGAGGTGATCCCGAACATGTGGTGGGTGTACCCCTGCAGCAGGAGGGCCGTCGACAGGGTCACCGTGAGCACGCTGAGCAGGAGCCAGTGGGTGCGCGGGGTGATCTGGCGGGGGCGGCCGTGGCGGCGGGCAGGGGCGTTGCGGTGGCGGCGGTCGGTCACGTCAGGGCCTTGGATCACTTCACGGGCTTGTGGGACGAGCCGCGGGCACGCCCCTTGGGGGCGGGGGTGGCGGGCGAGGTGGGGGCGGCGGTCGTGGTGGGCGCAGCCGTGGGCCGGGACGGGGCCGCAGGGCCGGCGGAGGCGGTCGGCCGGTCGGTGGGGCCGGGGGCCTTCCGCGCCGCGGCGCCGGAGGTGTTCCGCGCCGCGGTGGGGCTCGCGCTCCGCGCCGGGTCTCCGGTGCCCGACGAGGGGTCGGGTGCGGTCGCCGTGGGCGTGGCGGAGTGCGGGGAGTCCGCGTGCGGGACGAACGGGGAGCTGATGCTGGGGCCGCCCAGCATCGTGCTGAGCAGCACGGCGACATAGCCGCCGGCGGGGATCACCAGCAGCCGGGCGGCGCGGAGCACGCGGCGCTGGCGCCGCCCCGAGGAGTCGACGAAGACGGGCCGCGCCGACTCGCTCCCGGGCGTGTCGGCTTCCGGCACGGGGTGATCGGGTGCGTCGAACACCGGGAGCGGCGCTGTGTCCGATACCGGGACCTGCTCCATGCCGAACACCGGGAGCGGCGCCGTGTCGAACAGCGCGGGCTGCGTCTGGTCGAACTCCGGGGGCTGCGCCGTGAGGACGTCACCGTGCGGGGAGTCCCATGCCGTCGCGGTCTGCCCCGCCGGGTGCGTCTGCGCGGGCGGTACTCCGTTCCAGGCCGGCGGGGCCGGGGCGGTGGGAACGCCCGTGCCCCCTCCTCCGTACTCGCGGCCATGGGCGTACTGGTGGCCATGGGCGTACTCGTGGCCCTCGGCGTACTCGTGGCCGTAGGCGGACTCGTGGCCGTAGGCATGGGTGTAGCCGACGCCGCCGTACGGATCCTCGCCGTACACCGCTCCGCTTCCGTCTGTCCACCGCACGAGTCGTGTCCCCTGTCCTGGCCGACCGACGCGGTCGCCCGCATGGAGAGAGCGAACTCGGCCCGAAGTGTTACACCCGGCCCGCACGGACCGGATGAAGTCTCCGGAACGGTGCGATCCGGACAGGCTGCGAGCAGAGGGGCCGATACCCGCCTCCGGCCGGCTCCCGCTCCACCACCGCGTCGCCCCCCGCGGCCTCGCCGCCGGTCCGGTGCCTGGGGGCGGCCGGGAGCCCGTGCAGTGGGCGGGCTCCCGGCCGCCCGTCCCTCTCCGGGCCGCTCGCAGGGGGGAGTAGCAGCGGCCCGGAGAGGGATCCGACGGTGCCGGCATCCGGCAGGTGGTCGCCTTCGGCCTGCGCGGTACCGACCCCGGTACTCACCTAGCGCACGGCCGGCGCGAAACGTCACCCGGCCGGGGCGGCACCGGTCGCGCACCGCCGCTGGCGCACCGATGGACCGCGGCGACGGCGTGAAGGACCACTGGACGATGTGACACTTTTGTGAGGGCGGACGCTGTCCCTCATGGGCCGTCGTTGCGTCCGGAGCGCGGCGGACGACGCGGGCCCGCCATGAACCCGGTGCGAACGAGGACAGTCTTGGGCCAGGTAAGGCAATCCCGGCGCGCAAAGACGTACGACGGGGAATTGGGTGCCGCGGTCACGCGGGCCCAGGACGGCGACGAGGCCGCTTTCGCGGTGGCCTACCGGCTCGTACAACCGGGCCTGCTCGGCTATCTGCACGGGCTGGTCGGCGAGGACGCGGAGGACGTGGCCTCCGACGCCTGGCTGGAGATAGCCCGCGACCTCGGACGTTTCAAGGGGGACGGCGCCGGGTTCCGCGGCTGGACCGCGGCCATCGCCCGCCACCGGGCACTGGACCATCTGCGCCGCCAGCGCGTGCGGCCCCGGGCCGGCGGGACCGAACAGGACGTGCTGAACCTGCCCGGACCGCACGACACCCATGAGCAGGCCCTGGAGTCCCTCTCCACCGAGCAGGCCCTGGAACTGGTCCGCGGGCTGCCGCGGGACCAGGCCGAGGCGGTGCTCCTGCGGGTCGTCGTGGGTCTGGACGGTCCCGCCGCCGCCCGCGTCCTCGGCAAGCGCCCGGGAGCGGTGCGCACGGCCGCCCACCGGGGCCTGAAACGTCTCGCCCGACAGCTGGGCGTCGGCGGCGAGACGGACGGGAGTGTGACGGATGAGCCGCCCCGAACGCTGGGGAAGTCGGAATGAACGACGAGGGCGACCATGGACGGCCAGAAGGCGTCGGGCCCGACACCCCGTTGAATCGAAACGGTCGGACAGGAACGGAAGCGGACATGGGTGAACGGCTGAGCGGCGACGGAGCTCCGGTCCGTCGCCGGCATGGGCACCCTGACGCCGGCGCGTCCGGCCCGTCGGACGCGCCGGACCCCACCACGCTGGAAACGGTGCTGGGCGCCGCCCTCCGCACCGACCGCCTCGACCCCGAGGCCGAGCAGCGCGCCCTGGCCGCCTTCCGGGCCGCCGCCCACGGCGCGGGCGCGCACCGGGCCCGCACCCGGCGCCGGGACGACTGGCGGCCGCGCGAGGAGCGAAGAGTCCGGCGACCGGCGCGGATGACGTTCGGCGTGGTGTTCGCCAGCCTCACGCTGGGCGGTGTCGCGGTCGCGGCCGTCGGTTCGGTCGGCTCGCCCGCCGACGGTGCCGGTGGCGGCCGGGGGGCCGTGCACCCCTCCGCGGTCGCGCCGGACCGGCCGGGCGGTACGGCCTCGCCGTCGTCCTCCGGCCGCCCCGGCCCCGCGGACCGCCCCTCCCCCGCCCGGGACACCGAGGCCCGCTGCCGCGCCTACCAACAGGTGCAAGGGCGCGGGAAAGCACTCGACGCGAAGGCCTGGCAGCGGCTCGTCGCGGCCGCCGGCGGCAAGGACGAGGTCGCCGCGTACTGCTCCGAGCAGCTGGCGCGGGCGACGGCCGCGCCGAGCGGGCCGGCCGGCCCGGGCAGACCCGGCAGGGGCGCCGCGACGACCGGCAACGGCGCAGCGGGAAACACCGGCGCCCCCGGCAACGGCACGCCCGACGCCAACCCCGGCGCCACGCGCAACACGACCGGCAACGGCCAGGCGGGCGAGGGAAACGGCGGCGGAAAGCACCACTAGCCCCAAGGCCGTGAAGTTACGGCTCGGGCGGGGTTGTCCAGGGCCTTTGAGCTGTGGATTCGCCTGACGTGAGGAGCGGAGCCCCGGTAGAACTGGCAGTCGACCAAGACAAGCCGTTCACAAAGACCGGAGGCTCCGCTGTCCGAACAGTCTGCCATCACTCG
>NZ_JBFACE010000039.1:0-72824 GCF_040640655.1 Streptomyces sp. NPDC021749 | reverse complement strand
GCTTCGCTTTCGCTTTTCGGCCTTTCCGACTCTATCAGATCTTGTTCGTTCCGTTGACCGGCCCGAATTCGTTTCCGATTCCCCGTCGGAGGGGGTTTTGCCGCGCCTTTCGGCGTGTTCACTACGTTAGCGGAATTCCTCGTCAACGCATAATCGCGCCGCGGTCCAAATTTCGGCATGCCGAAATTGTTCCCGATGAGGGGCCGTGCAGTAGTGGTGTGCCGCGAGGCGGCGGAAGGGTTGCCGCAGAACCGTTCCGGCGCTGTGGCAACTCGGAGGACACTACAGATCGGGGTGACCGGTGTCAACTCGCGCTGGTCGGGCCGCTCATCAGTCGAGGTCGGTCAGGCGCCCGCCGGCGTCCGGCTGGGTCTCCTCCACCCGGCGCAGCAGGCGGGTGAGGACCTGGCCGAGGAGTTGACGCTCCTCGTCGGAGAGGTCCTGGAGGAGGTCCTCCTCGAAGACCGACGCCATGCGCATCGCGGCGAGCCACTTCTCGCGGCCCTCGTGGGTCAGTTCGACGATGACGCGGACGCGGTTGGTCTCATCGCGTTCGCGGGTGACGAGTCCTTCGTTCGCCATGCGGTCGATGCGGTGGGTCATCGCGGCCGGTGTCAGGCCAAGGCGCTTGGCGAGTTCGCCGGGGCCCATCCGGTAGGGGGCGCCGGAGACGACGAGCGCCTTGAGGACCTCCCACTCGGCGTTGCTCATGCCGAGGGTCGCGGTCTGCCGCCCGTAGGCGACGTTCATCCGGCGGTTGAGGCGCTGGAGGGCGGAGACGACCTGCTCGACCTGGGGGTCGAGGTCCTGGAATTCGCGCTGGTAGGCCGCGATCTGTTCCTCAAGGGACGGCTCGGCTGCGTCGGCGGCCGCATCGGAGGGCTCAGGCATGCGGCGCAGTATGACATGAAAGTGATTGGCGTTGAAGTTCTTCTCGGTGTACTCTTTAGCTTCGAAGTTTAGAGTTGAAGACTTCAGGGTGAGACCGTCCGGATGACAACCGTCCGGGTCGCGTGTCTCGCCCTGGTGTCTGTTCAGCTCCTTCGACTGTCTCTTATGTCGTCTGATGACCTGACCTAGGTAGGTGAGTGTGACCACCGCGATGGGCGCCGCGCTGCGCCGGATCCAGCTCGGGAACGCGCTGAGCGCGTTCGGTAACGGCTTCACGGTTCCGTATCTGTACGTCTATGTGGCGAAGGTGCGCGACCTTGGTGCCAGTACGGCCGGTGTCGTGCTGGCGATGCTGGCCGTGGCCGCGCTGGCCGTGCTGCCGCTGACCGGTCGGGCGATCGACCGGCGCGGCCCCCTGCCGGTGGCCATCGTCGGTACGGTCTCCGCCGCCGCCGGTTCGCTGGGGCTCGGGCTGTCGTCGAGCGAACCGCTGGTCATCGCCGCGGCGGCCGCGCTGGGTGCCGGTATAGCGGTGATCCAGCCGGCCCTGGCGACGATGATCGTGTGGTGCTCGACGACGGTGACGAGGTCGCGGGCGTTCGCCACCCAGTTCTTCCTGAACAACCTGGGCCTGGGGGTCGGCGGTCTGGTCGGCGGGCTGCTCGTGGACGAGTCGCATGCGTCGAGCTTCGTGCGGCTGTTCGCCATCGAGGCCGTGATGTTCCTGGTGCTCGGCGCGGCGGTGGCCACCGTACGGCTGCCGCGGGTGCCGAAGGTCGAGGACGCGGTGCCGAGCGAGGAGCGGCCGGCGGGCGCCTGGCGGGCGCTGTTCGCCGACCGGCGGATGATGTGGGTCTGCCTGCTGGGGTTCGTGCTGTTCTTCGCCTGCTACGGGCAGTTCGAGTCGGGGCTGGCCGCGTATGCGACCGAGGTGACCCGAATACCGCCGGCCAGCCTGGGCATTGCGCTCGCGGCCAATACGGCGGCGATCGTGGCCGCACAGTTCGTGGTGCTCAAGCTGGTGGAGCGCCGGCGGCGCAGCCGGGTGATGGCGATGGTCGGCATGGTCTGGACGGTGGCCTGGTTGGCCGCCGGCCTGTCCGGGCTGGTGCACGGCGCGCAGACGGTGGCGACGACGCTGCTGATCTCGACGTATGCGCTGTTCGGCATCGGTGAGTCGATGCTGTCGCCGACGGTGGCGCCGCTGGTGGCGGATCTTGCGCCGGCCTCGCTGATCGGCCAGTACAACTCGGCGTTCGCGCTGGTCAAGCAGCTGGCGCTGGCGGTCGGTCCGGCGGTCGGTGCCCTGATGGTCGGTCATGGCATGTACGGCGCGTACATCGTGATGCTGGTGGTGTGTGCGCTGGGGATCACCGCGCTGTCGTTGCGGGTGGGCCGGATGCTGCGGCCCTGGCAGGACAACCCGCACCGGGCGGTGCCGGCCGCGACGGTGCCCGCGGCGCGGGTGCCCGCCGAGGCGGAGTCGGTGGTCTGCGGGGCCTGAGGTCCCGTATGTGCCGGTCGGCCGCGGTCCCGTGGGGGCCGCGGCCGACTGCCCGTTCCGGGCGTTCCGTTCAGCGCCTCACCAGGAGGCCGGTGCGCCCGCGCGGACGGATCAGCTCCGGGGCAGGGCGAATTCGCACCAGACCGCCTTGCCACCGCCCGGTGTGCGGCGGGAGCCCCAGGACGAGGCGATGGTGGCGACGATGGAGATGCCGCGGCCGGCCTCGTCGGCCGGTTCGGCGCGGCGGCGGCGCGGGAGGTGGTCGTCCCCGTCGGTGACCTCGACGATCAGGCGGCGGTCCGTACGGCGCAGGCGGAGGCGCATCGGGGGCGTGCCGTGCTGGAGGGAGTTGGCCACCAGCTCGCTGGCCGCCAGGACGCCGAGGTCGTGCAGCTCCGGTGAGAAGCGCCAGGAGGCGAGCACGCCGGAGGCGAAGGCGCGGGCGCGTGGGGCCGCTTCGGTGCCGCCGTGCAGTTCCAGGGCGGCGTTGTGGAAGAGCTCGGCGTCGTGGCCGGTCCGCTCGGGATGCTGGAGGACGAGGATGGCGACGTCGTCGTCATGGGTGGCCGTGATGCCCAGGGAGCGGAGCAGGCGGTCGCAGACGATGTCGGGCGGGCCGGCGGCGCCGGCGAAGGCGCGTTCCAGGGCGTCGACGCCGTCGTCGATGTCCTTGTCGCGGCGCTCGACCAGGCCGTCGGTGTACAGGACGGCGCTGCTGCCGGGGCCGAGGGTGACGGAGCCGGAGGTGTGCAGCCAGCCGCCGGTGCCCAGGGGCGGGCCGGTGGGCTCGTCGGCGCGCCGGACCGTGCCGTCCGGGTCGCGGACCAGGATGGGCAGGTGGCCGGCCGAGGCGTAGACCAGGCGGCCCTCGTTGGGGTCGTGGACGGCGTAGACGCAGGTGGCGATCTGGTTGGCGTCGATCTCGGCGGCCAGGCCGTCCAGGAGCTGCAGGACCTCGTGGGGCGGCAGGTCGAGGCGGGCGTAGGCGCGGACGGCGGTGCGCAGCTGGCCCATGACGGCGGCGGCGCGCACACCGCGGCCCATGACGTCGCCGATGACCAGGGCGGTGCGGCCGGCGCCGAGGGTGATGACGTCGTACCAGTCGCCGCCGACCGCGGCGTCCGTGCCGCCGGGCTGGTACGTCGCGGCGACCCGGAGGTCGTCGGGCTGTTCGAGCTCCTGGGGGAGCAGGGAGCGCTGGAGGGTGACCGCGGCCTCGCGCTGGCGGGCCTCGCTGGCGCGCAGTCGTTCGGCGGACTCGACCTGGTCGGTGACGTCGGCGCCGAAGACGAGGACGCCCTTGTGCGGGGCGACGCAGGCGACTTCGGGGTCGGGCGCCGGGCCGCTGGCGGCGACCTCGATGGGGGTGCAGGTGAAGGTGTAGTAGCCGCCGCGGGAGCGGTCGCCGCCGGCCCCGCCGGGGACCTTGCGGGACTTGACGGTACGGGGCTTGCCGCTGCGCAGGACCTGGTCCATCAGGGGGAGCAGGCCGAGCGCGTCCAGCTCGGGGAGGGCCTCGCGGGCGGTGTGGCCGGCCGGGCGGGGGCCGAAGACCGAGGCGTAGGCGCCGTTGACGTAGGCGAGGCGGTGTTCGGGGCCGTAGACGACGGCGACCAGGGCGGGGATGGTGCCGAGGATGTCGTGGACGGAGAGCGCGTCGACGGTGGGCGACAGGGTCACGGGCGCGGCTTCCTGGGCGGACGCCGGGTCGGGGCGTTCGGCGCGGGCGGCGGGGACGGAGCCGGTGGTGGCGGTGGTGGCCGTGGGAGCGGGCGGGGTGCCGTCGGCGGGCGGGGCGGCGGGCTCCGGGGCCGCGGTGGGCGGGGTGGCCGGCGTGCCGGCGGGGCGGGCGGCGGCGCGGTCGGACCGCGCGGCGGCGCGCCGCTGTGTGCCGGGGAGTTTGGCGCTCCAGCGCGTGAAGATCACGGAGGGGTACCTCTTACTTCGCGTCGTCGCGCGGGATCGGGCCGTCGGCATGGCGGGACCTCCCGGCCGCGGGCCGGGGGAGGGTCGGCTGGGGGCACTCTCGGCACCCTTTTGCGGAATGCAGCAAACGTCCAGAATCCTCGTGATTGTCACTCTTTGCAGATACGAGCCCACCCATGGTCACACGTCCAGTGTGGCCGACCGGACGGACATCCGTCAGACGCCCGGCGGCCGGTGTGGAGTTCCGGACTCCGCAACCACCGGCCGGCCCAGGGCTGACGTCAGGTCGAAATTTCCGTCCCCACGGCGCGTCAGCTGGCTTCGTTGTGCCGGCCGGTGCCCGCGGCGAGTTCGAACTCGGCGCGCGGGTTCTCCAGCGAGCCGAGCGAGACGATCTCGCGTTTGAACAGGCCCGCGAGGGTCCATTCGGCCAGGATGCGGGCCTTGCGGTTGAAGGTCGGCACCCGTGCGAGGTGGTACGCGCGGTGCATGAGCCAGGCGGGGTAGCCGCGCAGCTTGCGCCCGTAGACGTGCGCGACGCCCTTGTGCAGGCCGAGCGAGGCCACCGAGCCGGCGTATTTGTGCCGGTAGTCCTGGACCATGCCGCCGCACACCGTCGCCGCGACGTTCTCGGCGAGCACTTTGGCCTGGCGGAGGGCGTGCTGGGCGTTGGGCGCGCACAAGGGGCGGGGCTCGTCTGGTTTGGCGGGCGGTTCGGCCGTCAGGTCGGGGACCGCCGCGGCGTCCCCCGCCGACCAGGCGTGTTCCACACCGTCCACCCGGAGCGTGGCGGTGCACTTGAGGCGGCCGTGGTCGGTCAGCGGCAGGTCGGTCGCGGCCAGGATGGGGTGCGGTTTGACGCCGGCGGTCCACACCAGCGTTCTGGTGGGGAAGCGGGAACCGTCGCTGAGCTGGGCGATGCGCTTCTCGCACGAGTCCAGGCGGGTCTCCAGCCGTACGTCGATGTTGCGGCCGCGCAGCTCCCGTACGGCGTAGCGGCCCATGACCGGGCCCACTTCGGGCAGGATCCGGCCGGTCGCCTCGACCAGGATCCACTTCATGTCCTCGGGCTTGATGTTGTGGTAATAGCGGACGGCGTAGCGGGCCATGTCCTCCAGTTCGGCGAGCGCCTCCACGCCCGCGTAGCCGCCGCCGACGAAGACGAAGGTCAGCGCGGCGTCGCGGACCGCCGGGTCGCGGGTGGAGGAGGCGATGTCGAGCTGTCCGAGGACGTGGTTGCGCAGACCGATGGCCTCCTCGACGGTCTTGAAGCCGATACCGAATTCGGCCAGGCCGGGGACGGGCAGTGTGCGGGAGACCGAGCCGGGGGCCAGAACCAGCTCGTCGTAGACCACCTCGATGGCGCCGTTGCCGGTCTCCTCCGCCGCCAGGGTGGCGATCGTCGCCCGGCGCTCGTCGTGGTTGATGTCGGTGACCTCGCCGACGACCACGGTGCACTGCGGCAGGACGCGGCGCAGCGGGACGACCACATGGCGCGGGGAGATGGAACCGGCCGCGGCCTCGGGCAGGAACGGCTGGTACGTCATATACGGATCGGGATCGACCACGATCACCTCGACGGAGCCCTCCCGCAGCTGCTGCTTGAGTTTCCGCTGCAGGTGGAGGGCGGTGTACATCCCCACGTAGCCACCGCCGACGACGAGAATGCGGGCCACGTTGTTCGAAGACACAGCCTTCACAGGGTTCTCCTCGCGGTGTCGACCGGGCCCGGGGCGGCGCCGATCAGGCGGCCGGCCGGCGGCGCGGTCACCCTCGGGTGCCACGCTCCCGGGAAAGCGCAGCACTGTTCCATGACGCACCGCCGCAGCGCCTTTGTCCACAGGCCCGTCGAAATGTATGACCGGGGGTCTTCCTGGGGACGGAGTCGCGCTTTCCGGGCTGCCGGGGCCAGCTGCGCTGGTCAGCGGGCGGGTGGCGGAAAGCGTACGGGGGCGTAATCCGGGCGGATCCGGCCGTTGGGCTGATCGGGGGGCGCATCGTGCGGAAGGCCCCCTTCAATCTTGACCCGGGCTCAACTATGTTCGTATCTCGTTGGGGTGCACCCTCTCGTCGGTGCGTCCCGAAGTCAGGGCGGGGAGTCTCCGGGGGGAGACGTCATTACCGGGGGATCACTATGACCATTCAAAGCTCTCAATGGCCGACAGCCGTCGCCATGGCACACACCACCGACGGCGGCAACGGCAACGGCGCGCACGGCAACGGCGGCCACAGCAACGGGAGCGGCGGCACCGTGGGTGCCGGTACGGGCGGGGGCGGACGGACCACACCGCTGCGGGTGGACGCCCAGCGCAATCTGGAGCACGTACTGCGCGCCGCGCGCGAGGTGTTCGGCGAGCTGGGCTACGGCGCGCCCATGGAGGACGTGGCCCGGCGCGCCCGGGTCGGGGTCGGCACGGTCTACCGCCGGTTCCCGAGCAAGGACGTCCTGGTCCGCCGGATAGCCGAGGAGGAGACCTCCCGGCTGACGGACCAGGCGCGGGCGGCGCTGGGGCAGGAGGACGACCCGTGGTCGGCGCTGTCCCGCTTCCTGCGGACGTCGGTCGCCTCGGGCGCCGGACGGCTGCTGCCGCCGGGGATCCTGCGGGTGAGCGCGGAGGCCGACCGGGCGGACGCGGCGGCGGACGACCTCGGCGGGGCGCGCGTACCTCAGCAGCGGATGGCGCCCGGCCCGGACGGCGGGCCGGGCGACCTGCGGCTGGTCGAGCGGCACGGCGGGCCCGGGGACGGCCCGGCGGCCGAGCCGGCGCCCGTTTCGGCCGAGCCGTCGGCCGGCGCGGCCGAGACGACGAACGGCGCGGAGGCGCTGCTGGAGGTCGTCGGGCGGCTCGTGGAGCGCGCCCGGGCGGCCGGTGAGCTGCGGCCCGACGTGACGGTCTCGGACGTCCTGCTGGTGATCGCCACGGGCGCGCCCGCGCTGCCCGACCCCGGTCAGCAGCAGGCCGCCTCCGCGCGGTTGCTGGAGATCCTGCTGGAGGGACTGCGCTCGCGCCCGGCACGGTGACGGGGAGGGGCCGGTCCGTCGGTCTGGTGGCCTGGTGGTCTGAGGTCCCGGTGGTCTGAGGTCCCGTCGGTCTGGTGGCCTGGTGGTCCGGTTTTGCGTTGGTCCGGCGGTCCGGTGTCGGTTGGCCTGGCGGTCCGGTGTCCCGTTGGCTCGTCTCCCGTTGGCCCGTCTCCCGGTGTCCCGGGAGCCGGCGGGGCCGGGCCGACGGGAGAGGCCGTCACATGTGGCCCATACGGGTCCCCCGCGCTTTATGACCCGATTGCGCCATATGGCCCGTACGGGTGAACGCCCGGGCGGGCGGACGGACGCTCTCCTCGGATGAGTGGTTGACGGACGAGGCCCTGAGGCACCGGTGCCCGGTGTGGCACGCTTGCGCGTATTCCGGTGTGACGGCGGCTTCGGGGGCCTCGGCGATGGGTGTTGACGGGCGGGACGAGCAACGCGGCGGCGGGACTGGCCCGGACGGGCCCGGGACGGCGCCGTCCCCTCAGGTGCCCGGCCAAACAGGGCGGTTGGGGGCCACTTCCCCGGCGGGCGGGCCGGCCGGGCGGCATGCCCGCACCGGCGGTCCGGCGGGCGACGGCCCCAGCGTGCCGCCGCAGCGCGACGGATCGGGCCGGGCGACGCCGCAAGGCGGTCCGGGGGCCGTCCGGGGCGCCGCGCGAGGAGACCGGGAGGGGGACCAACTCCCCGCTTCGGACGACCAGTTGATCGCCGGCATGCGGGCCGGTGACGACAGCGCGTACGAGGAGATGTACCGCCGGCACGCCGACGCGGTCCGGCGCTACGCCCGGCACTGCTGCCGGGACGAGCACACCGCGGAGGATCTGACCGGTGAGGTCTTCGCCCGGACGCTGCAGGCGGTGCGCGGCGGCGCGGGCCCGCAGACCGCGGTCCGCGCCTATCTGCTGACGACCGTCCGCCGGGTCGCCGCCTCCTGGGCGAGGACCGTCCGGCGCGAGCAACTGGTCGAGGACTTCGCGGTGTTCGCGCTCTCCGCGGCCGGTGCGGCGCTGGACGACGACACCCTGGACCTCGGTGCGGACGTGCACGCCATGCACGAGGCCGAGCAGTCGATGGCCGTGCAGGCGTTCCGCAGCCTGCCCGAGCGCTATCAGACCGTGCTGTGGCACACCACGGTCGAGGACGAGTCGCCGAGCGACGTCGCCCCGCTGCTGGGGCTGACCGCGAACGCCACCGCCGTATTGGCGCACCGCGCCCGCGAGGGCCTCAAGCAGGCGTACCTGCAGGCCCACGTCAGCCAGTCGCTGACCGCCGGCGGGGACTGCGCCCGGTACGCCGACCGGCTCGGCGCGTTCGCCCGCGGCGGGCTGCGGATGCGTGCCGAACGGGGCCTGCGCAAGCACCTGGACGGCTGCGCCCGGTGCCGTACCGCGGCGCTGGAGGTCGAGCACGTCAACGAGCGGATCGGGGCGCTGCTGCCGGTGGCGTTCATCGGCTGGTTCGCCGCCTCGTACGCGGTGAAGGCGGCCGCCGCGGCGGCCGGGGTCGCGGGTGCGGCCGGGGCCGGTGCGGCCGCGGCGGCCCCGGGCGGTTCCGGTACGGCGGTCGGCGCGGGCAGCGCGGGCAGCGCGGGCAGCGCCGTGGGTAAGGGGCTCGGTGCGCCGGTCAAGGTCGGCATCGGGGTCGGGGTGGTGGTGGCCGGGGTGACCCTCGCCCTCGCGCTCGCGCTGGCCAGCGGCAGTTCCCGACCGGCGCCGCACCCGCAGGCCGAGCCGCACCGGCCGGCTCCCTCCGCACCACGCCATCCGTCGCCCGCTCCGGCGAAGCCGCTGCCTCCGGCGGCCGGCGCCGACCCGAGCGCCGGGCCGACCCCCTCGCGCTCCGCGTCGCCCCGCCCGACGCCGGTCCGTCCGACACCGTCCCGCCCGGCACGCCCCGGCCCGGCGACCACCACCCATCCGTCCACCCCGACTGCCCCTCCGACGCCCACACCCGAGCCGCCCGGGCCCCGCCCGAAGCCCCCACAGCCCCCGCAGCCCGCGCCGACCCCGTACCGGCTCGCCGCGCTCGACCACGACTTCATGGGCGACGGCAGCGAGCCGGAGGTGCGCACCCTGGGGAGCGGCTGGCTGTGGCAGCGGCAGTCGCCGAGGATCGCCGGGACGACGTACGCGGACGGCGCGACCATGCACGCCGGGTCATCGGTCCTCATCGACCTCAACCGGCCCTGCACCTCCTACGACGCCGTGGTGGGCGTCGACGACCTGAGCTGGGGCATCGGCGCCCTGCGCTTCTCCGTGTACGCGGACGGCGAGCGGCTCTGGCGCTCCGCGGTGGTGCACGGCGGCCGGCCCGCCATCCCGGTCCACGTTCCCCTGGCCGGCCACAGGACACTCCGCCTCGTCGTCGACCCGGCGACGCCGCTGGACGGGGCGACCCTCGGCGACTGGGCGGAGGCCCGCATCACCTGCCGCTGAGGACACCGGCGGCGCGAGCGCACACGGACGGGCACTCAGGCGTGCGCCCTCTCAGGCGTGCGCCCCAGGCGCGTCCTTCTGTCCGCCCGCCGTCGCACGCGCGGCCGGGCCCGGCACACAGGCTGCGCGCCCAACGTCACGGTTCGCGCCGCCCGCGACCCGGGCGGAACCGGCCTCCCCGAGCCCCGCCGCTCAGCGGCGGGGCGCGCCTACAGGAGGGCTGCTGCTGCGGTACGAAGGCGGGCACCGCGAGCGTCAGCCACCCGGCAACCCGACGGCCCGGCCCCCGGCCACCCGACGGGCACCGCAAGCCTCGGCCACCCAGCCCCCCGGCGGCCCGGCCCTCAGCCCCCGGCGAGCACCGCAAGCCTCGGCCACACCCGGCCGCCCAGCCGGCCCGTCAGGCCAACCGGGCGCGCGGAACCACTCCGCCCGCGACCGCCTTCTGGCGCGGGGCCTCCGCCCCCGTCCAGCAGCTGCCGCGGCGGGCGACCAGGCGGCGCAGCCACAGTTCGGTGGCGACGAGTTCGGCCAGCCCGTCCAACGGGAGCGCGGCGCCCTCGGCCGCCGCCCGGAGGGCCGTGCGGACCACCCGCGCCTCGATCAGGCCGGCGTCGGCCAGCAGGGGCGCGTCGAAGAGCTGCACCAGGTCGCCGACGGCGCCGCGCAGCCCGGCGCGTACCGCCGCGGCGTGGGTGACGTGCGAGGTGGCGCCCCAGCCGGGCGGCAGATCCCGCACGCCCGCGCCGGCCAGTACGGAGCGCAGCACGGCGGCCCGCGCCCCCGGCTGCACCCGGAGCGTGTCCGGGAGCGCGCGGCAGGCGAGCACCACCTGGTTGTCGAGGAAGGGTGCGTGCAGCCGCTGGCTGCGGACCTCCGCGGCCTGCTCGAAGACCCGGTGGTCGGCGGCCTGCCGGGCCAGTGCCGCGCGGGCCCGCCGCTCACCGGGGCGCCCGACCGCGACCGTACGGGACGCCGCCTCGCTGAGGCGAACCGATACTTCGGCCAGCGCCTCGCCCGTGAGCCAGCGCGCCGCGGGCCCGGGACGGCACCAGGTCAGCGCGGCCAGCGAGGCGTCCACCGCCCCGCCGGTCACCGGCTCGTCCGCGAACTGCCGCTCCAGCAGGCGGCGCGCGGCCTCCGTGATGCCCTCCGGGTACGGCGTACGGGCCAGCCGCCGCGCGGCCCGGTAGACGGTGAACGGCACCAGGACGGACTGGGCGGACGGCCCGTCGGCCTTCGCGAGTGCGGTGACCGGCCGCAGCAGATGGCGCCGGCGGCGGTCCATGAGCAGGTCGGCGAGCCGGGCGGGGTGGGCGTCGAGTACCTGCCGGGCGCCGTGTCCGACGAAGTGGTCCGCGCTGCCGGCCAGCAGCCGGCGGCGGTGGCGGCTCGCCACCGTCAGGGAGGGGCCGGGCTCGTCCGTGAGCGGGCCGCTTTCGAGGTCGGCATACGGGAGGGCCTCTTCCCCGGCGGCGACGACGACGTGGTGCAGCCGCGGGTCGTCGGCGATGCTGCGGGCGCGCTCCAGTTCGGCGTCGTGGTGGGCCCGCGCGCCATTGGTGGCGCGGTCGTTGAAGGTGACGGCCAGCAGGCGTTCCCCGTGGCCGTTGAGGCGTCCGGGGCGGCCGGGCAGACCGGCGGCCAGAAGGGCGAGCGTTCCGGACGCGCTGCCTCCGGAGAGGTCGGCGCCGACACCGGGGGCCGGCGCGCCGCGTGCCGCGCGCCGCTCGGCGGGCCCCATACCGGGCACCGGGCCGGGGTCGAGGCCGTCGAGCCCGTCCGGGTCGGGGGCGTGCCGGGGGACCGCGAGCCGGGCGCGGACGGCCTCGACGAGCGCGTCCCGGACCCCGTCCACGGCCTGCTCGGGCGGGAGTTGGGGTGCGGAGACGGCGAGCGAGGCGGTCGGCTCGTAGGACGTGATCTCGCTGGCGCCGCCGCGCAGCACCAGGGCGTGGCCGGGCGGGATCCGGCGGACGCCTTCGTACGGGGTGCCGGCGCCGAGCGCCTCGGGGGCGTCGGGGCAGGCCAGCAGCGCGGCGAGGTGGCCGATGTCGAGGCTGGCCTCTATCAGGTCGGCGAGCGGTAGCGCGGCGGTGGCGTAGGCGGTGCCGCCCGCCCACGGGGTGTGGAAGACGGGGCGGGCGCCGGCCAGGTCGCCGGTGACGGTGATCCGCCGTCCTACCTGGACGACCACCGTGTAACTGCCGGACCAGGCGGTGAGGTGCCGCAGGGCGCCCCCGCGCGCCGCGTACAGGCCGACCCGCAGCTGATCGTCGGTGGCCCCGCAGATGCCGAAGACGGCGAGCCGGGTCTCGGGGTCGGCCTGGACGACGCGGACCTCGTCCGGCCGCCAGTCGCCGACCGCCCACAGGGGCTCCGGGTCGCCCCAGAGGAGTTGCGCTCCCACGGGGAGGACGGTGTGGCTCCCGACGCCGGCCCGGTCCGCGGCGGACGGCCTCGTGGCGGCACTGCTCCACCCCACCAACCAGCGCATGCCGCCTCCACCCGAATTCCCCGCGCGCCGGGGCCAACGGCCGCCCCGTCCGGCGGATTGCCAAGCTGTCGCCGAGCTGTAGTGACGGCCGTGCCGCCCGTAGTGGCGACCATGCTGCCATGACAACGGCGCGGCGGAGACGTCGGAGCGGGACGTATACGGGCAGTTCACGGCGGGCGGCGGGCGGCGGGCGCGTACGGTGGGCGGCCCACCCGCGGTGGGGTACGGCGGCATGTGCCGGCATGTCCGACAACTGGCCATCTGCCCCTGGCACTTGATCGGCAGAGGGGCCAACTCGCCCCCGGAAGGCCCCCCGTGTGGCCCCCGAGGCGCTCCGCGGCGCTCAGAACGCGGCGCGGCGCGAAATCATCACCCGTCGCATTTCGGCCAAAGTCCGTACGGCGCAGCGTAGTTGACAACTACGGGCCTTGCGTCAACCGACGGCGTCATCCCATGGCGAACGGCCTGTGCGACGGTCCGGGAGGCGGGCTTCGCCCCCCGGACCGGACCGTCACCCGCGGGGAATGAGGTGACGGTGTCCCCCAGCCCACTGGATCCAGTGCAGCGGGCCGACCCACGCACCAGTCATGGAAGCGCTCCCGAGGTCGGGCGGCCAGCGCGCACGAACGGGCGCACGGGCACACGTACCCGGAGCACATGCCAGATCCCGCACCCCTGTCTGAACATGAATCTCGCCATCCGGGACACCGGCCCTTAACGGTCGGGATCCGGCGAACTACTCTGGGTGGACGCATGCCCCGGGGTAGCGGGGCGGCCGTCGCTGTGTCGAGGGGTGCGCATGTCCAGGGATATACGCGGGCCGAACGAAAAGCTCGGCACCGTTCTCGCCCTCGCGGGTATCAGCAACGCCGGACTGGCCCGCCGGGTCAACGACCTCGGTGCGCAGCGCGGGCTGACGCTTCGTTATGACAAGACGTCGGTGGCGCGATGGGTCTCCAAGGGCATGGTGCCGCAGGGCGCCGCGCCCCATCTGATCGCGTCCGCGATCGGCAGCAAACTGGGCCGACCGGTGCCGCTGCACGAGATCGGGCTGGCCGACGCGGACCCGGCGCCCGAGGTCGGGCTGGCCTTCCCGCGCGATGTGGGCGCCGCGGTGCGCTCGGCGACCGAGCTCTACCGTCTCGATCTGGCCGGTCGGCGGGCCGGCGGGGGCGGCATCTGGCAGAGCCTGGCCGGATCCTTCGCGGTGAGCGCGTACGCCACGCCCGCCTCGCGCTGGCTGATATCCCCGGCCGACAGCTCGGTGGCCCGGGAGGCGGCCGAGGCGCGCGACAAGGACGCCGCGGCGGCCGGCGACGCCGGGATCCCGCAGCACGTGGGCCACAGCGACGTCAGCAAACTGCGCGAGGCGGCGGAGGACGCGCGCCGCTGGGACTCCAAGTACGGCGGCGGGGACTGGCGTTCGTCCATGGTGCCGGAGTGCCTCCGGGTGGACGCGGCGCCGTTGCTGCTCGCCTCGTACAGCGACGAGGTGGGCCGGGCGCTCTTCGGGGCGACCTCCGAGCTCACCCGGCTCGCGGGGTGGATGGCCTTCGACACCGGCCAGCAGGAGGCCGCGCAGCGCTACTACATCCAGGCGCTGCGGCTCGCCCGGGCGGCCGCCGACGTCCCCCTCGGTGGATACGTCCTCGCCTCGATGTCCCTCCAGGCGACCTACCGCGGCTTCGCCGACGAGGGCGTCGACCTCGCCCAGGCGGCCCTGGAGCGCAACCGCGGTCTGGCCACCGCCCGCACCATGAGCTTCTTCCGGCTGGTGGAGGCGCGGGCGCAGGCCAAGGCCGGTGAGGCGCGCGCCTGCGAGGTCGCGCTGAAGGCGTCCGAGGGCTGGCTGGAGCGCTCCCGGAGCGGCGATCCCGACCCGTCGTGGCTGGACTTCTACTCGTACGAGCGGTTCGCCGCCGATGCGGCCGAGTGCTACCGGGACCTGCGGCTGCCCCGTCAGGTGCGCCGCTTCACCGAGCAGGCGCTGTCCCGGCCGACCGAGGAGTTCGTCCGTTCGCACGGGCTGCGGCTGGTGGTGTCCGCGGTGGCCGAACTGGAGTCCGGCAATCTGGACGCGGCCTGCGCGGCGGGCGCCCGCGCGGTCGAGGTGGCCGGCCGGATCTCCTCGGCCCGGACGACGGAGTACGTCCGCGACCTGCTGCACCGCCTCGAACCGTACGGCGACGAGCCGCGGGTCGTGGAGCTGCGGGAACGGGCGAGACCCTTGCTGGCGGCGCCGGCGTAGCTCCCGAGAGGCTTCCGACCGGCCGGAGCAGCCCGCTGACCGGCCGGAGCGGCCCGCCGAGCGGGCTTGCCGGCGGAAATGCCGACGGGATTGTCAGTGCCGGACGTCATGATGGGATACGTCGTCGGGATGGCGCGGGCCCGCGGCGACGGTCGGGCCTGCGGTCATGCGGTTGGGGAGGTGCAGTGTCGTCGTACGACTGCGACGTGCTGGTGATCGGTGCCGGCATCATCGGGCTCTCTACGGCGTACGCGATCACGCGCGCCGCGCCGGGCACGCGCGTCGTGGTGCTGGAGAAGGAGCAGGGCCCGGCCCGCCACCAGACCGGGCGCAACAGCGGGGTGATCCACAGCGGCATCTACTACCCGCCCGGTTCGCTCAAGGCCCGCTTCGCCCTCCAGGGCTCCGCGGAAATGGTGAAGTTCTGCACGGAAAACGACATTCCACATGAGGTCACCGGCAAGCTGATCGTCGCCACCGACCGCAGTGAGCTGCCCCGGCTGCACGGCCTGATCCAGCGCGGCCGCGAGCACGGCCTGCCGGTCCGTGAGCTGGGCCCGGCCCAGATAGCGGAGTACGAACCCGAGGTCCGCGGCCTGGCCGCCATCCATGTCGGCACGACCGGCATCTGCGACTTCGGCGCGGTCGCCCGCCGGCTCGGTGCGCTCGCCACGGACGCCGGTGCCCGGATCGTCTACGGCGCCGAGGTGGCGGTGATCGGCCGCCGCCCCGGCCGGGTGGCGGTCCGTACGGCCGACGGCACGGTCCACCGCGCCCGTGCCCTGGTCAACTGCGCCGGGCTGCACTGCGACCGGATCGCCCGGCTGGCCGGCGATGCGCCCGGGATGCGGATCGTCCCCTTCCGCGGTGAGTACTTCACCCTCGCCCCGGAGCGTGCCGCCCTCGTCCGCGGCCTGGTCTACCCGGTCCCCGACCCCGCCTTCCCGTTCCTCGGCGTCCACCTCACCCGCGGCATCGACGGCGCCGTCCACATCGGCCCGAACGCCGTCCCCGCCCTGGCCCGTGAGGGCTACGACTGGCGCACGGTCCGCCCCGGCGAGCTGGCCGGCACCCTCGCCTACCCCGGCTCCTGGCGGATCGCCCGCCGCCACTGGCGCTACGGCGCCGGCGAGCTGCACCGCTCCCTCTCCCGCCGTGCCTTCGCCGACACGGTCCGCCGCCTCCTCCCGGCCGCCCGCGAGGAGGACCTCCGCCCGTGCCCGGCCGGCGTCCGCGCCCAGGCCGTCCTCCCCGACGGCACCCTCGTCGACGACTTCCTCTTCTCCGAGTCCCCCGGCATGATCCACGTCCTCAACGCCCCGTCCCCCGCCGCCACCGCCTCCCTCCCCATCGGCCGCGAGGTGGCCCGCCGGACGCTGGGGGTACTCGGGACGGCCCGACGTTAGACCGTGTCTCCTCGGCCCGACGTCAGACCGTGTCTCCGCGGCCAGGCCGGGGAACCGTCTCTCCGCGGCCAGGCCGGGAAACCGTCTCTCCGCGGCCAGGCCGGGAAACCGTCTCTCCGCGGCCAGGCCGGGGAGGCGCCCCCTGGCTCCGGCAATCCGGAGCCCGCACTCCGCCCCCGTAGAATCGAACCACTGTGTCCGAGAACCGCACCCCCTCCCCCGCCCCCGTGACCGACGACGTGGCAGCGGACGCCCCGGAAGCCATGGCTCCGGGCGCTCCGGGCGCTCCGGAAGCCGTGGCCGCGGCCGACCGGCGGCGTGTCGCGCCGGCGCCGCGTCGTGGCGAGCCGATGTTCCCCGACGGCACCGGCCCCGCGGCCGATCCCGCGGGGTCGCACCACGAGCGGCGGATCCGGTCGTTCCAGCCCCGCCGCAGCCGCGTCTCACCGTCGCAGGCCGATGCGCTGCGCCGGCTGTGGCCGACGTGGGGCCTGGACATCGACGGGCTGTCGCGGCTGGACCTCGACGCGTTCTTCGACGGGCTGCCGGTCGTCCTGGAGATCGGCTTCGGGATGGGCGAGGCCACGGCGCAGATGGCCGCCGCCGACCCGACCACCGGCATCCTCGCCTGCGATGTGCACACCCCCGGCCAGGGCAATCTGCTCGGTCTCGCGGAGCGGAACGGCCTGTCCAACATCCGGGTGGCCAACGGCGACGCGATCATCCTGCTGCGCGAGATGCTGGCGCCGGGCTCGCTCGCCGGGCTGCGCGTCTACTTCCCCGACCCGTGGCCCAAGAAGCGCCACCACAAGCGGCGGCTGATCCAGCCGGAGTTCGTCTCCCTGGCGACGACCCGGCTCGCGCCCGGCGCGCTGGTGCACTGCGCGACCGACTGGGAGCCGTACGCCGAGCAGATGCTGGAGGTGCTCTCGGCGGAGCCGACGCTGGAGAACCTCCACGCCGGCTACGCGCCGCGTCCCGACTTCCGGCCGCTCACCAAGTTCGAGGGCCAGGGCCTGGACAAGGGGCACGTCGTCCACGACCTGCTGTTCCGCCGCCGCGGCGCGTGAGGCGGCCGCCGCTCGTTACGGTCGACAGGTGCACCCGCCCGTTCAGCCACCGCCGCAGCAGCAGCCGCGCCGGAGAGCCCTCCGGCGCGGCACGACCCGCAGTACGACCCGCGGCACGACCGGTGACCCGGCCCGCGACCCGGCCCGCCGTACGCGCCGCGGCACGACCCTCCGCGCCACCGCCCTGATATCCCTGCTCACGCTCTCCGGCGTGATCATCGTCGGGATGGTCCGCCGGGAGACCGGCACCGAGGGCCTGCTCGTCGGGCTGGGCCTCGCGGTCTTCCCGGTGCCGCTGCTGCTCGCCGCGTTCCGCTGGCTCGACCGCATAGAACCGGAGCCCCGGCGGAACCTTGCGTTCGCCTTCGCCTGGGGGGCGTGCGCCGCGGCCCTGGTGGCGCTGGTCACCAACGGCTTCGCCACCGACTGGCTCGCCGCCAACATCGCCTCCACCTCACCCTCCGAGGCCGAGACCTGGGGCGCGACAGCGATCGCCCCGGTCGTCGAGGAGACCGTGAAGGCCGCCGCCGTACTGCTCCTCTACCGCTTCCGCCGGCGCGACTTCGACGGCATCACGGACGGCATCGTCATCGCCGGCATCACTGCCACCGGTTTCGCCTTCACCGAGAACATCGTCTATCTGGGCAACGCCTTCGGCGAGGACCGGTCCATGGGCCACACCGGCCTGGACACGCTCACCGTGGGCACCTTCTTCGTCCGCATCGTCATCTCCCCCTTCGCCCACCCCCTCTTCACCATCCTCACCGGCCTCGCCTTCGGCATCGCCGCCACCCGCTACCCCCGCCGCCGCGCCGCCCGTATCGCCCTCGCCGCCCTCGGCCTGCTCACCGCCGTCCTCCTGCACGCCATCTGGAACGCGGCCTCCTCCCTCGGCGACATCGGCTTCCTCCTCGTCTACGGGCTCTTCATGGTCCCGGTCTTCCTCGCCCTGGCCTCCCTGGCCGTCTGGGCCCGCAAACAGGAACTCCTCTCCCTCCGCGGCTACCTCGCCCCCTACATCACGGCCGGCTGGCTCACCCCCGCCGAACCGGACGCGCTCTCCTCCCTCAAGACCCGCGCCCTGGCCCGCGACCTCGCCCGCCGCGCCCACGGCCCCGCCGCCGCCCGCGCCGTCACCGCCTACGCCACCGCCGCCACCGCCCTCTCCTTCCACCGCCGCCGCGCCCACCTCACGGGCCCGGATCCGGACTTCACCACCCGCGAGCAGTACTTGCTGCAACGGGTCAGGCATTACCAGAGGTGGGGGCGGCCGGCGTTGACGTGTGCGTTGCGGACTGCACACCAGCAGGGTGCCCCTTCAGCACAGCCCTCGGGGCACGGAAGGTCGCACTCCACTTAGTCGCACATGGCAGCATCAGTGCGCTGGCCGGCATTGCGGACTAGGTATGGCGGTCATCGCCACCCCTGTCAGTCTTGCTGGCAGGCAGGGATACGCTCAGTGGGTGCCTTCCGAAGAGGACTGGACGGCCCCTGAAGGATCGTGGGCCTCGTCCGCCGCCCGCCGCCGCAATATGCAGGCGATCCGCAGCCGCGACACTAAGCCTGAGCAGCGGATCCGCCGTCTAGTCCATGCGCAGGGGCTGCGCTACCGCGTAGCGGCCCGGCCGTTGCCGGGTCTCCGGCGGACTGCCGACATGGTGTTCCGGCCTGCAAAGGTGGCGGTTTTCATCGACGGCTGTTACTGGCACGGCTGTCCTGAGCACTACGTTGCACCCCGGACCAACTCCGGGTACTGGTCGGAGAAGGTGACCAGAAATGTCACCCGTGACCGCGACACTGACCAGCGGCTTGGCGAGGCAGGATGGCTCGTGCTCCGTTTCTGGGAGCACGAGCCCGCGGAACTATGCGCCTACAAGATCGCTGCTGCGGTCATCCAGAGACGCCTGAGCGGAGGCAGCGATTGAAACACCGATCAGCTCGCCGATCTCCCCCTGCCGGTATCCGCGCCTTCCTCTCTTCGCCCCTAGCTGCTCAATCCTGAGGCCACTGAGGAGTTCTTCCCGGCGCTCGGGCTGGAGGACGGAAGCAATGGCGCGTCCCACAGCTTCGGCAACCGGCGGCGGAAAAGCATTGCCGACCTGACGGTACTGTGCAGTCTTACCACCCTCGAATTTCCAGCCGCCCGGGAAGGACTGGATCAGCGCGGCTTGCTCAACGGTCAGCATGGGCCCCTCCCGGAGGAACTCCCGCATGAGGTGTTTTTCCCTCTGGACCTTGACGCACTCGATATCGTCCGCGACGCCAAGGGCGTTGACACCAAGATCGCGCCAGGCCGCCTTGGCTCGGCTGGGGCCCAGGTCAGCACCGCCATGCTTCTTGGAGCCGCCAACCAGGGTAGGTGCTACCACGTCGGGCTTGTCAGCCATGCCACACCATGCTTCGTATGCTTTTTCAATAGCATCAGCATCGTCCGGAAACTTCTCAATCAGCTGATCGCGGCGATGCGCCATGCTTTTTTCGAGGGCTTCAAAAACGTTGTCCCGGTGCGTCGTGATTCCCACCGGCCAGGGAAAGTCCTCGACACCCAGACCAGCCTTAACGCGCTCCTCCTCCTTGATGGCAACGAAAATCGAACGGGGGCGCAACTGAGGGACACCATAATTGCGCGCCTCAAGCAAATGCCATCCGCAGAACCAGTAATTCATTCCTTCGATGGCCTCGGTGATCGAATTGCAGTATGCGTCAAACTTGGAATCCATGATCCCTCGGACGTTCTCGATCATTACAGCCCGGGGCTGCAATTCATCGATCAGCTCAACCATCCGAGGGAACAAGTCTCTTTCGTCTTCAGCACCGAGCTGCTTCCCTGCTACAGAGAATGGCGGGCAAGGCACGCCTCCAGCCAGCAGGTCAAGCTCCCCCGCCCTGAGAGCCCTGCCGCCGAGCGCAGCCATCGGCCGGCTGGCCTTGAACTTGTGGAGATCCTCTTTCAGCGCTTCACAGCTGCCCCAGTCGGCATGCTTCGCGATGTTCTTCGTCAGTGTTGCATGCGCGTTCTTATCGATCTCAACAAGGGCAAGGTGCCGGAAACCAGCTTCATGCAAGCCGAGCGCCTGCCCCCCTGCTCCTGCACAGATCTCGATCGAGGTCAGCGGAACGCTCTCGTCACGGCTGCTCGCGCCCATGGGCGTGGCTCCTCCTGGTGTGGCTCAAAGCAGATTCTCAAGTGTCGCAGAGTTCCCGGCTGCCGCTCACAAAGCGCCGCTGCCCGCTGTCTGCTGTTCAGCACCAGAAGTTTCCCAGGGCCCGCGCAGGCTGCCGGGGGCAGGGCAGCCCCGGCAGCCCACGAGCCTCTTTGATGCCTGCCTACCCCTGCCCCCTGCCGATGTGCCTCAGCATCGCACGGATGTCCTGTGGGTCCAGACCGCCCGCCAGCGGTGGCGCCTCCTGCAGGTCAGCTAGCTGCTGGACAGAAGGATCGTCCAGGACCCTGGCCATGAACTCCAGCTTCTGCTGCAGCCGGACGGCCACCACCTCGTCAATCGTTTCCTGGGCAGCCAGGACCGTCACACGTGTCTCGACGTCCGGGTCCAGTCCCAGCCGGTGAATACGGTCAAGACTTTGCAGGTAGCGGCCCGCCATGAAATCCCGGTCGACGTAAACCGCGTCATGACACACCTGATGGAGGCTGATTCCCTCCCCCAGAGTGGCGGGGTTGGACACGAGCACCATGCAGTCAGGATCTTCACGGAACCTGCGCAGCTGTTCCTCGCGGTCAGGAGTCCCGCCATGTACCACCGCGGGCCCGAAGTTCTCCAGCAGCTTGGCCAGTGAGGTCAGACTCCGCACGAACGTCGTCCATACGAGCGTCTTCCGTCCCTGCGCAGCATTCTCCGCGACGATCCTTGCGGCTTCCTTGTACTTGGGTGAAAGCTCGTAACTGGCCAGATCCTTGAGCAGCTCATACAGGGAGTCGCCCTGCGGAATTTCCAGAGGAGGGAGACGGTACTCGACCGGCTCATACTTACTGCTTCCTTCCAGCAGCAGAGCAGGATTCGTCGCAGCCATCAAAAGCCGCAAAGCGGACTTCCCAAGGGCGGCGAAGTCGTCAGCTGAAGACTCAGCCCGTGCCGACATGTCACCCACGAGGGCTTGATATATCTCTGAGTGCAGGGGAGTCATACCTACTGGGACCAGTACCGGTTCCAGCGGTGGCAGCTGGAGTTCCCGCTTGGTCGTCCGGGTAAAGAGGGGACGGAGAACCGCACTTGCATGGGCAAGGTCACCACCCGCAACTGCCTGGGCCACCGACCGCTGACCGTAGCCTGGCCAGACAAACCCCAGAAGGTTCTCCAGATCCTTTGCACCATTCGGCGCCGGCGTGCCAGTGAGGATCAGCCGACGTCTCGCGAGCGGTCCCAGGGTCATGCAAGCAGCACCGTAAGTCCCCCGGGCACCCAGTTTCATTCGGTGCGCCTCGTCAAGAACAATCATTGACGGAGCCTCCTGGAGCCAGGAGGCCAGAAAGGGAAGCGAACGGTCAAGCCGTTCATAATTGACGATCAGGATCTCGGCCCATTCATCACGGGCTGATTCCAGCAGCATGGGCCGCGGCCGGTTCCGGAAGCACGCGCCGCTCTCATACAGCCATGACTCATAGGCCGATTTGGGGCTTACCACCATCAGGCGGCTGACCTCACCAGCCTCCTTCATCGCTGCATAGACAGCGAGACCGACGCGAGTCTTACCAGCACCGGGAACACTGAAGTTGGCGCCGTGCCGCAGGGAGAGCAGTTTTGCGATGTCCCGCTTCTGGAACTCCGTGAGCTGGGCGGACCAGTTGTCGCCGAGCCTTTCCGCAACGTCACTCGCGGCCAGCTGTTCCTGGGACCCGGGTGCCTCCAGCTCCTTCCGGACCGTTTCCGCATCCTGCACGCTTGAGGCGACCAAGTGCCTGAGCTCAGGCGCCCATTCGACCCCGCGGGGGTCAGGCCAGCTTCCGATGGCATTGAGGCTGGAGAGAAGATCACCGATGTCGACGACCACAGCCAGGGGGCCTAGCTGGCCGCCCGTACGGAAGCGGGCAGCCAGCTGGACGAGTTGTGAGCGGTATTCCTCCGTGGTTCTCAGAACGACCTTGGTGTGTGAAGTGTCAAAGCCGAGCCGCAGCGTGGCCT
Organism: Streptomyces sp. NPDC021749; assembly: GCF_040640655.1. Classification (NCBI taxonomy): domain Bacteria; kingdom Bacillati; phylum Actinomycetota; class Actinomycetes; order Kitasatosporales; family Streptomycetaceae; genus Streptomyces; species Streptomyces sp. NPDC021749. The sequence continues at coordinate 50,681 of NZ_JBFACE010000039.1, read as the reverse complement.
CGCTGCCCGCGTCCGGCATCACTCCCGCCCCGCAGACGCGGCAGCCAGCAGCCACCCAACGCCTTCGCCGAGTTCCTGCGAACCCCTGCCGGCCTGATGCGCCAGCTGCCGAATGCTCTCCCGCAGCTTGAGGACGGCGTCGTCAAATGCCTCCTCATCAAGGCTGTGGGAGGCACGCGCCTTCACCAGCTCACCCACGCAGAGCTCAATAGCTGCACAGGCATCCATCAGACGCTCCGGCGCCATCTGCTTCCGCTTGCGCAGCCGGGCATCACGGCCAGCCCGGTCGATGGCCTTGTCGAACGCCTTCCGCAGATCGTCTTGAAGAGACTGCGCTCCGCTCTTCTGCGACTCGCTGGCACCAGGAGCAGCTACACGCGCCTTTGCCTGAAGGACGTGCCGGTTCAGCTCACGTGCCGCCGAGACACCGGATGACACCCCGGGGACCGAGAGGCCCAGGCCAGGCACTGCGATGTTCTCTTCCTGCACGGCCTCGGTGATGAGGTCCGGCGGGAGGACGGTGGACAGGTACTTTTCCTGGAAGCCCTCTTCAATATGCCGGACATCCGTCTTGGAAAACCCGAGAGTGATTGCCGCCATGCGGGTCTCCTTGAGGATCTCCGCCCCGTCAGGGTCGGCGGCAGCCAGCTTGATGTAGTCCCGGTGCAACTCCTTCAGCTTCTCCTGGTGGTCCTCGAAATCGATCAGGCGCAGAGCCGCACCCCCGTTCTCGCTGCGCTCAATCTGGTCCCGTACGACCCGGAGGATCCACCGTTCCTGTTCGTACGTCTTTACCTGGATGCGAAAGGCCTTGGCGATCACATCCGGCGTACGTCCAAGGCTCGCCTGCTCTTCCATGGCGAGGAGCCGGTTGATGTACGAGTAGTCCCGGCGGTGGTCCTTCCTGAGCTGCAGGGAGAGTTCTACTGCGTTGATGTCAGCCCAGGTAAACGACTCGGGCAGGACTCCTACCCTCATGGAAGCGGCACCGAGTTCCTTGAGTGCCGCGGCCCGGGTGTTGCCGTTGACCAGGACGCCGTGATGGGTGATCAGCCCGGGGTCGTTCTGCCCGTAGTCGTCCAGGCTCTTCTTGAGCTTGTCGAACGCGGGGTCCCTCCGGATCGGGTCGGCCGGCTCAGCCTTCAGCAAGGACTCCAGGAACTCCTGGCCCTCCTCGCTCCAAGGCGCAGCCTTCAGCACTTCGTCCTTTTCGGCATCATGAGTCCGCTGCGCGCGAATCCGGTGCGTCGCCGGGTTGTAGTAGAGGCCCGAGAGCGGGAGGTCGATGACCTCGACGGGCAAGGGCTGCCCATTCCAGTCCACGGTAACGGTCTCGCGCGTACCGCCGGAGTTTTTCACCTCGTTGACGCGCTTCGTGATCAGCTCACTGAACTCAGCCGCCCTCGGCGGCGGCGGAAACTCCTGCATGGTGCTGTCCCCTCCCTTTACTGGTCCTCGCCAAGAAGCTTGTACTTGGCGGCCTCACGCGCCTCCGCCGGAAGCGTGCGGTATTCTCCCCACAGTTTCTCAAGGGCGCTGTAGGTGCGGCGGTCCGCCTCGATCCACTGCGCCAGGACCTTGCGTTCGATAGGACCAAGGACTTCCACACGCTTGAGCCAGGCCGCCAGATCGGCTTCGCCGCCGCGGTTACCTACTCGGCAGCGGTTGCACTCCGTGACCAACTGGATTTCCGTGCCGCCGTCGGGCAACTTCACCTGACGGCGGGCGATGTCGAGCTGAGCACTCGTCCGGCCGTCGCCATAGCTCTCGCCAGGTCCCACCCCGCAGCTCCGGCACGAGTAACCGTCTGCCTTCATGACATCGGCCCGTTGAGTGGCGGTCAAGGTGCTGTTCGGCTTCGCCTTGCCCTTGCCCGGCTCCCAGACAGGCTCGCCCTGCTTCACGAAGCGCTGTTCGTTGCTGTTGAGGCTTGGGTCGCTCCGGCTGTTGAGGATCTCCCAACCGGCGTCGCGCAGGTCACGCATGCGCCGGTCAATCTGTGCGACCCCGGGAAACGCTTCCTGCAGCGCCGCCTTCGTGAAGCAGTTGCCTTCACCCACCACTTCTACGAGCCATCGGGCCACACGGATCTTGCTGCCGTACGACGTGTCCTGCCAAGACGGTACGTCCATGACACCCCAGCCTTCTCGTAAATCCGCCAACTTCCCGCTGCCTGGCCGCAGCAGCCAGCGAGTCCATTCATGTCACCGCTTCGGGACCGGCATTGCGAGCAGTTGCCGCTGTTGCGCCGCGAAATGCAACGAAGCGACCTAGGCTGGGGAAGCGGTGCTATGACAGCGAAGGCGGGGGATATGGCACAGCAAGTGCGTCGTCTGGCAGCGATTGATCCGTCTCTGCCAGCAGGGCAGCAGCGGCTGGCAGAGGCCCTCCGGTCACTGCGCTTACGACTGACACCAGGCCTGGGAACGTTCGCACTCATCGCCGAGCAGGCCGCCAAGGATTGCGGACGCGAAGCCCTGAGCAGGGCTACTGTCTCTCGCTACTTCAGCGGCAAACTCGTAGCTCCCAGCTGGTTCATTTCCTGGCTGCACGACCAGGCACAGCTCAACAGCGGAGCCATGCAGCACGTCCCCGGGCTTGAGGAACTGCTTCTGCTGCAAAGGGAAGCAAATGAACCAACCGACTGCTCTCGGTGCAACAGACTCATCAGGCAACTCAGCAGTAGCGAGGCTGAGCTTCTGACCGTCAGGAGCCGGAGCTGGCAGCTTGAAAGGATCCTCGCCGCGCGCCTGGATGCGGCCGGGCCAGCGGGACTTACAGCCGGCTCTCGCAGGCGTTCGTCGGCACAGCCCTGGCCCCTGCATCCCCTGCCGGTCCCCCGCCGCATGGAGGACCGGCAGAAAGAATTGAGCGACATTCAGGCAGCGAGGGCAGCCACGGACCACATCGCCTCCTTGGCTAGCAAGCAGGACCTTCATGGGCAGACCGCTGCCGTCCAGAACGCCATCGCGGCTTTACCGCCCTCCGGCTTGGCCGTCATTGTGGTCAGCCTGCGTGGACGTCAGGTCAGGGAAACTGCCGAGACGTTGCTGCAAGTGTGTGCACGAGAGTTGCCAGCCCGCGGCGTGATGGAGCTTGCTGCGAGCCTGCTGCAGCGCGGCCTCGCAGCCGATGCGGAAGAGCTCCTCCGCTCCGCAACCAGATGACACTGCACTCTGGGCCGGCCTGCTGCTAACCCTCCTCGAAGACAGGACAAGCGTAGGCTCAGCACCGTTTCAGCCCAGGTAAGGAGAAAACAGAAATGGCCGGCGTTCCGAGCAGTGTGGTGGCGGCGAGTGGGCTCGTGGGGGGTTATGGGGTGGCTCGGTGGACGAAGAAGCGGCCGTTGGGGGGTGTGGCGCTGGCTGCGGCGGGGGCGGTGGCGGCGCGGGAGTGGCAGCGGAAGGCCGGGGGCAAGACGGCGGCGGCGTTGAGTGGGGCCTATGTGGCGGCGTTTGTGGGGTCGCATCCGTTGGCCAAGAAGATCGGGGCCTGGCCTTCGGTGTTCGCGGTGGCCGGTGGGGTGGCGCTGGCGTCCTGGGCGGTGGTGGACCGGCGGGGGTAGCCCCAACGCGCAGCACGCAGCACGCGTCACGCATCACTCAGCACGCGTCACGCAGCACGCAGCACGCGTCACGCAGCACGCAGCACGCAGCACGCAGCACGCAGCACGCAGTAAGCATCACGCGTCACACGTCACGCAGTAAGGCATCACGCGGTCCGCAGCACGCATCACCCCGTACATATCGCGGACCGCGGCAGGTGTACGGAAGAAGCGGGGCCCCGGGGTCCCGCTTCTTCCGTGTGGTGGGCAGTTCAGCCCTGGCCTGGGTCAGGCCGATGCCTCGGTCAGGAGGGTGAGTTCGGGGTCCGTGAGGGTCAGGCCGGTGACGGCCAGGAGGGGGGCGAGCTGGGCGGTCGTGCGGGCGCTGGCGATCGGGGCGGCGACCGTGGGCTGGGCGACGAGCCAGGCCAGCGCGACGGTGGCGAGCTCGGCACCGTGGGCGGCGGCGATCGCGTCGAGGGCCGCCAGGACGCGCGGACCGCGGTCGGTGGACAGGTACTGCGCGGCCTTCGCGGACCGGGCGCTGTCGACCTCGGCACCCGGCCGGTACTTGCCGGTCAGGAAGCCGGAGGCCAGCGCGTAGTACGGGACCGCGGAGACGCCGTGGCGGGCGGCCACCTCGGCGAGTTCCCCCTCGTACGTGTCGCGGGAGACCAGGTTGTAGTGCGGCTGCAGGGCCACGTAACGGGCCACGCCCTCGCGGTCGGAGAAGGCGAGGGACTCCTCCAGGCGCCGCGCGGAGATGTTGGAGGCACCGATCTCGCGGACCTTGCCGGCCCGGACGAGGTCGTCCAGGGCGGTCAGGAACTCGCCGACCTCGACCGACTCGTCGTCGTAGTGGGTGTAGTAGAGGTCGATGTAATCCGTGCGGAGACGGGTGAGGGACTTCTCGACCGCGGACTTGATGGTGGCGGCGGAGAGGCCCTTGTAGTCGGGGTGCGCACCGACCTTGGTGGCGATCACGATGTCGTCGCGATTGCCGCGGGAGGCGAGCCAGTTGCCGAGGACGGTCTCGGACTCGCCGCCCTTGTTGCCGGGCACCCAGGCCGAGTACACGTCGGCGGTGTCGATGAAGTTGCCGCCGCCCGCCACGTACGCGTCGAGGACGGCGAACGACTCGGCCTCGTCGGCGGTCCAGCCGAAGACGTTGCCCCCGAGGGAGAGGGGGGAGACGGACAGCGAGCCCAGGGCCCTGGGGGTAGGGGAGTTGTTGCTTGTCGCGCTCATGGCGGCGGCAGCGTCGCGGGGCGGGTGGTTATTCCCTCGTGCGGCGGTCGCCGCCGCGCGCGGGCCCGCCCCGCCCCGCCCCTCTTCGTCAGACGTCGACGCCGTGGTCGCGCAGCCAGGGCATCGGGTCTATCGGGTCGCCGGCACCGGGGCGTACCTCCAGGTGGAGGTGGGGACCGGTGACGTTGCCCGTGGCGCCGACCCGGCCGATGACGTCGCCGGTGTTGACCTTGCCCGAGGTCTTGACCATCGAGGAGAGGTGGCAGAACCAGAGCTCGGTGCCGTCGTCGAGGGTCAGGACGATGCGGTAGCCGTACGAACCGGCCCAGCCGGCCTGGGTGATGGTGCCGGAGTGCACCGCCTTGACGGGCGTGCCGGTCGGGGCGGCGAAGTCCTGGCCGGTGTGGTCCGCGACCCAGCGGTCCCCGGCCTGGCCGAAGCCCGCGGTGAGGGTGTACGAGGAGACCGGGGTGATGAAGCTCTGTGCCAGTTTGGCGAGGCGTTCGGCCTCCGCCTTCCGGCGGGCCGCCTCCTCGGCCTTGCGCCGGGCCTCGGCCGCTGCCTCCTTCTTGGCGGCCTCGGCCTTCTCGGCGGCCTTCAGGTCCGCGGCCGCGTCCGTCGTGGCCTGCTTGATCGCGGCCTGCTCGGCGGCCTCGCGGGCCTCCTGTTCGCTGGCGCCCTGCTGGGCATCGGCCTGCTGGAGGATACGGCTGCGCAGCGCCTCACCGGCGTTCCCGCCCGAGCCGGTGTCCGTGACCGTACGTGCACCGGTGTCCGTGTCCTGGCCGGTGGTCGCCGGCGAGCCCGTCCCGGCGGGCTGGGCGAGCGGGTCGACGGGAGCGGAGGCCGAGGCGGAGGCGGTGTCCGAGCCGCCGTCGGATATCAGGTCGCCGACGCCGGGCAGGGAGGCGGCGTCCGGAAGGTGGTCGGAGACGGCGTCGGCCACTCCGCCGAGGTCGGGCATCGAGATGGGCACCGGCGGCTTGCCCTCGGCCGTGGCCATTCCGCCCGCGCCGACCGCCGCGATGACGCCGACGCCGAGGACCGTGCCGCCGCGGGCGAGTCCGCCGGCGCGCTGCTTGGCCACCCGGTGCTTGCCGCGGACCGGGCGGACGGACTCCTCGGTGGGGTTCCATTCCTCCCACGGACCGTCAGGGGCCGGTGCGGCGAAGCCCGCATCCGTCCCTGTGGCGGTGCGGGCGGCGAAGCCGGTGTCGCCGGGACCGGCGAAGGAGCCCGGGCCGTACGGGGCGCCGGGGCCCCGGTCGTCGGACTCGTAGGCGGACGGAACCTCGGGAACGGGCCTGTTGGACGCCACGGGGGCGCACTCCTTTCCTTCCTTCTCGCCTACCGGGTTAGCTGACGGGTTCGGAGCAGGAAGGTCTCCTACGGGCACGCTCTGGCGGAGGCGTCCGATTCACCCCAAGGTGGTGGTTCCCCGGTTCCCTTGGTGCAGTTCGAGGTGCTGGAGGTGCGTGAAAAGCGCGTGCGGGATTCGGCGTCGGCGCGCGGTGCCGCCTCTTGCGGCGGCTGGGACGACCGCGCTGCGTTATCGGACAGTAATAGAGATCGCGGCCGTTTTCCAAGCCTTCCCCGGAATCCATATGCCGCGCGCACCAGCTTTGGCGTGGTCTTTTCCGGTCACCATGGCCATAAATGGGGCGAGTTGACCCCACCGCCCCGCGCCGGATCTAAACGATCTTTCGATGATTGTGCGTCAGTTGTTATGCGGAGGGGTGCCTGGCCATTACGGAACGTGAAGACAGTAACGTCGGATCATGGTCGTCAACGCCGAGCGCCCCGGACACCTCGAACCCGCCCGCACCAGCGGTCCCGGCCGTCACGGCCGCCCCGGCCGCCCCGGCCACGGCGGTGTCACGACCGGCAGCGCCCACGACGTGGCGCGGCGGTACCAGGCGTTCTCCTGGCGCGAGGCGCGCGGGCGGTCCGACGCCCATGAGGAGCTGTCCGCACGGATCGGCCAGGACCAGGAGTTGTGCGAGCTGCTGGCGGGTTCGCTGCCGGCCGGCGACAAACAGCAGCCCCAGCTCCTGCTCGCCGCCGTCCGCCATCTCGACGGCCCGCACGCGGAGCAGGGCCCGCGCGGCGCGGCGGCGTACGGGCGCTGGCGCGAATGGACGATCCGGCACTGGGACCAGGTGCGGGACGTGGTCCTGCGCCGCGGCACCCAGACCAACGAGCCGGCCCGCTGCGCCACGCTGTTGCCGCTGCTCGCCCGGCTGCCCCAGCCCCTGGCCCTGCTGGAGGTCGGCACCTCGGCCGGGCTGTGTCTGCACCCGGACCGGTATCGCTACGCGTACGAGTACGAGTACGGGTACGCGGGCGAGCCGGCCCCCGGCCACCCGGGCGGGCGCGAACCGGGAGCGCACCGCCCGGCCGTCGAAGTGGGCGCGGCCGACAGCCCGGTGGTCTTCCCCTGCCAGGTGCCGGCGCCGCCGCCGGCAGGGCAGGGGGCGCGCGGGCCGCAGCTCCCCACCCGGCTCCCCGAGGTCGTCTGGCGGGCCGGGATCGATCTCGAACCGCTCGACCCGGTCGCCGAGCCGGACGACCTGCGCTGGCTGCAGTCGCTCGTATGGCCCGGCGACGAGGCGCGGGCGGCCCGGCTGTCCGCGGCCGTCGAGGCGGTGCGGGCGGCGCCGCGGCCGCGGATCGTCCGCGGGGACCTGATCGACGAACTGCCCGCGCTGGCGGCCGAGGCGCCGGCCGGGGCCACGCTGGTCGTGTTCCACACCTCCGTGCTGAGCTACCTGCCGCCGGCCCGGCGCGAGGAGTTCGCCCGGCTCGTACGGTCGGTCCTCGACGGGCGGGACGGCGGCGGGCACTGGATCTCCCAGGAGCACCACTCCGTGCTGCCGTGGCTTCCGCTGCCCGCGCACCACACCCCGCGCCCGGACGACCCGTTGCAGCTGACCCTCGCCCTGGACGGCCACCCGGTCGCGCTCACCGGCCCGCACGGGCAGAGCTTCCGCCCGCTGTAGGGCACGCCGCCCCGGGCCGGCCGGCCTCACTCCCCCATGGGCCGCTGCAGCGCCAACAGGGCCATGTCGTCCGCCGGGGCCCCGCCCGCGTGCCGGGAGACGTCCTCGATGAGGGCGTCCAGGAGGCTCGCGGGGCCCGGGAAGCGCCGGCCGCGGAGCTTGTCGGCCGGGTCGTAGAAGCGGCCGCGCAGGTCGCGGGCCTCGGTCACGCCGTCGGTGAAGAACAGGAGCAGCGACCCGGCCGGGAAGAACGACTCGTCGGAACGGTCCGGCCAGCTCGCCACCTCGCTCATCCCCAGCGGCAGCGCCGGCACGGCGGGCGTCAGCTCGCACAGTCCGCCGTCCGGGCCGAGCAGCAGGGGCGCCGGATGGCCCCGGTTGAGGATCCGCAGCACGGACCGCCCGCCGGCGGGGATCTCGGCCAGGACCGCGGTGGTGAAGCCCTCGCACTGGTCGAGCCCCGCGCGCCGCCCGCCCTCCCGTTGCAGCGCCCGTTCCAGCCGGCCGGCCACCGCCTCCAGGCTGGCCTCCTGTTCCGCCGCCTCCCGGAAGGCGCCGACGACGACCACGGCGGCCTCCACCGCCTCCAGGCCGTGGCCGCGGACATCGGCCACGATCAGCCGTACGCCGTGCGGGGTGTCCTGCACCGCGTACAGATCGCCGCCGATCCGGGCGTCCGCCCGCGCGCCCACGTAACGGGCGGCGACCGCGAGCCCGCCGAGCCGCTCGGGCGGCACCGGCAGCAGCGCCCGCTGCGCGGCCTCCGAGACGTCCCGTAGGGACGCCGGGTGGGCGTCGCTCATCCGGACGGCGCGGTGGACGGCGAGCGCCAGCAGGACGACCACGAAGACCGTCGCGATCTCGGTCACCGACTCGGGGGTGTCCTGGGCGGCGCTGCGGTACGTCACCACCAGCGACTCGCCGGCCAGGGCGGTCAGGGCGGCCAGGGCGGTGGCGGGCAGCGAGAAGAGCGGCGCCGCCACCAGCGGGGCGGCGGAGAAGAAGGGCGCGGCGGTGTAGCCGGGCGGCGTGGCCATGCCGAACGCGAGGCCACCGACGATCAGGACGGCGGGGAGCCAGCAGGCCGGGCTCCGGCCCAGCGGCGACGTCCGGGCCCGGCGCGCCCGCCGCTGCTCGTCGCCCGTGGAGGGCCCGTCGCCCTGCCGCATCCGCACCGGCCTCTTCCCGCTCCCGCCCGTCGCCGCACGAGCACCGGCATGCCGGACGCATGTCGACGTCACCTCGACGCCCCAAGGCTGTCCGCTCGGGGGGCGCACGGCGAATCCACGGGGGCCGGACGGGGCACCGCACAACGTTCCGCCAGGCCCGGACCGGGGCGGGCCGCTGTTCGGCCGTATCGGGGTGGTGGTGCGGGCCGGGAGCGTTCATGGTGAAGCTGAGCGCTCGTGCAGGCCCGGGCCGCGCCGCGGGGCTCCCGGTGTGGACCCGTCGAGGTGCGGCGGGCCGGGGTGGGGCGTGGTGGGCCGGTGACGACTGCCGGAGGTTGCTGTGTCCTTGACCGAGAGTGCCCTGCTGACGGCGACGAACGGCCGGCTGGAGGAGGTGTTCCGTTCCAGTCCGGCCGGGGAGGTGCCCCGTGGTCCGATGGAGGGCACCGCGATCCTGGCTGCCGGGACCCGCCTGGTACGACCGCTCGCGGCACTGGTGCGGCTGGCGGTGTGGCAGGGGAAGGTGTTCAGCCCCGAGAGCGGCTATCTGAGCAACCGGGTGGGGCCGTTCGAGACGCTGGCGGTGCTGGCCACGGTGGCCCCGGGCCCGAGCCTGCTGGACGAGCGGGCGTGCCTCGTCATCGACTACTCGCGCACGTCCCTGGTCGCCCGCGGGATTCGCGACGAGATCCGCCAGGTGGGCCCGGGCCTGTACCTGGGCCTGGTCTGGCTGTTCGGCAGGTCGAGGGCCGGCTGGTTCACCCTCCGCACACCGGAGAACGACGGCGGTACGGGCCGCGACCGGGCACAGCCGGAACGATGACCCGTCCGGCCCGCGGCCGGCGCAGGGCGGCGTGCTCCCCGCCGTGGAACAGGTGCAGGGCGAACGGGCGCCTCGCGGAGGGCGAGGGCCACTTCGGGCTCGACAAGCTCAACGGAACTTCGGGACAGGGGACGTTTCATCGGAAAGCGAAGCCCGTCAAGATAGCGTGGTGACTGGTGACTGTTCAGTCATGAAGCCTCGGCCGGGAGCGTAATGCGCTCCCGGCCGGCTTTCTCTCGGCTCGCGAGAAGCAAGGACGGCATGTCTCTGAAATTCACTCGGTGCTCCTTCCGATACAGCCGGAAGGTTCCCGTCCTCAACAGGCTCGATCTCTCCATCGGACACAGATCCACGGTCCTCCTCGGGCCGAACGGGGCGGGGAAATCAACCCTCCTGGGCATCGCCGCCTCATGGATCTCACCGAGTGAGGGCACCGTCACCTGGCGGGGAACCGATCCTTCTCAGCCGAAATCGCAGGCGGCTTACCGGAAGGCGGTGGGCTGGCTCCCTCAGAACGTCAAACCCATGCCCGGACTCACGTTACGTGAGAACGTCGCCTACATCGGCTGGTTGAAAGGGATGGCCCGCTCCGATGCCTGGGATCAGTCACGCGATGCCCTGGAGCGCGTCAAGCTGGGCAGCCTTGCCGACCGGAAGAGCCATCAACTCTCCGGTGGCCAGCTGCGACGCATGGGTATAGCCGGAACGCTCGTCCACAGCAGCGAAATCGTGCTGCTTGATGAACCGACGGCGGGCCTCGACCCCTCGCAACGGCAGATCTTCCGCGACCTCGTCACCAACCTGCTGTCCGACATCCAGGTGGTGGTGTCGACCCACCAGACCGAGGACCTCGACGCCCTCTACGACCATGTCGTCATCCTCGACAAGGGCCAGGTCCGCTTCGAGGGCGACACGCACGGTTTCCTGGCCGTCGCGCCGCAGGGGACTCCCGAGGGACGTCGGGCAGAGGGCGCCTACACCCAGCTGATCGCTCAGGAGGTGTGAGCCGTGCTGTGGCGTACGGTTCTCCGCTCCTCCTCCGCCACCTGGCTGGCTCCTCTGCTGGCCGCCTTCGTCGCCCTGCTCCTGTCGGACGACCTCACCGCCCAGGTGACCCACGGCTACTGGCCCAGCGCCCTGGGGGCCGCCACCTTCGCACTGCCCTTCGTCGCCCCCGCATGCGCCACCGCCGGCGCCTGGGAGGGGACACGCTTCACCCGCGGCAACGTGGCCGGCTGGGCACCGACCCGCTCGGCCATCGGCATCGCCCTGCCACTCCTGACGCCCGTCTTCGTACTGGGAGCGGTCGGCATGGCAGTCGCCGCCGCCCTGACCGTCTCCACGGGCCGGCCCGATGTCGGCACGCCGCCGATCGGCATGGTGCTCGTCTGGCTGGTCATCCTCGCCGCCCACTCCATGGCCGGCTTCCTGCTCGGCAAACGCCTTCCTCTGGTGATCGCCACACCTTTGGCGCTCGTCCTCAGCTTCGTCCTGACCGCCTACCCGGCCGCCATGGAACCGCTGTGGCTGCGCCACATGGTCGCCGGCGGCATGTCCTCGTGCTGCTCCCTCGACCAGGCCCCCGATTGGCGCGCCGCTGCCAGCGCCCTCGTACTGGCGCTCGGAGTGATCGGCGCATGCGCACTGGCCCTGACCGCACTGCACCAGCGGACGCGCGCCGTCCTGATCAGCACAGCGCTGGTGGTCGGCATGGCGGGCAGCGGTTGGCTCGCCTACGGGCTGCCCGCCGACCCCGTCACACCCCGTGCCGAGGAGCAGTTGCAATGCGCCGGGGACAACCCGCGCGTGTGCCTGTGGCCAGAGCTGTCCCGGCAAGCCGCCGTGATCCGCGAGAACGCCTCCGACGCCCGGCATCGTCTCCAGCGGGCCGGACTTGCCGTCCCCAAGACGCTCACCATGGCGGAACATTCAGGAGGCGGCGCCTTGTTCATCGGTACCTGGCCTGCCCCCAGCGCCTCAGAGGTGCGCGCAGGCGTGGGCACCGCCCTGTTGCCGACAGACCCCCCGGCCTGTGCCCAGTCCGGCAGCGACTTTCCCGGCGCTGACGCCTACGGCCCCACCGCGGCATGGCTCGCCCTGACCGCCGGAGCCGCATCTCAAGAGGCCGCCGGCCGTTACGGAGAGAAGGAAGCCGAAGTGGCGGCGCGCGTCCAGCAGTCCTCCCACAACGAGCAACTGGCCTGGTTCCGGCGCAACAGCAAGGCTCTGCGCGACTGCACGACCCGCCCCGCTCCAATCCCCTCAGCCCACGCCCGGGAGACATCGCAATGATCTGGTGGCTCAAGGCCAAGGGCGCCCCGGCCGTCGCAGCGGCCACACTCGCGGTATACGTCATGGCCATCGTCGTACGCGAGGAAGCCATCCCCGTACCTGCGGTCGTAGGCCCCTCAGGCCAGCTCCTGGTCACACAAATCCTCGGAGTGCTCCCGGTCGTCCTGCTCCTGCACGGCATCGACCGCGGCGACACCATCACCGAAGAGGTCGCACTGCGCCACACAGGCCGACGCAACCTTGCGCTCTGCTGCGCTTTCGCCCTTCTGACCCTGCTGCTGGCAGCCGGCGTCCAGCTCCTGTGGGACCGGCCGGAAGCTCTCTCCCTTGCCCGCAACTGCATCGGCCTCCTCGGAGCCGCGCTCATCGTCCGCGCTGTTCTGGGTGCCGGCGTCGCCTCGATCTGCGTCGCAGCGGTCCCCCTCGCCTGCGCCGCCGCCGGCCGCAGACCAGGAGGCTCACCGCAACCCTGGGCCTGGCCCATCCAGGAACCCACGTCTGGCCTGGGCGCCGCCGAGGCCAGCGTGCTCTTCGCAATCGGCTGCGCAGTCGTGCTCTGGAAGAGCCGCCCCCTGCTCAACCCGCTTGCCCGCACCACCTGACCGCGGCTTCGAACCTCGACCTCCGGCCGGAGAACCCACTCCGGTGCCGTGAGACTTCGCTGGCCAGCTGAGAGCACACAACGACGAGGGCCTCGACCAAGACCTGGACGGGGCCTTCGTTTTCCCTGCAGGGCAGTTGCGGAGGCTACGAAATTCAGGCTCGGATCGGATCCATGTCGGGGTAAGGGTCTTGTAGCCAGAGGCGAATTTTCTCCCAGCCGACACAGGGCCCCGCTCGGGGCACTCCGTCGGCTCCGCCCCCTCGCCCCCGACGCAGCTCGCACGCGCCCGTAGGGGAAAGCCCGTGGTGACCGCCATTGAGAAGCTGCACCGCCGGCGTGCGCAGGCCGCCGACTCGGGCACCACGGCCTTCACGTACGAGTGATAGCCAAGCAAGGCGCCATCCTGGAGACCCAGCGATTCGTAGCTTTCTGGGGTGACGGTCAAGTACGAGAGCCATGGGTTGCCTCTGGACGAGTATCAGCTTTCGCGGGCTGATCACCGTCGTCAGAGCGAGGCCGACGAGATAGCCGCCTGGGTGGAGCGGCAGGTCGCGAAAGCACCTCCCTGGACCGAGGAGCAGTACCAGCGGCTACAGGCGATGCTTGATAGCCACACTGCGCCACCGCCGTGGGAGTACTTGAGGTGGCGCGTGCGTTTTTACTGTGGGCACATTCAGGAGATCGAGCGGCACTGCCGCGATGCCCGCCCCGATAGGGACACGCAAGATACCCGATGCTCCGAGTGCGGCAAGGACCCTGCGGTGATTGTGGCCTTCGAGGTGATCGGGGCGGTGGCCGAGCCGCCGAAGGCTCCGAAGGCTCCGAAGGCTCCGAAGGCTCCGAAGGCTCCGAAGGCTCCGAAGCCAAACTCCCAGAGCACTGCGTCACGTCGCGGTCGCACAAGTCGCCGGACGAAGGCTGATCTGGAGGCAGAGAACTCAGCGCTCCGTGCCGAAGTCGAGCGTCTTCGCCGCAGTGACACCAAGTAGATACGGCACCCTCTGGGTCGGCTACGGAGCAGCGCGCCCCGTTGTGCGCTGGTCAACGGTCTTCGACCAGCATGTGCCAGCTGGGTGTGGCCAACGCGGTAGCGAGTAGATATCTGCTGGTGATCCAGTCGGTGCCGCCTCGGGCGACGGCCTGTCGTATGGCGGCGCTCTCGGCTGGACCGGGGACGGAGGGCCGATCCCTGCGGGCCCGCATGAAGTGCTTGAAGAGCTGGGGCAGTTGTTCGGGGCGCGTTCCGCTCTTCTCCTTGAGGGAGAAAAGCGGAAGGAACCAGGTCTCGAACGTTCGCTGGGTGGCGGCATTGGCGCGGTAGGCCCGGTACACCGCCTGGAGGTCGGCGGTGTGATCGTAGGGGAGGTGTCCGTGGAGGGCGTACTTCAGCCGGGTGCCGTGGTGTTCGCGGAAGTGCTGGCCGTGGGCGGCGATGTGGTTGGCGGCGTTCTGCGTGATCGTCATGACCGCCGTGTCCGCCTGGTGCCGGCGTGCCGCAGCGAGGACGGTGGCGTGGACGCCGACGCGGGGGTCCAGGACGAGGCCGGGAAGTCCGAGGGGTGCGAGGTCGATGCCGTGGTCGCGGGTTCGGGAGATGATCAGGCGGCGGCTGCTGATACTGCTGACCGTGTTCTGCAGGTGTTTGGGCTGGGCTCGGTGGCTGGAGTGGATGTCGGTCCGGTCCAGGACGGGGCGGTCCTTCGCGGGCTCGGCGACAAGGTGCTGTGCGGTGCGGTCGTGGATGTCGGTGCTGCCGCAGGCGCGGCAGGCATGGTTGCCGCGGCCGGTCATGTGGCGGCAGGACCGGCAAGTGGGGACGGTCTCGGGGCTGATCATGAGGGTGCCGGCGCGCAGGTTTTGCTCGATCATTTCCAGGGCCAGGGCGGCGACCTCGGGTTCGGTGTCGGTCATGGTCCCGGCTCCTGGTGGGGGATCGGGCGGGTACTTGGCGGCGATGAGGCGGGCCTCGAACTCCGTGCGGGTGACCGGTTCGCCGTCGGTGGCGCGGTGGCGTAAGTCGCCGTCCAGGGTGACCGTGTTCCACAGGTGGGGCGTGGGCGGTGAGCCGAGGATGGCGTTGAGTGCTGCGGCCAGGCGGACGCCGGCGGCTTTGCCGGGCTTGGTCTGGAAGGTGAAGGGGCCGTTCTGGACTGGGCCGTTGAGGAACAGAGGGTGCACGAGCCGCTCCTAGAGAGGCGGTGGGGTGGTCATTGCCGTTCTGGTGAATCGGTCGCCGTGCAGGGCGTAATGGAGGATCGCGGCGTTGGGCAGCTTGCCTTTGCGTTCCTCGGCGAGGATCTCCGGCAGGGGCAGGTCTTCGAGCAGGGCTCGGAGCGCTACCGCCGCGGTGTGGTGGGTGAAGGCGATGACCGCGCACGGTGTGCGCAGTGCGGCGCGGGCGAGTGCAGTGAAATCGGCGGCCCGCTGGGTGACACCTGTGGCGAGGGATTCGCCTCCGCCGGGTGCGGTCCAGATGTGCTTGCGCTGTCGGCGGTCCTCTGCGAGTTCGGGGTAGGTATCGTACAGCTCGCGCTTGGTCATGTAGGTGGCGTCGCCGTAGTGCTGTTCATCGAGGAGCGACGTCTGCTGGGGCCAGCCGGCCGGGAGCTTGGGCAGGGCGATGGCGGCGGTGTCGATTGCCCTGCGGTAGGTGGAGGTATAGACGCGGGGTTGGTGGTGGATGAGGTCTGGGAGCGTCTCGGCGAGCCACTGGGCCTGGCGGAAGCCGCGCGGGGTGAGGCCGACGAGGCTGCGGGAGATGTGATGGGCGGCGGCTCCGTTGTAGGGGGCGAGGGTCCTGGTAGAAGCCGAGGTACTTGTCGGCGTTCTCCACTGATTCGGCGTGCCGGATGATCAGGAGTGTCACGGGTCCGGCCCTATCCGGCGAGGCTGGCGACGTAGGAGTTGCTGACGGTCCAGGGCGTGAGCTCGATTCCGAAGCCGCTGCGTTCGCCGTCCTGGGTGTGGACGAGCTTGCCGGACAGGTGCACGGTGTCGCCCGACCGGAAGGCACCGGTGTAGGCGCCGAGGTACGAGCGCATGTGGGTGATCCGGCGAGCGAAGGAAGCGGGCTCGTCGACCGTCGAACTGAGGACGGTCTTCACCTTGATCTCGTAGACCGCCGGGGTGGCCAGGCCCTGGGCGTGGTCGGTGATCTCCGCCAGGACGGAGATTTCGCCGATCTCCTTGGAGGAGACACAGGCAAAGGTCTTGTCGCGGTCGGCGCGGATGGGCTCGCAGTTGATGTGCGCGCCGGCGTTCGGCGTCAGGCCCTGGAGCTTGCGGCGCTCCTGCTTGATGAGTGCGTCGAAGGAGCTGCCCTCCATGTACTTGGCCCGCCGGATGTAGAGGCGGGTCAGGTCGTCGCCGTCGTACGGCTTGATCAGCTGCTCGTGGTGGAACAGTGCATGGGCGGCCTCGTAGCCCTCGGGGCCGTAGCACACGAGGTCGATGTCGGAGCGCTCGTTGTGGCAGCCGACGAGGAAGGACCCGGTGACTCCGATCAGCCCTTGGGCGCCGTTGGCAGCGACCCACTCGGTGATCGCGAGGAGGTCCTTGCCTGCAGGACTGTCGGCGACGAGGCCGGGGTCCTCGTGGATGGCCACGAGGGCGTGGCGGCAGGAGTAGTGGACGACGATGTCGTCGCGTGGGATGCCGGTGATGACGCAGCCGAGGGTGTCGGAGTAGACGTAGCACTCCGGCCGGTTGGCGAGGATGCCGAAGGACTTCGAGACCACGCTGTTCTGCCGGTAGGTCTGGCCGAACAGACGCCGGTCGCCCTTGGCATCGGGGTGGTACTTCACATAGCCGAGGTAGTGGCTGCCCGGATGGCTGTCGCCGATGACCTTGAAGATGACCCCGTGGTGGTCCATCAGGTAGTCGCGGTCTCGGACTGCGGAGACTGGCCTACCGGTACTCGTCTGAGAACTGCGCCAGGGTGGGGAAGCTGCCGGTGTCGATGGTGCTGGACGACTCATACTGATCAAGTCCCATCGTGAAGAGGGCTCGGCGGTACTGCCACTTGATGTGCTTGTCGTGCCGTGCAGGGTCGGTGGGCCGCATGAGGGCGAGGAAGAAGAAGCACTTGACGAGCAGGAAGTCGCCCAGGTGCTCGCTCACAGGTCGGCCGATCAGGTCGACGGTGGTGTCGTCGAGGGTGCTGGTGTACGCGGTGCGCTGTGCAGGGCTGACGCTGTAGCCCTTGCCGCCTCCCTTGAAGGCCACGATGTCGAGTGCGGGATAGACGTCGTAGCCGAGCGGGACGGGGCCGTGGTGCTGCCAGTCGATGACGCCCTTGGCGAGGACGTTCGGGAGCCCGTAATCGAGGTGGCCGTGGACCATGGGCAGTGCCGCCGTCCGGTCGAGGGCCCGCTTGACCGCCTCGTGCACCCGCGGGGTATCGAGGTCCGGGTTCTCCTCGAATACGTTGGCGGCGAAGGCGGCTTTGTCGAACCATGGCGCCGCGGTCAGCGGGTGGGTTGCCTGGGCCCGCAGAAGCTGGGAGCCGACGGAGGCAGCCGTGCTGATCACCAGATCGCGCACTGCACCGTCACGCTGGGCGTCACTGAGAGCCTCGTCATGCAGGGAAGCGGTGCCGAGGGACCGTTCGATGACGAAGTGGCCTTCGTTCTCTTTTCCACTGTCGATGATTTCCGGAACGGGGTACCCGAGACCAGCGGCGAGGTGCTGAAACTCGATCTCCGCACATAGATCCTCGCCTCCAGTTCGCTTGTAAAAAAGGCCGTCAGCCGACCTCCACACCGCGCCCTGCGTGGCCGTCCTGTCCTTGACGAACTCCCAGTCGCTCATCTCTCCGTCCTTCCGTCGAAGCAGACCTCGGCTTGTTGCAGGATGAACGCCTTGATGCGCAGAGCCGAAACGGAACTCGCGGCGACGCCCATCGGTGGTATTGGTCCTCGTCCTCCTCTCGGCCGCGAACCGAGGAAGGGGAGTTTCAGGGGGCGGGCTCCGCATCAGGCGCAGAGAGGGCGCCGGACTGGTGCTCGTCCATCGCATCGCCGATGAGGACACCGACGCCGACGAGGCCGGTCGCGGCCAGCAAGGCCCACAGCCAGCCGAGGGCGGCTCCCAGCGGGTCACGGTCATGGGGACGGATGTGCGCGCTCATAAACTTCCTGCCTTCACTCGGCATGGCAGCTGGTGGGATGTCCGCTGTCGCGGATCAGAGGTCGTCTCGCGGCAGGCTCCGGAGGCCGGCGCGATAGTCCTCGCGGATCTTGATGGCTCGCTCGATCTGGATGGCATACAGCTCCATCTCCGAAGGGGTCAGGATCAGCACGGACTCGGACTCGGCACTGCTGTCCGAGTGGTGCAGTTGCACCGGCAGAGCCGCTTGCTGGGCCCGGTGGTCGTAGATGAGGTCTCGGGTCATGGGCGTGGCGTGCGTGACGTGGGGGATGGCGCTCGCCTGCTGCTCGTGGCGGTGCGCATTGTTCGGTTCGGGGTGCACGGCTGCTGGCCTCCGTCTCCACTGCGTACTGCATTGCCTGGCGTGCAGTTAACGGCTGACGACACGGAGTGAGGAAGGAACTCTTGCTGAACTTACGGCCGTCGGGCCCGGCATTCCGTGTTCGGCATCAGGTGACCGCTGACAGACTGATGCGCATGGCGCTCTTGAACGGACATCCGGCAGACCCCGACGCGCTGCGCACGCTCGCGCTCACCAACTACGGTCACTTCACTTCGATGCGCGTCGACGAACAGCACGTTCGCGGCCTGACCCGGCACCTGGAACGACTGGTGCGCGACTGCCGTACGGTCTTCGGCGCGGACCTGGACCCTGGCCTTGTGCGCCGGTACGTGCGTGAGGCGGTGGGCGACAAGCCCGGTGCCTTCGTCGTGCGGGTCACCATCCTCGATCCGGGGCTGGACATGGGACGCCCCGCTGACGCGAATGACCCCCATGTGCTCGTGACCCACCGACCGGCAGGCGCGCTGCCGCTGCCCCCGCTGCGCGTGAAGACCGTCCGCTACCAGCGAGATGTGGCGCAGGTGAAGCACACCGGGCTGTTCGGTGCCCTCCACCACCGTCGCGCCGCCCAGTTGGCCGGCTTCGACGACGCCCTGTTCGTGGGCCCGGACGGGCTGGTCTCCGAGGGCGGCACCTGGAACGTCGGCTTCATCGACGCGCACGGCAATGTGGTGTGGCCCAAGGCCGATGTGCTGCCCGGCGTCACGATGACCCTGCTCCAGGAACTCCACACCTACTCGGCTGCGCCCGTTCCCTCCGAGCATCTCCCCCAGATGCAGGCCGCCTTCGCGACGAACACCACCATCGGCGTGCGGGCGATCAGCGCAATCGACGAAACCCAGCTGCCCACCGAGCACCCCGCCCTCGTCGAGCTGCGCGAATCCTTCCTGGCCCTACGCGGCGAGCAGTTGTAGGACGGCCTGGATGGACCGGCCGGGGGTAGCGCGCTGGACCGGGCGTGAGACCAAAGCCCTGCGTCTGGCGATGCGCATGACGGTACGCGGGTTCGCTGCGGGGATCGGGGTCAGCGACCGCATGGTGTCCAAGTGGGAAAGGGGCGGAGAGAACATCACTCCCCGCCCCGGCAATCAGGCTGCGCTCGACACGTTGCTCGTCCGCGCGGGTACGCAGGTGCAGGAGCGGTTCGCGCAGCTGCTGACGGCCAGGGCCGCAGCGGGCGACGATGAGCGCACCGAAGCGCTTTTAGCTCCCGCCACGCAACGTCATCGCCACCCCGTGGACGGGAAGTTGATGATTGCCGTGGAGGAAGGGATCTATCTCAGCGGAGCGGCCAACACCCCCAGCTGGCTGCCGGCCTTCTTCATAGACATCTATCCGGTCACCAACGCCGATTACTTTCGCTTCACCGATGCGACGGGCCATCCCGCCCCCAGGCACTGGGGGCGGGATGGGCACTGCCCCGACAGCATCTTCGACCACCCGGTGGTGTGGATCACCTGGCGTGATGCGAATGCCTACGCGACCTGGGCGGGGAAGAGCCTGCCCACGAGCGAGCAATGGGAGAAAGCCGCTCGTGGAGCCAAGGGCAGCGCCTACCCATGGGGCGACGCAGCAACCGCCGCGAAGTGCAACGTCCAGGAATCCGGAATAGGGCACACCACCCCCGTCTCCCGCTACCACTCCGGCGTCAGCGCCTTCGGCGTCTACGACCTGTGCGGCAACACCTGGGAATGGTGCACAACCGAATCGGAACCCGGCCGACGTGTCCTCAAAGGCAGCGCCTTCACCAGCCCCTTCATCCGCGCCGACCCAGCCGCCTTCAACGACGCCTCCGAGACGATGAGCGACAACGACACGGGATTTCGCTGCATCACCACCGGGCTCGAATTGGGGCGCCGCTGATCCGCAGAACTGCGGCCCGGCGCTCGACGCACCGGGCCGCGACTACGCTGGATGCCCTCAGAGAAGAGGATTCGCGCCGATCGTCACCTCTGCGTTGGCGAGCATCCGCGCAATCTGGATCGGAAGGTTTCCGAATTCCTCCATGACGACATCGAACGGGGCTACGTAGCCAGCCTCGCCGTCGCGTGCCGCACCTTGGATGACGTACCGGAAGCCGCGGGGCGAGGTCTCGTCGTCCAAGACCTTCCATGAGGCCCCGTGTTCGCGAATTCCGACATCCGCCACATACGCGGCCAGGTCATTGTGAAGGGTGACCCAGTCGTCTGGCTCGAATTCGTCAAGCGGGAGCCTGGACACGTAATCCTGTAGCGGGCCGATCAGGATCAGCGCGTCCTGCTCGTATTGCTCGGCGGGGCGTTGAGCATGTCGGCGATCCTGAGCATATTCTCGTGCGCGTCCTGGGCCCATCGTTCGAGGTTGGCCCGCGCCTGGTCTGCCTCGAAAATCTGCATTACCTCTTTCCGGCCGGTAGCAGGGGCGGGGCAGCCATGACGGCGGGGTGGAGGCAAAGGCAGAAGCCATTACATCGGAAGTCGAGAGAGAAGCTCCTCCAGCCGATCAAGTTCACTATTGAGGGCCGTGACCTGCTCGGAAGGGAGAGTATCCCAGTTCTGGTCGACAGCTACGGAGAAGATGACTTCTACCCCGAAGGCTGCGGACTGGAACTCCTCCAGCCACTCCGCAGCGGACATGTTCAATTGCGAGGAGAACTCATCCATTGCCGCTTCCCCGCGATCGGCAAACACATCCGCGAAGGACATCAGGTCGTCAGCAAGAGTCTTGAGCGGCAGCTCCTGACGATCGAACTGCGCAAGGCTGCGTTCCACCAAGTGGCGTTGGTTCGCCCACCACTCCATCTCGCTGTTCATTGCTTGATGATCCCTCCGGAAACCGTCACCACACGCCCGGTCTCAGTATTCGTGATGACCGTCATGCCTTCTGCGTGGTTGTAGTGTGCCGTCGTGTTGGGAATCTTCCCGGGGACGGCCTCGCCATTTCTAATTGTATCTTCCACCACGGATGGCATGAATCCACGCTGCTGCATCCGGTCCAAGGCATGGCCCGTGTACGGACGTCCATGAATAGTGGCCGGGGCGTTCTTGGCTGTCTTGCCGTCAGGAAGCGCTACCTTGACCTCCCTGTTACCCCGATTGACGGCCTTGTCGTCCGCATCAGGGGAACGAATGCTCGTCTCCTCCTGCTTGCCCCGACGACCTACTGGGTAGTGAGCGGTGTGATCACGTGGCGCGTCCCCGGGACTGGGCTGCCCCGCTTCACGCGAGGCTCCACCGCCACCTTCACCGTTCCGCATCAAGGGACGACCGGTTGGACCGACGGGCCCTTCGCCAGCCATGGGCAGGCGCGGGCCGCCCAAGCCGTCCAGCTCCATCTTGCCGAGGACGTTCTTGGCGCCGCTTGCGTCAGCGATAGCCTTGGCGCCACGCCCTGCTGCGCCGAAAGCCCCGCCAAGAAGCACCCCGGAGACACCAGCGTCCTTGATCTCCGCGAGATTTATGCCGTGCTGGTCACCGAGGAGATTCCGCCCGCCTTGGGCGACGACCACGTCGACGGTAATGGCTTCGATGCCGCCGATGGCGGCGGTTGCCAGGACCGTGCCGGTGATCTCGGCGACGGTGGCAGAGACGGCGATACCTGCCGAGCTCGCTGCGGCGACGATCGCCTCGGTGGCGCCGGCTGCTGCGACTTCGCTGATGCCGCCGGTGAAGACGGCAAGGGCTGTACCGGCGACCAGGACCGCGCCGGCGATCTCCAGCTCGTGCTCGATCTTCTTCTTGGCCTCGGCGACCTGGTCGGCGTACTTGTCCAGGGCCTTGGCCATGTCACGGGCGGCGGTGGCCACGTCGTCGAGGTAGCCCTTGCCGCCGCCGTGGTACTTGCGCCAGAACTCGCCGAACGCCTCGATCGACTTGCCCTTGTTGTTGTCGATGACGTCCTGGGCCTTCTTGTGGCAGGCGGCAGTGCAGTCCTCGACGTCATCGGCGAAGGTCCGCCAAGCGCGGGCGGCCTCCCGGAGTTCGTCCTCGTCGCCCTCCGGCCACCACATGCCGGTGAGGTCCTGGACGATCTCCTTGGCCTTGTCGGCAGCACCCATCACTTACCGCCCTCAACGCCGGACTTGGCCGAGTGGTCAGCGTCTTCGTGGTTGGCGGCCATGTCGTTCATGGCCTTGGTGATGCTGGACAGGCCCTTGACCAGGGCCGCGGCTGCCTTCTCGATCTGCGCCTGGTGTGGAGCGTAGGCGTGCTCGAACTTCTTGCCCTGCTCGTCACCGCCCCAGGGCTCCCCCAGCCCAGCGAGCGTGTGGCGAAGCTTTGCCGTCGCCCGTTCCAGAGCGACAGACTCTCGGTGAAATGTCGGTGCGGCGGACTTGAGTTGGTTGATGTCTACGTCGAAGCCGTCGCCAGCCATGCCGTGCCTCCCCCTTGGCGGTGTGCTCGTAACCCGTTGCGAGCCGCTGACGATGCTGTCGGCTCACAGGTGGTGACGATGGCATACGGCACTGACAATCGCCCTGGTGGGAGCGTATTTCAGCCACGATGCAGCACCGCCCGGCCAGTGGGCCCAGGACAAGACTGCCGGCCCCCTGCCGGCCGGATTCCGGTAGGGGGCGGTTCACCGAGGCGCACGTCCAGCTCTGGTCGTTGTGGGCCGCAGCGGAGTGACGGTCGTGCAGGGTCGGGCAGCTAGCGACGCTGGCGATGCTGCTGCTCGGCCGGTGCCGTTGTTGCCGTTGGCGGCTGGACGTGGACGGGCGCGGTGGGCGGGTGCGGGGCCGCGGTGGTGGTGCGTAGGCGGGCTGCTGCGGCGCGGGGGTTGGGGGTGGGGTTTCGGCTGGTGTGCTGGATGCGGGTGATCAGGACGCGGGCAGGCTGCCGGGCGGTGGCCAGTTCCCGTCGGGCTGCTGCCTCTTTGAGGAGTTGGTGGGGTTTGTGGCCGTGGGCTTCTGCGTCGGTGAGGATGGTGGCGAGGGCCGGCCAGCCGGTGTCGGTGAGGATCCGTTCGGCGTGCTCGGGGATGGCGGCGCGTACGTCGCTGGCCAGGGTGCGGCGGGTCTCCTCCCTTGGCTGGCGTTGCGCGAGGTCCGTGAGCGTGGGGGCCAGGGCATGGTCGGCGGCGGTCTGGAGGTGCTGGAGGGCCTGGCGGGCGGCGTCGACCTGGTGGGCGTGGCCCTTGGCCTCGTGCCAGCGTCCGGCGACGATCATGGCCCAGACGAGTGCTGCGACCAGGGCGGCGAGGGCGCTGCCGTCGGGGGCGGTAGCGGTGTGGGCGATGTCGCGGGCCGCGTTGCGCAGAGCATGGGCGGCTCGATCTTCTGCCCGGATCTGGGACCGCTGGGCGCGTGCGAACGCCTTGGAGGCGGCTTGGAGTTCAGCGCGCAGGGCGGTGGGTGCTTTCTGGGCGGTGGCTTCGATCAGTTCACCGAGGGCGGTGATGTGCGCTTGGGCGTGTGCGTCATCGGCGAGGTCGGCGGGGAGGGCGTCGAGAGCGTCGGTGGCCTGGTGCCAGGGGGTGCTCGGGCGGTTGCGACGGGCGGTGGGGTGCTCTTCGGGCTGGCTGGATTCCAGGCGGGCCTTGATCTTGGGCAGGGAGAGGTCGGGGGAGATCTTGCCGCCCGGGTGGAAGATCTGCTCGCCGTCCTCGTTGAGGTCGCCGGGGCGGCCGACGGCATATCCCAGAAGGTCTCCTGACGGGCCGCGCCGGACCTGCACCTCGATGCCGCCGGCTTCGAGGTAAGCGATGAATTCCTCGGCGTCGGTCACGTGAGGAATGGCGGCTCGGATACGTCCCTGGAGCCACTCAGGACTGGTCTGCTTCCAGCCGAGGCGTTCGGCCTTGTGCATCTCAGCCTGGGTGGGCCGACGTGCGGCGGTGCGGTCACCCTTCTTCAGGCGGCGCAGGCCGTAGTCCTTCTCGATCTCGCGGCATGCGTCGCCGACGCGGAGGCCGCTGTCGTGGAGTTTGGGACGGCGGCCGTCTTCGCGGACGGTGGTGGCCAGGATGTGGATGTGGTCGTCGGCGTGGCGGACGGCGATCCAGCGGCATGCCAGATCGTCGCCTTCGGGCGCGATGCCGGCGGAGGCCACGATGCGCTGGGCGATCTCGCCCCATTCGGCATCGGAGAGGTAGCGGTCCTCGGGTGCGGCGCGGACGGGGCAGTGCCATACGTGGTCGAGGACAGGCTTGCCGAACTCGCTGTTGCGCAGGCCGACGGGCTCGTCGAGGTGGCGGGCGAGTTGGGTGAGGGTGGCGTGCTCGTCGCGGCCGGGCTCGGGCATGCCGAGCATGGCGAAGCCGGCGACGATGTGCGGGTCGAGGTGTTCGTCGTGGCGGCCGGGTCCATAGAGGTAGGCGAGCAGACCGCGGGTCTTGGAACCTGGTCGCTTGATGGCGGCGATCATGCGGCAACGTCCTCCCCTGGGTCCGCAGGCTGGCGCAGGGCCTTGGCTATCAGTTCCAGCAGGCGGTGGAGTTCGTCCAGGCGCTGGCGTATGTCGGGTGGGGTGCGGTCGCTGTTGAGGGCGCGGGCGATCTGGTTGACGTTGACGCCAATGCGGTTGAGCTGGCGCAGCACCTGAGCGCGAAACATGTGGGTACGGCGGCGGTCCTCGGACAGCGGAAGGTTGGCGGTGAACCGGCCGGTGAGGAAGGCGAGGACGATGTCGGCGGCGAAGCCGGATTCGCCTTTGTAGCCGTGCTCGTCGGCGGCCTCTTGGAGCTGGGTGTGCTCGTCGCCGGTGAATCGCAGCGGGCCGATGCGGACGGTGCGCTTGGTGCCGTTGAAGCGGCGGATCGTGGGCTGCACGATCTGCACGGTGGGCTCGCCAGCGGCGAGGACGTCAGCTGGCACGGGGCGCAGAATTTCGCGCTGGACGGCGTGGAGCTTGTCCAGGTCGGGGCCGCCCTCGGCCCCGACCTCCTGGTCCTGCGCCCCCTGGCGCCGGGCCGTCTCCGCCACCCCTGGGGCGGAGATCCCCGGAGACCGGCCTTGAGTCGGACTCGGGGTACTACTGGCTCCGCCAGGGGCCGTCTTTCCGAACGCCCGCCGCAGACGGTCCATCAGTCCGCGGGACTTCGTCAGCGGCAGTGGCTCGTCGAGGGCATCCTCGGCGTGGTGTGGGCCATGCGTCATAGGTGGTTCTCCAGAAGGGACGAGCGGGCAGGCGAGCTGCCGGGGCGGTCCGGACAGATTCCAGGCGGTCACCACCCCGTCCACAGGTGTGGATATGCAGGCGACAAGTGGGGCCGTGACCGGCTGGGTGGGTGACCGGAAGGGGTTCCGACCACCCACTGGGGCAAGTGGTCAGCCGCTATCTGGACCGGTGTCGGCAGTGGCTTCGAACTCGGGGCGGAGGACATCCATCACCTCGGTCAGCCGTTCCCCGCTGACCGTCAGTCCTTTGTCCTGTACGGCCTTTCGGACAATGGCCCGGGTGACTTTGCCCTGCTCGGCAGCGGCGATACGACCGATCTCCACGAGTTCCTCGACCGTGGCACCAGCCGGGCGGCCCCCACGTGGCTTGCTGTCCGATTCGCGGAGCTGAGGTTTCGGCGACTGGCCGGAACTGCCAGCCGGTGGCTCACTGGCGCGGACAGCAGCATTGGCCGCTGACTCTGGTGCCTCGTCCAATGCCGGTCCCGGTCGGCCGATCGGCCGGTCGACGAGCTGGTGGATCTGCCGCATCAGGACGCCGAAGGCCAGCAGCGCAGCGGTCGGCGGTACGGCAGCGACCACGTAGTCGAGCAGGGGCTTTGCTCCGAACCCGCCGGCTCCGCTGACCCCGGCTACGTTCAGCGCGATGGAACCGACCGAACCGGTAGCTGTGAGGGCGATGGCCCACCCGTCGGTGACCCGGCGCAGGCCCGCGCGAAGCATCAGCAGCTCTCCCGCGACGATGAACGCGTCCAACGTCGCGGGCCAGGTCCATTGGCGTACAGGGGAACTCTTGAGTCCGTGCTGCCCGGCGACCTCGGCGAGGTGCGCGTAGGAGAGCCAGAACCCACCGGCGGTCAGGGCGATGATGACGATTCCGGCCGCGACGAGCGCATACTGCTCGGCGCTCTGCTTGGTCATCACCAGCTGCCCTCCTGAGCGAGGAGTGCGGGACCCACCGGTCTCCTGATCGGTGTGGTCGGCGGGTGGTGCGAGGGTGGTCAAGCGGGGTTCTCCTGTGGTGGTGGCATGGTCCGTCTTGGCCGTCTTGGCCGTTGAAACCGCAGGTCAGAGCAGGTACGGCACAGGTACTGGCGTTCCGTCTCGGCGGCGGTGCCGACGTATTGCGGCACCGCCGCCCTCGGGGTGGAACACGGGGGGCGTGGACGTTGCGGATCCGTCTTCCGTCTTGGCCCAAGCCCCTGTGACCTGCGGCGATACGGCTGGGACGCCTGGGACGGCACAAGACTGATGTGGGAGACGTCCTTACGGTCAGCGCGCCGTTGGTGATCGCGTTGCCGTCTTGAGCCCGGCTGCCGTCTTGCCGACATGCCGTTTGACCTGCGGGATCACGGCAGGGACGGCAAGGACGGCAACCGGAGGGGCGGGGCTCAGCCCGAGCTGGGCGCAGGGCCGGCGTCGACGGGGTGCACAGCGGGGCAGTAGCGCCGCCACGCGTCGAGGAACTTGTTGCGCATGTAGCCCTTGCGCTGCGTCCCGTCGGCCATGCGGACGTTGCCGGACCTGATGCCGAACTCGCGCAGCATCGCGCTCAGATCGCGGGCACCCAGTCCGTTGCGCCCCCACTCGGCCCACGGGCTCTCCGCGTCTTGGCGCAAGTGGTGGAGGAGCTCCTCGGTGGAGAGGCTGTCGACCTCGCGCTGGGCAACGAAGACCCGGCGGATGTCGGCGAGGATCCGCGCTCCGCTGGGGTGCTCCTCCTCGGCCGCCGCTTCGGCAGCAACCATCTGCGCACACGCCGCCCGCGCGAGACGTGGCCAAGGTCCGGCAGCGAGGTCCGCGACGATCACCAGGGGCTCCCAGGTGTCGGCGGCACGGTCCTCGACCGGCATGACCAGCTCCAGGTCAGCGGCCTCATCCAGCAACGGCCGGGCCCACGCAGCGATCCGGTCGCGCAGGTGGTGCAGGGCCGGAGTGTCGCGGCGGGACCGGAACGGGCGGACGGTCTCGCCCTCGGCCCGGCGGCGCATGCGGACGACTACCGAACGGTCCATGATCGTGTCCGGCAGGTCGCCGATCCCCGCAAGAGCCGCCATGGCGAAGGTCTCGAACTTGCGGGGCGTGTGATCGTTGCCCACCACCCGCGTGACGTAGCGGTTGCGCTGGTGACCGGCATTGAGCAGGCCGCGCATCTCCTCGTTCTTCTCTGCCATCTTCGGCGTGCCGAAGATGGTGTCGGCCTCGTCCACCAGGAGCGTGGGCGGCTCCTCGGTGATCGAGCGGAAGACCGCTGCTGGGGTGGTGTTGATGGTGAGCATCGGCTCGTGCACCGTCTCGGTCAGCACGTCCAGCAGCCGCGACTTACCGCAGCGCTTTGCCGGACCCACCACCGCCAGGCGCGGAGCATGCTGCCACGCGGGCTGGAGGTGAGTGGCCGCGACCCACAGCGTGACGGCGTCCAATGCCTGCGGGGTGGGCGGGATCACGAACCGGGCTATCTGCGCACGCAGTTCGTCCAGCAGCGCGGAGCCCTCGGTCGGCTCCAGATCCGGGACCGCCTCCTCTGCAGGGTCAACGGCCTGCACAGGGCCCGACGCTGCGTCCTCGGCCGACGGGGCAGCCTCGGGGGTGGAGTGGTCGGGTCGGCCGGGCACTGCAACCGGAGGCCACACCGCTTTGCCGGCTGCGGAATGGGGCTCAGGTGCCGTAGGTTGCACAGGGCAGCTCCTTACCGGTGACGTCGGGCATGCAGGCCCAGGTCACGCAGGTCGTTCGTGGAATGCGGGCAGTGGAGTGTGCTGAGCCTCCGGCGTTGGCCCGCCGGAGGCTTCCTCGCTTCCTTGGCCGGGGCGAGGGAACACGGACAGTACGTCCACGCCTGTCCGCAGTCCAGCGATTCTGTGTCAGCTCAGCGCAGACAAGCCTGCTATGGGAAAGCCCGGTCACGCGGCAAGGCCCAACAGCTCAAGCAGATCAGCCGTCACGACCCGGTACGCCTTGCCCAGCCGCAATACCTTGCACGGGTACTGACCCTGCTTCGCCAGCGCATAGCCCTTGCTGCGCCCGAGGCCCAGCGCCCGGTTGCCAGTGTCCAGGTCAATGGCAGCGGGCAGGGCCAGCAGCTCCTCCCGGCTCATCCCGATCGGCTTGCCGGTGATCTCGTCCTCACGCATGCGGCGCTTCCTCCATAACTGAGCCCTCGGCGAACGCTGCGATCACGTCCGGCTCCAGGCCACTCGAACCAGGATGGCGAAGCTAATGTGTCTCCATGACACAACGCGATTCCAATGCTGGATACGACGACGAGGACGACGTCCCCGAATGGACCGACCACGTGATGGCCACCGTGGCCGCCGAGGTCCGACGACGCCGAAAGGAGCTACGAATGAGCGCCCAGGACCTGGCCGACGCCTGCGCAGAGCTCGGTCACCCGATCCCCCGCAACGTCATCGCCAACATGGAATCCGGCCGCCGCGCCACCCTGCCCCTGGTCGACGTCATGGTCCTGGCCCAGGCGCTGCACACGAACCCGATCTGCCTGATCTACCCGATCGGATACGTCGCCGAGGTCCAGCGACTTCCTTACGAGCATCGGGTTTCCCCATGGGACGCCATGCACTGGTTCACGGCTCATGACAGCGGCTACCTGGCCGACCACGACATGCTCCGCTACCAGCGCGAGCACATCGCGGCTCTCACCGAGGCCCGCGCCGCGATGTTCAGCGAGGAATGCGCGCGAGCCACAGGTGAACGGGCAAGCAACGCCACAGAGCGGGCCCAGGCTTTCCGCGATCGGGCCGCGGCCATCGAGCGGCTCGAAGCGGCCAAGCAACGCCTGCGCATTGCCCGCTCCTTCATCCGCCGCGACCGCGGCCTCCTCCCCTACCTGCCGCCCGAGCTCACCGACATTGACCTGCCCCACTCCGACCACACCATCACCGAGGAGAACGACCTTTGAAGGGCTCCACCCACCGCCGCTGCTACTGCCGCGACCCCAAGACCAGCAAACCGCTCGGCAAGAAGTGCCCCAAGCTCTCCAGCCGCAAGCACGGCTCCTACTCCATACGCCAGGAACTCCCGCCCCGCGAAGACGGCACCCGCCGCTCCTTCAGCCGCGCCGGCTACGAGACCCTCAAGGCCGCCCAGGCCGACCTCGACCACGTTCGGGCCCTGCTCGGTCTTCCTGACGCCGACGATCCCGAAGGAATGGCCCAGGTAGCCGCGCTGCTGGAGAAGCTCGGCAACGAAAAGGCTCCCCTGCCGGACATAGAGGAGACCCGTCGGCGTCTAAACCACGGCCTGGACCTCACCAACCGGCTCACCGTTGGCGATTGGCTCGACAGCTGGCTCGCCTTCAAGCGCGTCCGCAAGTCAACGCTGGACCGGTACAGGAGCGACATTCGGGTCCACCTCAAGCCGCGCATCGGGCATGTGCGGATCGATCGCCTGCGGGTCCGGACGGTCTCCGACATGTTCACGGCGATCATCGAGGCCAACGCCGAGGTGCTCGAACAGAACGCTGCGCGTCGCGCCGCTCTGGATGAGCTGGCCACCGTGCCCTGGAAGGGGTTGGAGAACCGCGCCCGTCGCAAAGCGATCAAGGAGGCCATCGACGAGATGCCGCCCTTCCGGAAGACCACGGGCCCTACCGCCCGGCGGCACATCCGGAGCACGCTGCGAGCGGCCCTCAACGACGCCATCGCCGAGCAGCTGATCACCTTCAACCCGGCGGCCCACGTCAAGCTGGAAGCAGCCGAGCGGCCCAAGGCCCTGCTCTGGACCGCCGAGCGCGTCGCCCAGTGGCGCCAGACGGGCATCAAGCCCTCGCCCGTCATGGTCTGGACACCCGAGCAGATCGGGCAGTTCCTGGACTTCGTTGCCAAGGATCGCCTCTACGCCATGTGGCACCTCATAGCCTTCCGCGGCCTCCGGCGGGGCGAAGCCTGCGGACAGCCGTGGTCGGAGACGAACCTGGACGCCAGCTCGCTGGCCGTGACCGCCCAGCTCGTCCAAGACGGCTGGGAGGTCGCGGAGTCGATCCCCAAGACGTCCAGCGGCTTCCGCACCATCCCCCTGGACGATGCGACAGTCCGCGCGCTCAAGGCCCACCGCGCCCGCCAGGCCAAGGAGCGCCTCAAGTGGGGGACGGCGTGGGTGGACACGGGCCGCGTCTTCACCAACGAGGACGGCTCGTGGCTCCACCCCGGCAAGGTCACCGACCTGTTCGAGCGGCTTGTCACCGCGTCAGGTCTTCCACCGGTGCGTCTCCACGACCTTCGGCACGGCGCGGCCACGCTGATGCTCGCTGCCGGGGCGGACATGAAGGTGGTCCAGGAGATGCTGGGTCACTCGTCGATAACGATCACGATGGACATCTACGCGAGCGTCCTTCCTGAGCTGGCCAAGGAGGCCGCGGAAGCCGCGGCGAGGCTCGTCCCTAGGAACCCGGCCGTGTAGCGCGCTCACGCATCGCTCACGCAATCGGCTGATCAAGAGGAAGCGCCCCGGCTAGGGTAAGTAGCCGGGGCGCGTTCTTGCAGGTCAGCGCCCTATGAGAGGGCTGGACCGGTGGGCCATCAGGGGCTCGAACCCTGAACCAATGGATTAAAAGTCCACTGCTCTGCCAATTGAGCTAATGGCCCGCACCGAGCAGCATAGCCCGAGGACGTCCCGCAGCCCGAAGGCATTACCGAACGGCCAGGTCACGGGGGTGCCGCGGGCCGCGCGGCGGGCCCTCGGGAAGGGCGTCACGACCGTACAACACACCGGGCCCGTACGGCACTTGTGTGCGTACGGGCCCGGTGGTGAGCGGCGTCGGTCAGCGATCAGCCGTTGCGCTTCCAGCGCGGCTTGTCCTCGCGGCGGCCGTAGGAGCCGGCGGTGGCGCCACGGTGGTCGTCACGGCGGCCGTAGGGGCGGTCACCGCCGGAGCGGTGGCCACCGGAGGAGGGGCGGCCGCCGGAGCGGTCGTCGCGGTTGAAGGGACGGTCGCCGCCGCCGGAACGGTAGCCGCCGGAGCGGTCGTCGCGGTGGAACGGGCGGCTCGGGCGGTCGCCGCGGTCGCGGTTGAAGCCGCGGTCACCGCGGTCGCGGCCGTAGCCGCCGGAACGCTCCTCACGGCGGAAGCCACCGCGGTCGTCACGACGGTCCCGGTCGAAGGAGCGGCCACCGGAACGCTCGTCCCGGTTGAAGCCACCACGGTCGTCACGGCGGTCGTCACGACGGTCCCGGCGCTCGAAACCACCCCGGTCGTCGCGGCGGTCCCGGTCGAAGGACCGGCCACCGGCGCGGTCGTCGCGACGGTCGTCACGGCGGTCGAAGGAGCGGCCGCCGGCGCGGTCGCCCCGGTCGTCCCGGCGGAAGCCACCGCGGTCGTCGCGGCGGTCGCGGTCGAAGGAGCGGCCACCGGAACGCTCGTCCCGGTTGAAGCCACCACGGTCGTCACGGCGGTCGTCACGACGGTCCCGGCGCTCGAAGTTGCCGCGGTCGTCACGGCGGTCGGAGGCGGCCGGGCGGCGCTCGTCGGCGGCGCTCCGCTCGGCGGCGGCGGCCTCGGCGGCAACCTCCGCCGCGGCGGTCTCGGCGGCGGCGGCCAGCACCTCGGCCGGGTCCTCACCGCGCTCGCGGGCGGCCCGCGCGGTCAGCCGGTCGGCCTCCTCGCGCAGCTCGCCGGCCCGGCGCTGCAGCCGCTCCAGCTCGCGGGTGAGCTGGGCGACCTCGCGCTCGGCCTGCTTGGCGGAGTTGTTGGCGGACTCGGCCTGGACCTCGGTGAGCGAACGGGCGCCGGTGATCCGGGCGACGTCCTCGTCGAAGGTGCCGGAGCCGACGATGTGCCGGGAGGCGTCCACACCGGCGTCCTCCATCAGGCGGAAGATCTGCCGGCGCTGGTGGGGCAGCGAGAGCGAGACGACCGTGCCGGACTGGCCGGCGCGGGCGGTACGGCCCGAGCGGTGCAGGTAGTCCTTGTGGTCACCGGCCGGGTCGACGTTCAGGACCAGGTCGATGCCGTCGACGTGGATGCCGCGGGCCGCGACGTCGGTGGCGACCAGCGCGTTGACGTAGCCGTCCTTGAAGTCCGCGAGGACCCGGGTGCGGGCGCCCTGGGTCATGCCGCCGTGCAGCGCGTCGGCCTTCACCCCGGCGTCCACGAGCTGCTCGGCGATGCGGTCGGCGCCCAGCTGGGTGCGGACGAAGATGATGGTGCGGCCCTTGCGGGCGGCGATGGCGGCGGTGACCGGCGCCTTGTCCTTCGGCTTCACGACCAGGACGTGGTGGGTCATGGTGGTGACGTTGCCCTGGGCGCTGTCGACCTCGTGGCTGACCGGGTCGGTCAGGTAGCGCTTGACCAGGGTGGAGATCTCGTTCTCCATCGTGGCGGAGAACAGCATCCGCTGGCCGCCCTCGGGCACCTGGTCCAGCAGCTCGGTGACCTCGGGCAGGAAGCCCAGGTCGGACATCTGGTCGGCCTCGTCGAGGACCGCGACCTGTACGTCCTCCAGGGAGCAGGCGCCGCGGTTGATGATGTCGCGCAGCCGGCCCGGGGTGGCGACGAGGATGTCGACGCCGCGCTCCAGGGCGTAGATCTGGTTGCCCATGGACGTACCGCCGCAGACGACCTTCATCTTCAGGCCGAGCACGTCGCCGTAGGGCTGGAGGGCGTCCGCGACCTGCATGGCCAGCTCACGGGTCGGGGTGAGGATGACGGCGCGCGGCTTCTTCTTCTCGGTGCGGCCGTCGGCGAGACGGGCCAGGGTGGGCAGACCGAAGGAGAGGGTCTTGCCGGAGCCGGTGCGGCCGCGGCCGAGGATGTCCTTGCCGGCCAGCGCGTCCGGGATGGTCGCGGCCTGGATCGGGAAGGGGGTCGTCACGCCGTTCTGCGCGAGCTTGCGCACGACGCCCTCGGGGAGGCCGAGGTCGGCGAAGGTGACGGTGTCGGTGTCGGTGTCGGTGTCGGCGCCTGCGTCGGCTGCGGTGTCGGCCTGGGCGTCGGCCTGGGCTTCCGCGTCGGACCCGGCCGTGGCCTCGGTCACCTCGGCGGTCTGCCGCTCGTCCTGTTCGTCGTTCGCGGGCAGGACGGACTGGTCAGTGGAAATGGACATGCGAAATGCGAAACCTTCCGGAGTCTCGGCACGCGCCCAAACTCCGTGTGTTTCACAACGACCGCCTCAATGCGGTCAGCCACGGCAAGGGAGAGAACGCGCCACGCGGCGCGCTTCTTTTCTGGCGCCGGGCAAATGGGATCAAACGATCTACCACCATACGCACTCCGCCCCCCGTATGGCAAATAAGCCGCTGACCTGGGTTTACGGGCCGGGCCCCGGGGCCTTCCGGTGCGAGCCCCGCCCCCGGCTCCCCCGTCGGCCCCGCCTCATGCCCCCTCGTCCATGGTGCCCGACTGCCCCGGCTCACCCGCCTCCCCCGGACCGATGAGGGACGACATCGGCGAGACCGGGGACGGACCGGACGCCTGGGCGCTCGGCGGGGACGAAGGGGTGCTCGGCGGCGGGGTCGGGGCGGCGGTGGGCGTGCTGGGGGGCGTGGGGGTGGCGGGCGGGGCGGACGGCCGGGTGGAGTGGGACGGCGAGGGGCCGGCGGGTCCGGGCGCGCCGCCGTGGCCGCCGGAGCCGCCCGCGCCGGGCTCCGGACCCGAGGGCTCCACCGGACCGGGTGTCGCACCCTCCTCGGACGGCTTCGGCTTCGCGGACTTCGACTTCTTGCCCGGCTTCTCGTCACCGCCGGCCGGCCGGGCCTCGCCGTTGCGGCCCAGCTGCCGCGCTCCGGCGCCGCGCCCGTCGGCGGTCGGTCCGCCGGGCCCGGGCTGCCCGCCCTCGCCGTCGTGCCGCGCGGCGCCGCCGGACGGCTTGGGCTGCCCCGGGTCGCTGACGCTCATGCAGCCGGCCAGGGACGCGGCCAGCGCGGAGAGGGTCACGACGGTGACGGCGGCACGGGACAACGCCCGGCCCGCCGGCGACGGCGCGGCGGACGGCTGCGGCACGGACGACCGGGAGCCCGGCGACGGCGCGGCGGACGGCTGCGGTGCCGGCGACTGCGGCGACGGCGCCGGTGGTGTCGGCGGCCGCGGCACCGCGGGCACGGCGGGCGGCGGGGTGGGGGACGGCGAGGGGCGGTAGGGGCTCGGGCGCACGGCGGGACCTCCGGATCCGGAGCGCAGGGACGGCGGCACGGACGCCCTGCCCAACTCCCGCCCCCCACTTGAGGACACGCGCCCCGCGCCGCCGATCACGCCGGGGCGCCGCCGCGGCTCAGCCGTAGCCGAGCGAATGCAGCCGGGCGTCGTCGATGCCGAAGTGGTGCGCGATCTCGTGAACGACCGTCACCTCGGCCTCGGCGACCACGTCCTCCCGCGTCGCGCACATCCGGAGCGTCGGCCCCCGGTAGATCGTGATCCGGTCCGGCAGCACGCCCGCGTACCACTCACCGCGGTCGGTCAGCGGCGTCCCCTCGTACAGCCCGAGCAGCTCGGGGTCGTCGGCCGGCGGCTCGTCCTCGACGAAGACCGCCACGTTGTCCATCAGCCGGGTCAGGTCCGGCGGGATCCGGTCCAGCGCCTCGGCGACCAGTTCCTCGAACTCCTCGCGCGTCATTTCCAGCACACCACCATTCTCCGCCACCGATCCCCGCCTCCGATCGTCGCGGCCCGCCCGCCGTCCCGCACCACCACCGACGTCGCCACGCCCTGATTGACGGGCACCGTGCCCGGGCATACGGGGCCAATGGCCCGTGCTGAGCGCTCCCGGACATCGGCCCCCGACCTGCCGCGAAACCCCCTGCTCCGGTGGCTGCCCCGCCCGTTCCGCCCCTCGTGGCGTCCGAGGCGGGACCGGCCGCACGGCGTATCCGCGCCGCCCGGAACCGTCCGCCGCCCCTCCCGCTTCCGCCGTACGGAACCCGCGGTCGGCCCCCTCGACCCGCCGCGTCCGCTGGCCCGTTCGCTCGGCCTGATAGCCGTGACCGCGCTCGGCTCCTGGCTGGGGCTGCTCCTCATAGGCACCGTGCACGCCCCGGTCGGCCCGATGGACACCAGCATGTCCCTGCGCCCCTCACTGACCGGCGGCACCCGGATCGACGTGGCGCCGCTCGGCGACCTGGAGCTGAGCAGCCACTACGCGCCGCTGCGGCTCGACGTCGACGTGGACCGGCTGGACCCGGTCCGCTCGCAGGCGCTGGTCGCCCACCCCGAGCGGTTCGCCGGCCTCCAGGACGAGGTCACCCATGACGTCTCCCGCGGCGCCCTCCGGCTGGCGGCGCACTCCTGCCTCGCCGTGGCCGCCGGCGCCACCGCGCTGGGCCTGGTCGTCTACCGCCGCCCGCGCCGCGCCCTGGCGTGCGGCGGCCTGGCACTCGCCCTGCTCGGCGCCTCGGCCGGCACCGCGTACGCCACCTGGAAGCCGGACTCGGTCCTGGAGCCGAAGTTCTCCGGGCTGCTGTCCTCGGCCCCGTCCGTGGTCGGCAACGCGCGCAGCATCGTCAGCGAATTCGACGTGTACCAGAAGGAGTTGGCGCGGCTGGTCACCAACGTCACCAAGCTCTACGACGCCACCTCGACGCTGCCGGCGTACCAGCCCGACCCCAGCACCCTCCGCGTCCTGCACGTCTCCGACATCCACCTGAACCCGGCCAGCTGGCGGATCATCGCCTCCCTGGTGAAGCAGTACCGGATCAACGTGATCGTCGACACCGGCGACACCATGGACCACGGCTCGGCCGCCGAGAACCACTTCCTCGACGCGGCGTCCACGCTCGGCGCGCCGTACGTGTGGGTGCGCGGCAACCACGACTCGCGCACCACGCAGAAGTACCTGTCCGGCCGCCGGCACGTCACCGTCCTCGACAACGGCCGGGTCGTCCGGGTCGCCGGGGTACGGATCGCGGGCACCGGCGATCCGCAGTTCACCCCGGACCGCTCGGTCGTGGCGGCCGGGGACGCGGCCGAGCGCGCCGCCGGCCGCCGGCTCGCCGACGTACTGCGCACCGAGCGGCTGGCCGGGACGCCGGTCGACCTCGCGCTGGCGCACAACCCGGCCGCCGTGACGGAGACCGACGGGCTGGTCCCGCTGGCGCTGGCCGGCCACATCCACCACCGCGAGAACACCACGCTCCCCGGGGGCACCCGGCTGATGGTCGAGGGCTCCACGGGTGGTGGCGGACTGCGCGCGGTGCAGAACAAGAAGCCCGCCCCGGTCCAGGCGTCGGTGCTCTATCTGGACCGCAGGACCAAGCGGCTGCAGGCGTGGGACGAGATCACGCTGGGCGGGCTGGGTCTGTCCCGCGCCGAGGTCAGCCGCCATCTGCCGCGGGAGAACCAGCCCGGCGCCACGCCGGCGCCGACCCGCTCCGCTCACCCGTCCGCCTCGTCCTCCGGCCCTTCCCCCCGCCGGTCCTCCGGCCGCTCACCGGGGCCTTTCTCGCGGCCGACCAGGACGCCTTCCGACGGCTCCGGGTAAACCGTTTTGGCGAACGGCCCGCCCATCCCATATGCTTCTCACGTCCCCGACGGCGCCGGTAACGACGCCAAGGAGGCCACCAGCCCTCATCGTCTAGTGGCCCAGGACGCCGCCCTTTCAAGGCGGTAGCACGGGTTCGAATCCCGTTGGGGGCACGCATCACCGTGTGTGAGAATGGTTCAGGCCGGTTTCACGCAATGCAAGGTCCTGTGGAGCAGTTTGGAGTGCTCGCCACCCTGTCAAGGTGGAGGCCGCGGGTTCAAATCCCGTCAGGACCGCTGCGGCTGGGTAGCTCAGTTGGTACGAGCGATCGCCTGAAAAGCGATAGGTCGCCGGTTCGACCCCGGCCCCAGCCACACCCTTTGGACGAAGGCCCCGGTTCCTCGAACCGGGGCCTTCGTCGTTGCGCCGGCCACTTCCCCCTCCCCATGCCCCTCGGGCGGCACCGTCGGCCAAGCCGCCGATGTCCGGCATTCCCGTGCAGGAGCCGTAAGCGGGCGGGAGCCCGGCCGG
The DNA here is from genome assembly GCF_040640655.1 of Streptomyces sp. NPDC021749. Lineage (NCBI taxonomy): Bacteria > Bacillati > Actinomycetota > Actinomycetes > Kitasatosporales > Streptomycetaceae > Streptomyces > Streptomyces sp. NPDC021749. Next base: position 13,476 of record NZ_JBFACE010000039.1, on the reverse strand, counting down.
GCCGGCAAATGGTTCGCCAGTCGTTCACCCGAGGTGAGATCCTGGGGGACGTATGTCCAGTCAGCCTGCCTCCGCCCTGCCCGACGGCATCTCCTCCACCCCGCCCGGCACCGCTGCTCCCACCCTCCCCGCGCTGCTTGAGCGCCTGCCCGAGCTGATGCTGCGCGATGCGCAGCGGCTGGGGCGCCGGCTCGACGGCGCGCGCCGGATCCGTAAGCCCGAAGCCCGGGCGGCCGTGCTCGCCGAGATCGCCGACGGCATCGACGAGGCCGAGCTGCGGGTCGGCCAGCGGCGCGCCGCGGTCCCGGAGATCACGTATCCGGAAGAGCTGCCGGTCAGCCAGAAGAAGGACGACATCCTCGCGGCGATCCGCGACCACCAGGTCGTGATCGTGGCCGGCGAGACCGGCTCCGGCAAGACCACCCAGATCCCGAAGATCTGCCTGGAGCTCGGCCGGGGCGTGCGCGGTCTGATCGGGCACACCCAGCCGCGCCGGATCGCGGCCCGTACGGTCGCCGAACGCGTCGCGGAGGAACTGAAGACCCCGCTGGGCGAGGTGGTCGGCTGGAAGGTCCGCTTCACCGACCAGGTCGGCGCCGACACCCTCGTCAAGCTGATGACGGACGGCATCCTGCTCGCGGAGATCCAGACCGACCGCGAGCTGCGCCAGTACGACACGATCATCATCGACGAGGCGCACGAGCGCAGCCTCAACATCGACTTCATCCTCGGCTATCTGGCGCAGCTGCTGCCCCGGCGCCCCGACCTGAAGGTCGTGATCACCTCCGCGACCATCGACCCGGAGCGGTTCGCACGGCACTTCGGCTCGTTCGCCACGGTGGGGGCGGCGGGCGCCGCGTCGGGCGACGGTGACGCGGCCCCCGGCGCACCGATCGTCGAGGTGTCCGGCCGTACGTATCCGGTGGAGGTGCGCTACCGCCCCCTGCTGGAAGAGGGCGGCCAGGACGCGGACCGCGACCAGATCACCGCGATCTGCGACGCGGTGGACGAGCTGCAGGCCGAGGGGCCGGGCGACATCCTGGTCTTCCTCTCGGGCGAGCGGGAGATCCGCGACACCGCGGACGCGCTCAACAAGAAGCAGCTGCCGCACACCGAGGTGCTGCCGCTGTACGCCCGGCTGTCGCACGCCGAACAGCACCGCGTCTTCCAGCGCCATACCGGCCGCCGGATCGTGCTGGCCACGAACGTCGCCGAGACCTCGCTGACCGTGCCGGGCATCCGGTACGTCATCGACCCGGGCATGGCCCGGATCTCCCGTTACAGCTACCGCACCAAGGTCCAGCGGCTGCCCATCGAGCCCGTCTCGCAGGCCAGCGCCAACCAGCGCAAGGGCCGCTGCGGCCGGACCAGTGACGGCATCTGCATCCGGCTCTATTCCGAGGACGACTTCCTCAGCCGTCCCGAGTTCACCGACGCGGAGATCCTCCGGACGAACCTGGCCTCCGTCATCCTGCAGATGACCGCGGCGGGCCTCGGCGACATCGAGAAGTTCCCGTTCATCGATCCGCCGGACCGCCGCAACATCAAGGACGGTGTGCAGCTCCTCGAAGAGCTCGGCGCACTCGATCCGAAGCAGAAGGACCCGAAGAAGCGGCTCACGCAGACCGGCCGCAAGCTCTCCCAGCTGCCGGTCGACCCGCGGCTGGCGCGGATGGTGCTGGAGGCGGACCGCAACGGCTGCGTCCGCGAGGTCATGGTCATCGCGGCCGCGCTGTCCATCCAGGACCCGCGCGAGCGTCCGTCCGACAAGCAGCAGCAGGCCGACCAGCAGCACGCCCGCTTCAAGGACGAGACCAGCGACTTCCTGGCGTTCTTGAACCTCTGGCGCTATGTGCGCGAGCGGCAGAAGGAGCTCTCCTCGTCGGCCTTCCGCCGGATGTGCCGCAACGAGTTCCTGAACTACCTGCGGATACGCGAGTGGCAGGACATCTACTCCCAGCTGCGCACGGTCGCCAAGACGATGGGGATCCATCTGAGCGAGGAGGACGCGGCACCGGACCACATCCACACCTCCCTCCTCGCAGGTTTGCTTTCGCACATCGGCCTGAAGGACACGGACGCCAAGAACGAGTACCTCGGCGCCCGCAGCGCCAAGTTCGCGGTCTTCCCCGGCTCCGCGCTCTTCAAGAAGCCGCCGCGCTGGGTGATGTCCGCGGAGCTGGTCGAGACCTCCCGGCTGTGGGCGCGGGTGAACGCGAAGGTCGAGCCGGAGTGGATCGAGCCGCTCGCCCAGCACCTGGTGAAGCGCACGTACAGCGAGCCGCACTGGGAACAGAAGATGGCCGCGGTGATGGCGTACGAGCGGGTCACGCTCTACGGCGTCCCGATCGTCGCCCAGCGCAAGGTCAACTACGGCCGGATCGATCCGGAGACCTCGCGGGAGCTGTTCATCCGCAATGCCCTGGTCGAGGGCGATTGGCGCACCCACCACCAGTTCTTCCATGACAACCGCAAACTCCTCGGTGAGGTCGAGGAGTTGGAGCACCGCGCCCGGCGCCGCGACATCCTCGTGGACGACGAGACGCTCTTCGACTTCTACGACCGGCGGATCCCCGACCACGTCGTCTCCGGCGCCCACTTCGACTCCTGGTGGAAGACCAAGCGCCGGGACGAGCCGGAGCTGCTGAACTTCGAGCACTCGATGCTCATCAACGAATCCGCCGAGGCCGTCACCAAGGACGACTACCCGGATTCCTGGCGGCAGGGAAAGCTGAAGTTCAAGGTCACGTACCAGTTCGAGCCGGGCGCGGACGCGGACGGCGTGACCGTCCACATCCCGCTGCAGGTCCTCAACCAGGTCTCCTCCGAGGGCTTCGACTGGCAGATCCCGGGCCTGCGCGAGCAGCTGGTGACGGAGCTCATCCGGTCGCTGCCCAAGCCGATCCGGCGCAACTACGTCCCGGCGCCGAACTTCGCGGCCCGCTTCCTGGACTCCGCGGTCCCGCTGCAGGGCTCGCTGACGACCGCGCTGGCCGCCGGGCTGCAGCGGATGGTGGGCGTGCCCGTCGACCCGGCGGACTTCGACACGGCCAAGGTCCCGGACCACCTGAAGATCACGTTCCGGGTGGTCGACGAGCGGCGGCGCAAGCTCGCCGAGGCCAAGGACCTGGAGGCGCTGCGGCACAAGCTCAAGCCGAAGACCCAGGCGGCCATCTCCAAGGCCTTCGAGCAGGCCGCCGAACGGCCCGGCCGGGGCCGCAAGGGCGGCCAGGGCCCGGCCAACGAGGCGTCACCGGCCGGCGTGGAGCAGCGCACCGGCCTCACGTCCTGGACGATCGGCACCCTGCCGCGCACGGTCGAGACCCGGCGCGCGGGCCAGCTGCTGAAGGCGTATCCGGCACTGGTGGACGAGGGGAGCAGCGTCGCGGTCCGGCTCTTCGACACCGAGGCCGCGCAGCAGTCGGCGATGTGGGCGGGCACCCGCCGCCTCATCCTGCTCAACATCCCCTCCAATCCGGCCAAGTTCGCCCAGGGCAAGCTGAGCAACCAGCAGAAGCTCGCCCTGTCCCGCAATCCGCACGGCTCGATCGCGGCGCTCTTCGACGACTGCGTGACGGCCGCCGCGGACCGTCTGATCGCGGCGCGGGGCGGCCCGGCGTGGGACGAGGAGTCCTTCCGCAAGCTGTTCGACGCGGTCCGGGCCGACCTGGTGGACGTCACGCTGCGGACGATCCAGCAGGTGCAGGAGGTGCTGGCCGCGTGGCAGGCGTGCGAGCGCCGGCTGAAGGAGACCTCCTTCCCCTCGCTCCTGCCGTCGCTGACGGACGTCAAGGAGCAGCTGGCGGAGCTCATCAAGCCCGGCTTCGTGACCGCGCACGGCGCCAAGCGGCTGCCGGACCTGATGCGCTATCTGATCGCCGTCGACCGCCGTCTGACGCAGCTGCCGACCAACGCGGAGCGGGACCGCACCCGCATGGCGAAGGTGAAGGAGATGCAGGACGAATACGCCTGGCTGCTGGAGCAGTTCCCGCCGGGCCGGGCGGTGCCGGCCGAGGCCCGCGAGATCCGCTGGATGATCGAGGAGCTCCGGGTCAGCTACTTCGCGCACGCCTTGGGGACCGCGTACCCGGTCTCCGACAAGCGGATCATGAAGGCGGTGGACGCGGCGGTGCCCGCCTGAGGGGCGGCCTCCGGTAGCGAGTTCGACCGCACCCCCTGACCTGCTGTACAGTCTTGCTTCGCAGCCCGCCGCAAGCGGAAAGCGAAACGCAAGGTCCTGTGGAGCAGTTTGGAGTGCTCGCCACCCTGTCAAGGTGGAGGCCGCGGGTTCAAATCCCGTCAGGACCGCTTTTTACGGCCCGTATCCCCCGAGGATGCGGGCCGTACTGCTGCCCGGAGAGGCCGCGCCCACAGCGAAGCCGCCATCGGACACGGCACATCCCGTCAGGACCGCATCTGTTCGGCCCGCATCCTCTTGGATGCGGGCCGTTCTGCGTTTGCCGTGCGCCGGTCCGCTCCTCGTTCGCCGCGTACCGCCCGGCGCGCGCCGTCGGCTGCGCGCCGTGACGGCTTTGCTGCCCGCTGTATTGACGGGACCTTCCGGCGCCGGTACTCACTTGGGGAGGTTTGTGGGGGCCGGGGAGGTATGCACGATGACGACTGCGGTACGGCACGAAACCAGGGCGCTGCTGCGGGCTCACTTGGCGGCCGCCACGGGCTACCGGCATCTGATGCGGCACTGCCCCATCTGCCATCAGCTGCTGCGGCTCGCCATGGAGCCGCACACGGCCCGCTCCGGGCCCGCCGCGGCGCCGTCCGCGCCCGCTTCCGCCCCGGACCCCACCACGGCCGCCTGCGAGCCGTCGGCGGCCGAGGACAAAAATCCCGCGCCGCGGTGACCAAGGACGCCTGCGCGACGTCTTGTCCGGTGGCAGGGTGGGAAGCGGAAGGGCCTCTCAAGAGGCGGCAACTCCCCTACCGCAGTGGGCGGATCGCTTCAAGCGGCACGCCGTGTGACGGGAGTCACCGAACAAGTTTCGTCGGACGGGGAACTTACACCCTCCCTACAACGGGTCAATTTAATATGTGCAATTGCACCACCGCTCGGGCATCTCGAATGCCCTTTCCCGGAGTCACTCCCGAAGGCCCTCAGAGGGCCCCTGAAGGCACCGTGCGCGCCACCGGACGCCGGCCCGGGCAACAGGTGACCCGAGCCCTCTGAGCGGCCCTGGAGCGGCCGTACACAAAAAAATCGCGCTGGACCCGGCGGAGTCCAGCGCGATCGGTGACGTACCCAGATGGAGCGGGTGTGGGGCCTGTTGGGGTCAGGCGCCGCGTCGTATGAAGCTGTGTGAAGCGTGGTGGAGCAGGTCGAGCCTGGTGCGCGAAGTGGGCGTTTTCGGGTTGGGGGCCCCGAAAACGGCCTGGCTACGCGGCTTTTCAGGCCTCGCTGCGCTGCTGCGGAATGCCCGCCAGCAGTGCGCGGACCTCAGCCTCGCGGTAACGCCGGTGCCCTCCGAGCGTGCGGATGGACGTGAGCTTGCCTGCCTTGGCCCAGCGGGTGACCGTCTTGGGGTCGACACGGAACATCGTGGCAACCTCGGCAGGGGTCAGCAGCGGCTCGGCGTCAGGGGTGCGAGCGGTCATGAGCGGCCTCCTCGGGAGAACCGAACCATCACGGTTCTTTCCTCTAAATTCTGCACCTTGACCCACGTTGCCCGAAATGGCGGACGCGGGCCGAGTCGGTTATAGGACGAACGGCTTGTCCTCGGCACTACAACTACACCATCTGTCCAGCCACGTCGGCCAAACCGATGGAATTGCCCTCTCAGGTGTTCAACCTCGGCGGATGCCGATGGACCGTGCCATAGCGGACAGTCACCCGGCCGTGACGATCAGTCACAGCGTGCTCAGCCGCCACGAGACCCCTCAAGGACCGCAATACCGATCTATCCGCCCTTAGTTGGACGGAAGGAGCCCGCGTCGGGCTCCTTGTCCTATTTTGGCACGAGGAAGAGGCTTGCTAGCAAGACCCGAAGTAAGTGCTTTAGGTCACGCTTGAGGCAATCGCCCGGTTAGGGACCTACGTCCCTTACCGCCCGACCGCCGCGAAGCGAGCACCGTACGACAGCACCGTGAACTCGGGAAAGGGTTCGGCCGGTCAGCTGGAGAACTGACGTTCGCGGATCGCGCGCCACCGTCGGGAGAGCTTCTCGTACGCGGCACCGGCCCGCTCGCCGTCCCCCTCGCGCAGCGCCGCCAGTCCCTCCGCCACCTCGGCGGCGGAACGGTCCTCGGCGAGCTGCCCCTCGGGCACCGCGTGCACCAGCCCTCCGTAGTCCAGCTCCACGAGCGAGCGCGGGTGGAATTCTTCGAGCCAGCGCCCCACATCTACCAGGCCGTCGATCAGCGGGCCCTCTTCCAGGGCGTTCCGCAGCGTCCGCAGCGCCCGCGCGACCCGCCGTCTGGCCTGCACCATCGGCGTTCGGTAACGCAGCACGGTCCCCTCGTCACCCTCCGCGTACTCCCGCTCGGCGTCGTCGAAGAGCACGAACCAGCGCACCGGGACGTGCCAGGACGCGCCGCGGATCCACGGCCGGGCGTCGGGGTTGCGCTCCCGCCACTGCTCGTAGTCCGTGGCGGCCTGCCGGCGCACCACCGGGGGCAGCGCCGCGTCGAGCACCGCCGCCGGCAGCAGCTCCTCCAGCCCCTCCAGGGCCTGCCAGCCGCGCAGCCGGGTGCGCCAGGGGCAGACGCACACCACCTCGTTCACGACCGCGACGAAGGCGTCCGCGCTCTCGTGGACCGGGACCGGCACCGGCGGGGTCGGCAGCAGATCGGCCAGCGCCCGGCGCTGCTCGTCCTGGGCGGTGGGGGTGTCCTCCCGCTTGGCATAGCGCGCCCAGTGGGAGCGCTCCGGCTCGGGGAACGCTGCCAGCGGCTCGTAGACCCGCAGATATGCCATGTACGGGACGTTCACCGATGACGCCAGGGCCACACCCGCTCCTTACGAGGGAAGTCCACCGCCCAAGGACCCGCCGCACGGCGTGCCCGACACGCCCATGGGCCCCCGACCGGCCTGCGATACGACCAGATCGTCCCACGTCCGTCCCCCGGGAGAGGGTGATCCTCGGCACCTGACCGATCAACCGCCGCCGCAGGTCTTACGCTCTTCCCAACCGGCCCTCCCCACCCGTAGGAGGGCGTCCTTCGCGACTTATGGGAGTCACCACCGTGACTGACGTACGTCCGGCCCCCGCCGGCACCGACGGCGGCGTTCTGCACACCCTGTTCCGATCGGAACAAGGGGGCCATGAGCAGGTCGTTCTCTGCCAGGACCGGGCCAGTGGCCTGAAGGCAGTGATCGCCATCCACAGCACCGCGCTGGGCCCCGCACTCGGCGGCACCCGCTTCCACGCCTACGCCTCCGAGGAGGAGGCCGTGCTGGACGCACTGAACCTGTCGCGCGGCATGTCCTACAAGAACGCCCTCGCCGGGCTGGACCACGGCGGCGGCAAAGCCGTGATCATCGGCGACCCCGATCTGATCAAGTCCGAGGAACTGCTGCTCGCCTACGGCCGGTTCGTGGCCTCGCTCGGCGGCCGCTACGTCACCGCGTGCGACGTCGGCACGTACGTCGCCGACATGGACGTGGTCGCCCGTACGAACAAGTGGACCACCGGCCGCTCCCCCGCCAACGGCGGCGCCGGCGACTCCTCCGTCCTGACCGCCTACGGCGTCTTCCAGGGCATGCGCGCCTCGGCGCAGGCCCTGTGGGGCGATCCGACGCTGCGCGGGCGCAAGGTGGGCGTCGCCGGTGTGGGCAAGGTCGGGCACCTCCTCGTCGAGCACCTCCTCAAGGACGGTGCCGAGGTCGTGATCACGGACGTCCGGGCCGACGCGGTGGCGCGGGTCCGGGCCGAGCACCCGCAGGTCACCGTGGTCGCGGACACCGAGGCGCTGATCCGCACCGAGGGCCTGGACGTGTACGCGCCGTGCGCGCTGGGCGGGGCGCTCAGCGACGACTCGGTGCCGGTGCTCACCGCGAAGGTGGTCTGTGGTGCGGCCAACAACCAGCTCGCGCACCCCGGCGTCGAGAAGGACCTCTCCGACCGCGGCATCCTCTACGCCCCCGACTACGTCGTGAACGCCGGCGGTGTCATCCAGGTGGCCGACGAGCTGCACGGCTTCGACTTCGACCGCTGCAAGACCAAGGCGGCGAAGATCTTCGACACCACGCTGGCGATATTCGCTCGTGCGAAGGCGGACGGAATCCCGCCGGCGGCGGCCGCCGACCGGCTGGCGGAGCAGCGGATGGCGGAGGCGCGGCGGAGCTGACCGAAAGTTCCGGCCAGGACGGCCGGAAACACAACCTTGCGCGGCCCGCCACGGCCGGTCGGGGAGACATCCCTCACCACCCGTCGGCGGGTCGCCGTACGGGACAGGTTAAAATCGCAGTTGACCAGCGGGGACGGGGCACCCTGAAGGTCGTGCCGAGCGGCGGGTGATGCGGGCGACGTACCGTATGGCCGCGGAAGCAGGTACCGTTAAAGCTCTACGGGCCGGTCTCTCTGTCGAGAGCCCGCTCTGATCCATGAACGCGTGTCAAGACTCTGGGGCCATCGAGCCCCGTCACTGAGGGGGTCGACCCATGGGGCGCGGCCGGGCCAAGGCCAAGCAGACAAAGGTCGCCCGCCAGCTGAAGTACAACAGCGGTGGGACGGATCTCTCAGCACTGGCCAGCGAGCTGGGTGCAACTACGGCGCCGTCGAGCCAGCAGCCTCCGAACGCGGAGCCGTTCGAGGATGACGAAGACGACCCGTATGCACGGTACGCAGAGCTGTACAACAACGATGATGACGAGGACGAGGGCGACTCCTCCCAGCAGCGTCGTCGCGCTTGACGTTCTGCACGCTCGCGGCACCCGCTAACAGCATCACGGACCCGGTCCTGGGCATCGCCCGGGCCGGGTTTTGTGCTGCCCGGAACGCCAGCGTCCGGACGCCGGTCCGCCGGGAACCGGCCGTGCCGGTCCGCCGGGGAGGCGACGTAGCGGCGGCCGCACCGGCGGGTGCCGGCGCGGCGGCCGATCGGCTCAGGCGGCGTAGTCACCGGTCAGGGTCACCGCGTCGGCGTGGTCGCCGCGCTCGACGATCTCACCGCTGACCCAGGCGTCCACCCCGCGGTCGGCGAGCGTGGTCAGCGCCACGTCCACCGACTCCTGCGGGACGACGGCGATCATGCCGACGCCCATGTTCAGGGTCTTCTCCAGCTCCAGGCGCTCGACCGAGCCGGCCTTGCCGACCAGGTCGAAGACCGGGCCCGGCGTCCAGGTCGCGCGGTCGACGGTGGCGTGCAGCCCGTCCGGGACGACCCGGGCCAGGTTGTTGGCGAGACCGCCGCCGGTGATGTGGGAGAAGGCGTGGACCTCGGTGGTGCGGGTCAGCGCCAGGCAGTCCAGCGAGTAGATCTTCGTGGGCTCCAGGAGCTCCTCGCCCAGGGTCCGGCCGAACTCGGCGACCTCCTGGTCGAGGGCCATCCCGGCCCGCTCGAAGAGGACATGCCGGACCAGGGAGTACCCGTTCGAGTGAAGTCCGGACGAGGCCATCGCGATCACCGCATCGCCCGTACGGATGCGCTCCGCGCCCAGCAGCCGGTCCGCCTCGACGACGCCCGTACCGGCGCCGGCCACGTCGAACTCGTCCGCGCCCAGCAGGCCCGGGTGTTCCGCGGTCTCGCCGCCGACCAGCGCACAGCCGGCCAGCACGCAGCCCTCGGCGATGCCCTTGACGATCGCCGCGACCCGCTCCGGGTAGACCTTGCCGACGCAGATGTAGTCGGTCATGAACAGCGGCTCGGCGCCGCACACGACCAGGTCGTCGACGACCATGCCGACGAGGTCGTGGCCGATGGTGTCGTAGACGCCCATCTTGCGGGCGATGTCGACCTTGGTGCCGACGCCGTCGGTGGCCGAGGCCAGCAGCGGGCGTTCGTAGCGCTTGAGGGCGGAGGCGTCGAAGAGGCCGGCGAAGCCCCCGAGCCCACCGACGACCTCGGGGCGGGTGGCCTTCTTCACCCACTCCTTCATCAGGTCCACGGCGCGGTCGCCGGCTTCGATGTCGACGCCCGCGCTCGCGTAGCTGGCGCCGGAAGGTTCAGCGGACATGGCTGAGAACTTTCGTGTCGTGTGTGTACGAGCTCTACGGGCGACGCAGCGCGTCGGCCCCGCCGACCCCGGCGGTGAGCGTCTGGACGCCGTCCACGTCGGACTTCGTCGGTACCGCGGTCTCCGACTCCAGGAGGTGCTTGCCCAGCAGCTCAGGGTCGGGCAGCTCCATCGGGTACTCGCCGTCGAAGCAGGCGCGGCACAGATTCGGCTTGGCGATCGTGGTCGCCTCGATCATGCCGTCGATGGAGATGTACGCGAGCGAGTCGGCGCCCAGCGATTTGCCGATCTCTTCGACGCTCAGCCCGTTGGCGATCAGCTCCGCGCGGGTGGCGAAGTCGATGCCGAAGAAGCACGGCCACTTGATGGGCGGCGAGGAGATCCGGATGTGGACCTCGGCCGCACCGGCCTCGCGCAGCATCCGCACCAGCGCGCGCTGGGTGTTGCCGCGGACGATCGAGTCGTCGACGACCACCAGGCGCTTGCCGCGGATGACTTCCTTGAGCGGGTTGAGCTTGAGGCGGATGCCGAGCTGGCGGATGGTCTGCGAGGGCTGGATGAAGGTCCGGCCGACGTAGGAGTTCTTGACCAGGCCGGACCCGTACGGGATGCCGCTGGCCTCGGCGTAGCCGACCGCGGCGGGGGTGCCGGACTCGGGCGTCGCTATCACCAGGTCCGCGTCGGCGGGCGCCTCGGCGGCCAGCTTGCGGCCCATCTCCACGCGGGAGAGGTACACGTTCCGGCCAGCGATGTCGGTGTCCGGGCGGGCGAGGTAGACGTACTCGAAGACGCAGCCCTTGGGGCGGGCCTCGGCGAAGCGGCTGCTGCGCAGGCCGTCCTCGTCGATGGCGACCATCTCGCCGGGCTCGATCTCCCGGATGAAGCTGGCGCCGACGATGTCCAGGGCGGCGGTCTCGGAGGCCAGCACCCAGCCGCGCTCCAGGCGGCCGAGGACCAGCGGGCGGATGCCCTGCGGGTCGCGGGCGGCGTAGAGCGTGTGCTCGTCCATGAAGCAGAGCGAGAAGGCGCCCTTGACCTTGGGCAGGACGCGCGGGGCGGCCTCCTCGACGGTCAGCGGCTTGCCGTCCTCGTCGACCTGGCCGGCGAGCAGGGCGGTCACCAGGTCGGTGTCGTTGGTGGCCGCGACCTGGGTGGCCCGGCCGCCCTCGCGGGGCAGCGCGGCGACCATCTCGGCCAGCTCGGCGGTGTTGACGAGGTTGCCGTTGTGGCCGAGCGCGATGGAACCGTGCGCGGTGGCACGGAACGTCGGCTGGGCGTTCTCCCACACCGAGGCACCGGTGGTGGAGTAGCGGGCATGGCCCACGGCGATATGGCCCTGGAGGGAGCCGAGGGAAGTCTCGTCGAAGACCTGGGAGACCAGGCCCATGTCCTTGAAAACGAGGATCTGGGAGCCGTTGCTCACTGCGATGCCCGCGGACTCCTGTCCACGGTGCTGCAGCGCGTACAGCCCGAAATAGGTGAGTTTGGCGACCTCTTCACCCGGAGCCCAGACACCGAAGACGCCACATGCGTCCTGGGGGCCCTTCTCGCCGGGGAGCAGGTCGTGGTTGAGTCGTCCGTCACCACGTGGCACGCCCTTGAGTCTAGGGCAGGTCGCGGATTCATCCGAACCGGGGATGGCCGCGCACCTGGATGAGTGCATGAAAGAGACGGGAAGCGCGCTTGACGTGGTCACGGCCACGCGGACAGGATTTCCGCCCGTGCGGACCCCGCAGCCCTTGGCGCACCTGGTGTGTTGCCGGGCGCTCCGCTCCGCGCGGCATCTGGCCGGCCGGCGCCACAGCGACCTCGGTCGCGTCGCGAGCACCCTCTGCCGCTGAGCATCAGCAGCGTAGCTGCGGGTGACGACGGGTCCGGCGGATCTCCCGGACCACCGCTCTGAGCTGGCCTTTCGCCACACCCTCACACCTTCCGGCCGCCCATCCGGAATGCCCCTTTCGCGCCGTACGCACCGCATGCCGTGCATGCGGCCCGGCGTTCTGGTGTGAGATACGCGACGCCGCCCGTTCGCCGCCGTCCCCGGGGCCGCGCGCGCCGCGCCCCGCCCCGGGACGACCACTCCGAAAGAGCCGAACCCACGCCGTCCGCCGACCCCGCCCGCGCCGCCTCGATGGCGGCCGTCAGGCCATGACCGGCAGGTGGTCACCGAGGCCGGCCCGCTCGCCGCTGGCGCTGACCGTCGCGGCGGCCAGCTCCGCGTCCCAGGACGTCCGGCCGGTGGCCAGGCGTATCCAGGTCAGCGGGTCGGTCTCGACGACGTTCGGCGGGGTACCGCGGGTGTGCCGGGGGCCCTCGACGCACTGCACCACGGCGAACGGCGGGACCCGGACCTCGACCGACCCGCCGGGCGCCTTGACGGCCAGCGCATCGGCCAGCAGCCGCGTCGTGGTGGCCAGCGCCTGGCGGTCGTACGGGATCTCCGCGCCGGTCGCCGCGGCCAGGTCGTCGGTGTGCACGACGAGTTCGACGCAGCGGGTGACCAGATAGTCGGCCAGCCGCATCGCGCCGGGCCGGGCGGCCACCAGGCGCTGCGTACCCTCCGGCGGCAGGACCCGCTCGATCTCCTCCGCGGTGCGCGCCAGCAGCTCCACGGGGTCGTTGCCGGACGCCAGCGCGCGGGTGTCCGCATCGATCCCGGCGGCGAGCGGCGCGGTGGCGAACGGCCAGTCCAGCAGGGCGGTCGTCACCTGCGGCGGGGCGGGCAGCGCCAGCGCCCGCGGCACGCTGCCGACCGCCAGCGCCAGATGCACCGCGAGGTCCCGCACCGTCCAGCCGCCCAGCCGGGTCGGCCGCGCGAACTGATCGGCCGTCAGCTCGCCCACGGCCGCGCGGACGTGCGCGAACTGCGCGAGGACGGCGGCTCGGGTCTTCTTCTCGTCGTACTGGCGGGAGCGCGACTTCCGGGCGGCGGGAGACATGCGATCAGCGTAAGCGGCAGCACTGACAACCGCCCCGCCCTTGCGTGAACGCACCCCGCCCCCGCGCGCGGAAACGGCCCGCCAGACGTACTGGCGGGCCGTTCCGGCCGGGAAGGATCCGGGCCACCGGTGGACGGGGCCCGGGACGGGACGTCAGGCAATCAGCCCCGGGATGGTGCCTTCATGAGCCGTGCGCAGTTCGTTGAGCGGAATGGTGAACTGGCCCTGGACGTCGATCTCTTCGCCGTCGACGACGCCGATGCGGGTGGCCGGCAGGCCCCGGGCGTTGCACATGTCGGTGAAGCGGACTTCCTCGCTCCGGGGCACGGCGACGACCGCGCGGCCCGCCGACTCGGAGAAGAGGAAGGTGAACGCGTCCAGCCCGTCAGGCACGACGAGGCGGGCGCCGGT
>NZ_JBFACE010000038.1:0-76823 GCF_040640655.1 Streptomyces sp. NPDC021749 | reverse complement strand
CTACCTCGCGGGACTCCACCTCCGGGCCTCCGTGATCTGGATCAAGGACCTCACGCGAGCGGCCCCTTGATCACAACCAAATACGCTCCCTAGGGTGATCGCTCATGATCACCCTGGACGCAATGGGGACTTTCCCTCTGATGGTGGGACTTCGCGCCCTGACCCCCGGGCTGGACACCGAACCCGTCCAAGGCGGCAGGCTGGTCTGGTGCCGCTCACCTCGTTCGGTGTGACGGGCGTCCCTGACGCTCACTCACCACGTGTGCCAGTCCCGGCTGTTGGGGCGGCACCGAGCATCGTCAGACGCGAAAGGACATCCGCATGAGCCCGCTTCCCCTCCACGCCGAGGCCGTGGTCTTCGACTGCGACGGCCTGTTGGTCAACACTGAAGACTGCTGGACCGTTGCGGAAACGGCGATCTTCGCGGCGCACGGTCATCCCTTCGGCCCCGAGCAGAAAGCCCTGGTCATCGGCCGCAGCGTGGAGGCCGCTGGAGAAGCCATGGCCCAATACCTGGGTTGCCCCGGGGCCGGTGCGGAGCTCGCCACCGAACTGCTCGTAAGGGTCCGTGAGGAGCTTTCCCGAGGCGCCGCGGCCCTCCCCGGGGCGGCCGAATTGGTCCGCGCCTGCCGGGCGGCCGTCCCCGTCGCCGTAGCCAGCAACAGCCCCCGGGAACTGCTGGAGGTGGCACTGAGGTCGGCCGGCCTCGCCGACTGCTTCACCTACTCCTTCGCCGCCGACGAGGTACGTTCGCCCAAGCCCGCACCAGAGCTCTACCTCACGGCATGCGAGACACTCGGTGTGACCCCGAACCGTTCCGTCGCCTTCGAGGACTCGGCCACCGGCATCGCCTCGGCGCGTGCCGCCGGGCTCTACGTTGCGGTCGTACCGTCCCTTCCGGGAGTCGACCTGGACCATGACTGGTTGGGCACCAGCCTGGCCGACCCCGAACTGCAGAAGTGGTCCAGGAGCCTGGGAGCGGGGAACGGAGACATGACACCGCTGCCTGCTGCCCCTCGACGGTGAGTGAGCCTCCGGCACGGTGAGGCGATCGGGGGCCTTGGGACGGTGATCTGATCGGGTCCTTGCGACGTGACCTGACGTGATCTGATCGGGTCCTTGCGACGTGACCTGACCGAGGCCTTGTGGCAGCGCTCAGTGCCCCAGCCTTGTCAACGCCGCTTCCGGGTAGCGCTCGCCCGCCACGGCCTCTTCCGGTACGGCCTTGCGCAGCAGATCGAGGTCGGCGTCGGTCAGGGCCAGGGACCCGGCGGAGGCGTTCTCCTGCAGGTAGCGGCGGTGCTTGGTGCCGGGGATGGGCACGATGTCCTCGCCCTGGGCGAGCAGCCAGGCCAGCGCTGCCTGGGCGGGCGAGCAGCCGATCCGCTCGGCGACGTCTCGTACGGCCTGGACGAGCGCCAGGTTGCGCTGGATGTTCTCGTCGGCGAACCGAGGCCAGCGCCGGCGGTTGTCGTGCGGGGCGAGGTCGCCGCGGGAGGAGAGGGCACCGGTGAGCATGCCGCGCCCGAGCGGGGAATAGGCCACGACGGCGATGCCCAGTTCCCGGCAGGTGGCGAGCAGTTCGCCCTCCACCACGCTGCGGGTGAAGAGGGAGTACTCCACCTGGACCGCGCTGACCGGATGGACGGCATGGGCGGCGCGGAGCGTCGCGGGGCTGACCTCGCTCAGTCCGATGTGGCGCACCAGACCGGCCTGCACCAGCTGGGCCAGGGCACCGACGGTTTCCTCGATGGGAGTTGCGGGGGAGCGGCGATGGGCGTAGTAGACGTCGATGTGGTCGACGCCCAGGCGGCGCAGTGAGGCGCGGCAGGCGTGGGGAATGTAGTCGGCGGAGGTGTCCACGTCGCCGACCCGGCCCGTGGTGGCATCGTGGCGGAGCCCGAACTTGGTCGCCACGACCATCCGGTCTCGCTCATGAGCACGTCTGCGGCGCAGCCAGCGACCGATCAATTCCTCGTTGCTGCCCTGTCCGTAGGCGTCAGCGGTGTCCAGGAGGGTGATGCCCACCTCAAGAGCCCGGTCCAGGGTGTGCTGGGACTCCTCCTCGTCCGGGACCCCGTACGCGATGGACATGCCCATGCAGCCCAGGCCGATCGCGGACACCTCGGGGCCGTCGTCGCCCAACTTGCGGTACTTCATCGAACCTACCTCCGGACTCGGCGGACTCGGCGGACTCAGCGGACTCAGCGACCCTCTCAGTGTCACGGATCGGCGGATCGGACAGCGACCGCTCAGCGCACCGAGCAGCCCTCACCAGTCGCCTGCGCAGGACTACGCCCCGCCGACCACGCGATCGACGGGGCGCAGTCTCAAGGCCGATGCGGAATCAACCGACGGCGCCAGGATGCCGAGACACCGTCAAGGAACATTGGGATATCGACAGTTGAGACGAGGTGGAATCAGGGACGGTAGAACTTCACGTAGCCGCCGTTGTCCGGGCGGTCGAACCAGCCCTGGAAGGCCCAGTTGATGTAGCCGCCGTCGCCGAGGTTGGTGAACTCGCCGTCCTCGAAGACCCAGATGCCGTAGATGACGCCGTCGTAGGTGGCGGAACCGTATGCCTTCACACCGTTGAGGTGGTGGTCGTAGCCCTGGCTGAGGTTCATCACCATGACGTTGTACTTGCCTTCGGCAGCGTAGAACGCCGATTCCCGCAGGTTCTTGACGAAGCCTTCGCGGTTCTGGGCGGTCTTGATCGACGCCTCGATCTTGTTCGCGATGCCGAGCACGTCGATGTTGAAGTTGAGGTTGGCGTTGGCACTGCCGGTGACCGGCGACTCGGCCGGCGCCGCGGCGGCGACCGGGGCGGCCGAGGCGGTTGCCGGGAAGGCGGCTCCCGCCACGGTGAGCGCGGCGCCCAGGGTCACCGCTGCCAGGCTCTTCTTCAGGGCACTCGAAATAGACATTCTTCTCCTCGGAGCATGTGGTGTGCGTCTCCCTCCGCAGGGGCGGAGGGCAGGCCGGAGCAGCGGGAAGAGCCGCGACTTCGGCACGGACACCACGCTCGGTGCCGTCGCTCACGAACGGCTCATGGCGCGCTCATGGCCCGGCTTCCGTCATCGGACCGCATCGCGGCGGTGCCGGCCGGGCCCGGAGGCACCGGACATGTCCAGAAGTGAGAAGAGGGCGGGGCCTGTCACATAGTCATCATCTGCGTGGTCTTTAATTGGGTAAGGGCCTTCGGGGCAAGCCCCGTTCGGCGCTATTCATGAGGGCAAGATGGTTCAGTTGCGGCTGCTGGGACCGGTGGAGATCCAAACGAACCAGGGCATGTCACTGGCTCTGGGAGCGGGACGCATCCGTACCGTGACCGCCGCGCTGATCAGCGAGGTCAATCAGGTGGTGCCGGTGAACCGGCTGATCGACCTGGCGTGGGACGGGGATCCGCCGGCCCGGGCGCGAGGCGTGGTCCACAACCATGTGCACCGACTGCGGCGGCTGTTGGCGGGCCATGCCGAACTCGCCACGCAGGGGCAGGGATACGTCCTGTTCGCCGATCCCGACTCGGTGGACGCGCACCGCTTCCGGTGCCTGGTCGCCGATGCTCGGGAGGCCGAACCCTGGGCCGCTGTCACGAAGCTGCGTCAGGCTCTGGGACTGTGGCGGGGCGAGGCACTGGCGGACGTACCCAGCGAGCGGGTGCGGCAGACACTGGGCGTGGGCCTGTCCCAGGCGCGGCTGGCCGCTCTGCAGGAACTCGGCGGACAGCTGCTGCTGCTCGGCCGGTACCGGGAACTGGTCACGGAGTTCACCGGGTGGATCGCGGAGCACCCGCTGCACGAGGAACTGACCGCACTGCTGATGCGCGCCTTGCAGGCCACCGGTCGGCAGGCCGAGGCCCTCGACCACTACCACCGGGCCCGCCGCTGCTTGAAGGACCAGTTGGGCATCGACCCCGGCCCGGCCCTCAGCGAGGCATACCTTGCGGTCCTCGGAAGCAACCACCGCCCCACGCCGGCCGCCGCCCGCCCGCCGAAGACCGCGAAGCGGCCCCCGACGCCGGGCGCGCCGGCGTCCGTGGGGCCGAGCCCGGCGCCGGCCGCGCCGGCGTGCGTGGGCCCGGGTACGGCGCCGTACGTCGCCCCGTACGTCTGTGACCACCGGCCCGGTCCGCTGCCCCGTATCGCCCAACTCCCGCCCGTCGTGCCGGACTTCTGCGGCCGTGAGCGGGAAATCGAGGTGCTGGACCAGCACCTGGACCGGGTGCCCCGGCCGGAGTGCGTGGTGCTCGCCGGCGCGGGAGGGGCCGGCAAGACATCCCTTGCGGTGCAGTGGGCGCGCCACCGCAAGGAGGAGTTCCCCGACGGGCAGTTTTTCGCGGACCTGCGGGGGTTCGAACGGCCCCCGATGCGACCCGGCACCGTACTCACGGCTTTCCTGCAGTCCCTGGGCGTCCCGGAAGCGGAGATCCCCGAGTCCTTGACGGAGGCGACGGCGCTCTACCGTTCACTGCTCGCCGGCCGACGGATGCTCGTCGTGCTGGACAACGCCGGCACCGCTGAGCAGGCGCGCCCCCTCCTGCCCGCGTCACCAGGCTGTCTGGCGATAGTGACCAGCCGACGGCGGCTGAGCGGACTGGTCGTGCGAGACGGCGCCGCGCTGGTCAAAGTGGGGCCGCTCACCTCTGAGGAGGGACTGCAACTGCTGGTCAACGCGCTGGGGCGGCAGCGCGTCGAGGCGGACGCGGCGGCGGCCGGGGCGCTCGTCGAGTGGTGCGACCGGATGCCGCTGGCGCTGCGGATCGCCGCCGCCCGGCTGATGGCGCACCCCGAGTGGTCGTTGCCGTGCTGGACGCAGAAGCTGGCCGACGAGCGCCGCCGGCTCCAGGAACTGTCCGCGCACGATGCCGAGCTGGCCATGGAGGCATGCCTCTATCTCAGCTACCGTGCCCTGTCGAGCGGCGCCGCCCGGCTCTTCCGCTTCCTGGGCCTGCACCCCGGCCCGTGCGTGGGCGTCGACCATGCCGCCGTGCTGGTGGGCGGAGACGTTGAGGTCACCCGCCGATACCTCGCCGAGCTGTGCGACGCCCACCTCCTCGAAGAACATGCCGAGGGCCACTACGTGCGGTCAGAGATGGTGCGCATCTATGCCGCGCAGCGCGTCGCGGCGGAGGAGCCCCGTTGGGCCCAGGACCAGGCCGTACGACGACTGCTCGGCCACATAGCCCAGCGCCGGGCGCCCACCGGCTGACGGCGCCCGGGCCGAACACGGCATCTCCCACACCGGCCGAGCCCGGCGTCCACACCGGCCGAACCCGGCGGGACCAGGACCTTCACCGGAGGCGGCGGCGCCGCCCATGCGTAGGCAGTGGGTCTGCGCCTGGGCTTCAGACGCAGCCGGGGCTTCAGATACCGGCGGTCATGGGCGGGCAGGTGCGGTGTCGTACCCAGGCGGCACCGGCTGCGACCGTGCCGATCATTCCGGCCAGCGCGACCGGGACGGTGAAGAGGAGCTGGTAATACCCGATCACATAGGCCCCGAAGACGCCGATCGCACAGGCCACCAGGGCCGCGGCCAGAAGGATGAGGGGGAGGGTCTTGGTCAGGGCCCGCATGGTCGCGTCGCGTGCGGGATCGCGCGGACGTTGGAGGGTCTCGTTCACGGCGCGCCGCACGAAGAGGAAGGCGGCGAGCAGGCATACGACCCAGCCCAGCCACATCAGGGGAACACCGGGATTGGGGTACCTGTGCACCTCCCGCAGCACACGCCCGTCGAGCGTGGTCGTCAATGATTCGCTGCTGGGGTCGAGGAGGTGGGATGTGTTGATCCACCAGAAGAGGAGCGCGGCGAAGGCGGGTAGCGCGGCGCCCGTGGCCGCCGCGAAGGCGGTCTCCTTCAGACGCCGGTGCGCCGGCAGCAGACCGCGTTCGACTGCCCATGAGGTGGCCAGAGCCTCGACGTCCCCGCCGATGTAGTCGGTGACCGACCGGCCGTCGGCAGCGGCGGCGGTCAGGTCCGCGGCCAGTTCCTCAGCCATCTCGTCGGCCGTTTTCCCGTTCACCCCAAGGTGGTGCCACGTCTCCGTGGCCTGGTGTATCGCGTCCTCGACAGTCAACGTCATGATTCTTCCCGCGCAGTCTGGGTGATGATGGAGCCGACGCTCGTGGCGAACTGGGTCCAGTCGCGGCTCCACGACCGGAGCATCTGCATGCCTGCTTCGCTGGGCCTGTAGTAGGTCCGGGTCGGGCCCCCGCCGCCGCTGCGGCGCTCGATCTCCACCAGCTGGCGCTTGCGCAGACGGGCAAGCGCCGGGTAGATGGAGCCGTCCGCGACGTCGAGCCCGGTCTTGGCGAGCCGGACGGTCATTTCGTATCCGTAGACCGGAGCCTCGGCCATCAGGGCCAGCAGACACATGTCCAGCACCCCGCGTAGCCACTGGGCGCGTGGGGTGGATGTCTCCTCCATGGCCAGGTACCTTACACAGCATGAGTCATGCACTACAAGCTAGTGGGTGGCAAGGCAGGCGGTAGACGTGGACGACTGCGTCGATCTGCGCGATCATCTGCCATAACGGTGGGGACAGGGGCGCCCTGTCAGCCCGCTCACCCGACGATTCACCATATTCTGCATCCGGCTTTCAGCAGTCTTCATCGAAAACGAGGCAGCGAGATGTGGTCAGGCAGGAACGACGATTACGTGGAACAGGCCGCACGAATGATCGGCGAGGAGTTACGGCGAAGCCGCTCCAGAGAGCGCGCCAAGGCTGTGAAATTCAGCAGGGAGCAAGTGGCGCAGAGCCGCAAGACCGCCCATGAAGTGCAGGCCGTCGAACTGGAACGCCTCGCGGCCCTCGGGCAGATCCCGCAGGCCGAATACAAGGCCCGGATGGCGGCGTGGGAAGAAGGCGCCGAGGAAGGAACCGGACGCGCCAAGGACCTGTACGCGGAGTGGATGCGGCAACGGCCCGGCCCGAGCGGGGCCGAGCCGTTGAGGTGAAGCCTCCGCCCGACAGAAGCGTCCAACTTGCGTGCTGCGCCCTCGATGTGTGTGACCGTAGGCGCATCGACGCGGTCATGAGTGGGGTCGGCCGCATCCCGTCACCGTCGTCAAGGCATCGAGCGGCCAAACCGATGGGGCGGTCACGGCAGAAGGCCCCGTCCGCCCTACGTGGCCTTGGGACGCACCTGGGCAGTAGCCGCGGCGGCGCGCTCCTCCCCCTTGCGCCGGGCTCGCTTGCCGTACATTGCCGTCCACAGAGCGAGGGCGCCGAGCACGCCGTAGATGAGGATCGGGCTCACGGCCACCATGGTGTCGGTGCTCAGGACGTAGGCCAGCGCGATCCGGGTCGCTGCCTCCAGGCAGTACGCCACGCCCCACACCGTCGTCATCGTCCGCACCGTCTTGCGGAATCCCTCGAACTCCCACAGCCCGTTCCACCAGGCCGTGCTCTCGGCGGTGCCGTCGGTGGCGAACTTGCGGCCGAAGTAGAACATCAGAGGGCGCGGCGCCAGCAGTGTCGCCAGGCACAGCAGGCCGAACAGCCCGGTGACGGCCGAGTCTTTGACCAGGAGCGCATGCGACGAGTGTGGGCCGACGAGCGACACCCCAGCGGTGATCACCAGGAACACCAGCGTCACGATGGCGAACTCGTCGAGACGGCGTCGCCACACAACGTGGACCGCGCTGTCGAGGACCGGCCAGGCACCGCTTGCCAGCAGCGCCGCGAACTCGCTCCAGCCCTGATCGCGCATGGCGTTGTACGTGATGATCGGGGCGGCCACGTTGAGGGCGAGGGTGAGCACCCAGCCGCCGAGCGCGGCGCCCCGGGACCGGGCGGGTGGTCCCGGGCGTTCTTCGGCTTGTGCCGGCCGCGTCTGGGATGCGCTTGGGCCGTCCGGCCTGGTGGTGTTGTCGTGAGCGAGCATGGTCCCCCCTGCAAGGTCTTGGTGCATTGCGGTTCGGGGAACGAAAAACATGCGCACGGCAGGGGACAGGCTCCCCAGGCCACGCGTCAATCCCCCCGTAGGGCGTGATCATGCATGACCGAAAAGCATCTTCGCAACTGGTCCTCGGAGCGTCTCCGGAGTGGTGGGCCGGAGCAGGCGCCCGCGGTAGCGGAAGGGCACGTCGAGTCGGAGAAAAGCCAGGTGGCTACGGGGATTTCGCGCGTAGCGGGGGCGGCTGGGCGGTAGTCGGACAGCCGGGACACGGTGCGTTCGACGACCCGACGGAGCCGTCGTATCGATGGCTGGACTCTGTCCCTGTCGTTAGCAGTCACCTGACGCATGCCGCCGCCATCCCGACGTACGAGACTGGGGACCGCGGCAGCGCCGTGGTCCCCAGTCTGCGAGGCCGACCGTCCACCGCCTCCGGGGACAGGAGGAGGCCAGGTCACCGATCCGGGAATTGCTGTCCGCCTCGGCCGGCCGGTCAGGAGGGCGCGCCGCTCAGGACTTCCACCTTGCCGGTGTCGAGTGAGTAGTAGGCGCCGACCACGGCGAGGGTGCCCTTTGCCACGAGCGGGGCCAGGTCCTGGTTGGAGCGCAGATCGGCCGCGGTCAAGGTGACCTGGGCGCGGGCCATGGTATCGACCGGGTCGGCGCCACCTTGGCGGACTGCTTGCCGGTATGCCGGCTGCAGGGCCTTGACGATCGCCTGCAGGTTGCCGGGCAGCGGTTTGCCGTCACGGAGGGACTTGTACGCCGCCGCGACGGCGCCGCAGCGCTGGTGCCCGAGGACCACGACGAGCGGGGTGCCGCTCGTCATGGGCCCGTACTCGACGGAACCCGTGACCACCGGGCCGACCGCCTCCCCGCCCGTGCGCATCACGTAAAGGTCGCCCAGGCCGGTGTCGAAGAGGAGTTCAGGCGGCACTCGGGAGTCGATGCACGACAGGATCGCCCCGAAAGGCTCCTGCTCCTGGGCTACGAGCTGCCGCCGGGTCGGGTCCCGGTCGGGGTGGTGAAGGTCGCCGCTCACCCAGCGCTTGTTGCCTTCCACCAGCCTCGCGAACGCCGCGGCGGGTGTGGTCGGCCGCGCTCGGGGCGATGCGGTGGGCGCCTGAACGGCCCGTGCTTCGGGCGAAGCGCTGGTCGTCGAGGCGGTCCTCGTCGAGGAGCATCCGGTAAGCGCGGCTGCGGCGCCGGCAAGTCCGATGCCAAGCAGCGCCCTACGGTCCGGATGTCCGGCTCTGTCCATCGCTCGTTCCTCTCGAAGCCGCGCAGACGCGTCGTTGCGTCTTGACCAGTGCGTCTTGACACGCCTGATTGTTGGCGTGGTGCGGGTGAGGGGGCTGTAGGCGCAAGCGGGCGCCGGCCATATTGCCGCCAACGGCCCACACGACCGGCCCGGACGGCAGGGGAGTGCCGGACGTTGGGATCCCCAAAGTTAGGCCATTGGGTCCGCCGGACGCGCGTGCCGGGCGGTCGCGGGATCGATGTGGTGGGACCATCACCCTGTTTCGTCTCACAGGGGCAGGTTGTGTGATGCAGAGTGCGGTGGATCTGCTGAGTGTGGTTTCCAGCTTGGCATGGCCAATCATTGCCGGTCTGGTGATCTGGCGCCTACTTCCCACCATCAAGAACGTCATTGGCTCTCGGGGGTTCACCGTAAAGATCGGGTCGGCGGAGCTGACGGTTCAGGAGGTCTCGGACAAGCTCTTGAAGACCACGGCTGATATTCAGGGGAAACTGGCCTCGGCCGGTGCATCCGAATACTCGGTGATGGAGAGCAGAAGTCCGCTCCCCCCTCTGCGGAGAGTCCTATGGGTTGATGACCACCCGGCGAACAATGCCTACGAGGCAGCACAGTTGCAGGCCTTGGGTGTGGACGTGGTGCAGGTCGAGTCGACTGGTCAGGGAATCGAGGCGCTGTCGACGGCGGCGCCGCCGTTCGACGCGGTCATCTCTGACATGGCACGCAACGAAAACGGCAGTTTTCACGCGGAGGCGGGCCTGGAACTCGTGAGGGAGATGCGCGCGGGCGGCCGCCCCGTGCCGGTATTCATCTACGCTTCCCATCAAGCACTCGCCAGGAGGAGTGAGATCCTCGCAGCCGGCGGCAATGGCGTTACCAGCTCGCCCACCCAGCTCTTCGCGCTCTTGCGCAAAGTCGGGGAGTTCCCGCAGGAGTACACGGCCGACTGAAGAACGCGGATCGCCCCCGTGGTCTGCGTGCAGAACTCCTACGGCCTGGACTGGCGCCGCGCCGACGAGAGCGGGCTGGTGGACCTGTGCCGGGAGCAGGGCATTGCCTTCGTGCCGTACTTCGCCGTCTCCGGCCTGCGACGCGAGGCAGCCGCGGTCCAGGAGCACGACGCGGGTGTCCACTCCGTCGCCCGCGCCCACCACGCGACGCCGGCCCAGATACGGCTCGCCTGGACCCTTCACCGCGGTCCGCACGTGCTGGCCATTCCCGGTACCACGAACCCGGCACACCTTGCGGAGAACATCGCCGCCGGAACCCTGCGCCTGACCGAGGAGGAGCTGGCCATACTCAACCTGCCAAATGATGAGGCCGCCTGATGGTCCGTCAGAGATGTTCGGGCGAGACTCCCCGCAGCGTGAGAACGCCCACAGATGCCCACAGACGCTCAACGACCGCCCCTCCCACAGACGCCCAACGCCCCCCACCCACATCGACCAGACCCGCCCTGGCCGAGCAGGTCTCCGGCATGGTCGGTGTCAGAGTCGTGTCAGTCGTATGTCAGGTCCGTCGGCGAGTGTGGCCGCAACAGCTGCCAAGAGAGGACAGAGGACATCCGATGAGTGAAACGGCTGCCATCCCGCACGGCCTCCCCATGGACCGCGATGCGGGCCCCTTCGACCCGCCCCGTCAGATCACCCGGCTGCGCGAGGCTCGCCCGGTCAGTCCCCTGGTGTTCCCCGATGGTCACGAGGGCTGGCTCGTCACCGGTTACGACGCGGTCCGCCAGGTCATGGCCGACACCCGGTTCAGCTCCCGCCAGGACATCGGCATCGTCCACGTACCGTACGAGACCCCCGGCATGCCCGCCCCCACCGAACCGTCCCCGCAGGTCCCGGGCCTGTTCATCGTCATGGACCCGCCGGACCACACCCGGCTGCGCCGCAAGCTCACCGGAGCCTTCACCGTCAGGCGCATGAAGCAGCTCGAAGAGCACATCAGCGACATCGCCGAGCGGCAACTGGACGAACTGTCGCGGCTGGTCCCGCCGGTCGACCTGGTCAAGGAGTTCGCGTTGCCGGTGCCCTCGCTGGTGATCTGCGAACTGCTCGGTGTCCCTTACGAGGACCGGGAGAACTTCCAGGTCAACTCCGCCCAGTTCCTGGTGAAGGACCAGACGCTCGAAGAGAAGATGGCTGCGTACGGCGCGATGACCACGTACCTCACCGAGCTGGTCACGCGCAAACGCGCGGAACCCGGCGAGGACATCCTGTCCGACCTGGCCCGCCATGACGACCTCACCATCGAGGAACTGACCGGCATGGCCTTCCTGCTGCTGCTCGCGGGCCATGAGACCACCGCCAACATGCTGGCACTGGGCACCTTCGCGCTCCTTCAGCACCCCGAGCAGATGGCCGAACTGCGGGCCGATCTCGATCTGCTGCCCGATGCCGTCGAGGAAATCATGCGCTACCTGTCCGTTGCCGACATCTTCTACCGCTACGCCACGGAGGACATCGAACTCGGCGGTGAAACAATCGCCAAGGGGTCGACCGTCGTTGTCTCCCTGTTGGCCGCCAACCACGACCCCCGGCGCTTCGACAACCCCGATGACCTGGACGTCCACCGCAAGGCGCGCGGGCACCTGTCCTTCGGCCACGGCGTCCACCAGTGCCTCGGCCAGCAACTGGCCCGCATCGAGATGCGCGCCGGCTTCGAGGGACTGCTGCGTCGCTTCCCGACCCTCACGCTCGCCATCCCCGCCGGCGAGGTGAAACTCAGGACCGACATGAACATCTACGGCGTCCACGAACTGCCGGTCACCTGGACGGAAACGGACCGGTAGGGCCGTCGGCGGAGCGCGTTCCGAGGAGCGCCGCCCGACACGACGGGGGCCGGAGGAGCGCCCGCCGACACGACGGGGGTCGGTGGGCCGCGCTGGGCGGTCTCCACGTTCAGGGAGCGAGCGTGACCTCGGCCAACTGGGACCAGTTGGCCCGCGTCCCCTCCCGGGTCGCCTCGGCGTACCGCGCGTCGCCGAGGTGGCGCCGCGCGGTCTGCGCGATCCGGGCCGCGTCCGGGTGGGAGCGGTCCTGCAGCCCGCGCACACCCGCGCTCGCCGCGAGCAGCCGTGCGGCCTGCTCGTGCTCGTCACGGCGCAGTGCCAGATCCGCGACCCCGACGAGCACGTGCGCGATCAGCGGCGCGTGTCCGGCCTCGGCCGCCGCCTCGCAGGCCGCCGCGCGGTGCGCCCGGGCCTCACCGAGGTCGTCGGCGAGGTAGCCGAGCAGGTCGTGGGTCACCGCGCGGATGTTCGCCTGCTCCGCTTCGTCGCCCCAAATGACCGTCGCCAGGCCGAGTTGCTTGTGCGCCTCCTCGGCGTCGCCGCGCCACCGGGCGAGTTCCGCCTTCGAGAGGGCCAGATCGATCAGCGCGTCCGGCCAGGTGACCCGCTCCGCCAACCGCTGCGCCTCGGCCAGGGCGGCCGCCCCGGCGTCCTCGTCGCCCAGCAGCCAGTACAGCTGTGCCTGCCGCGACCGCATGCGGAGGGCGTCCTCGGTGGCACCGACCTCGGTGACGACCGTGATCGCCTGCTCGTAGTGCTCGCACGCGCCGGCGAACTCGCCGCGCGTGGCGATCCGGTCCGCCAGCTCGGTCAGGGCGATCGCGATCCCGTACCGCTCGCCGAGTGCCCGGAACTCGGCGACCGCCGTCTCCAGGTACGCGTCCGCGTCCCGCCCGCCCTGGCCGAGCATGATCCGCATCTTGCCCAGATGCCACCGGCCCAGCGCGCGCACCCAGGGATCCTCGTCGTGGAGCAGCGGTTCGAACGCGGACAGGGACGCGTCGGGTGTCCGCAGCATGCGTTCCAGCGGGGTGACGAGCCTCAACAGCGGAGAGCGGCGCCGACCGCGCAGGCTGAGCCGGTACGCCTCGTGGATCCACTCCTCCGCGTGGTGCTCGTCGCCCCGCCCGCCGCTCACGAACAGCACGACCAGCGCGTACGCCATGGCCCGGACCTCGTCGGCAGCCTCCCCGGGCGCCGTGGCGGCCGCGGTGATCAGCTCGATGCCCTCGGTCTTGTGCCCGCTGAGCCACCAGTACCAGCCGGCGCCCGCCGCGAGCCGCATCGCCGCCTGCGCCTCGCCGGCCGCGAGCGCGCCACGCATCGCGGAACCGATGTTGTCGTGCTCGGCCCCCAGCGCGGCCAGCCAGTCCAGTTGCTCAGCGCGGCGCAGATGCGGCTCCGCGGTCTCGGTGAGCTCGGTGAAGTAGGCGAGATGGGCATGGCGCGCCGGCTCCGATTCCCCCGCCTCCGCGAGCCGGTGCCGGGCGTACTCCTTGATCGTGCCGCTCATCCGGTAGCGCGGGGCGCCGTCGCTCTCGACGAGCAGCAGCGACTTCTCGGTCAGCGCGGTGAGCAGTTCGAGCACCTGCTCCGGCTCGACCGCGTCGCCCGCGCAGACCCGTTCGGCCGCCTCCAGACTCGCCCCGCCGGAGAACACCGAGAGCCTGCGCAGGACCCTCCGTTCGGCGTCGGTGAGCAGCTCCCAGCTCCAGTCGACCACCGCGCGCAGCGTCTTGTGCCGCGGTAACGCGGTGCGGCTGCCGCTGGTCAGCAGGCGGAACCGGTCGTCGAGACGGTGGGCCAGCTGGTCGAGGGACATGGTGCGCAACCGGGCCGCGGCCAGTTCGATCGCCAGCGGCATCCCGTCCAACGCCCGGCAGACCCGCACCATCGTCGCCAGCGTGGCGGCGTCGACCGCGAGATCCCGGCGCACCGCCCGGGCCCGGTCCCGCAGCAGCCGGACGGCGGGTGAGGACGCGATCTCTCCCGGGCCCGCGTCCCCCTGCGGCAGGGCCAGCGGCTCGACCGGCCACAGCGCCTCACCGGTGATGCCCAGCGGTTCCCGGCTCGTCGCCAGGATCCGCAGCCGCCGGCACTCCCCGAGCACCCGGTGGGCGAACACCGCCGCCGACTCGATCACGTGCTCGCAGTTGTCCAGGATCAGCAGCGCCTCCCGCTCGCGGACCGCGGCGATCAGCCGGTCGGTCAGCTCCGCGTTCGGGGCCCCGCCGAGCAGGGCGTCCCGCAGGCCCAGCCCGGCGAGCGCCGCCTGCGCCACATCGTCGTCCGCACCGATGGCGGCGAGCTCCACCAGCCAGGCCCCGTCCGGCAGATCACCGAGCAGCGTGCGCGCGGTCTCCGTGGCCAGCCTGGTCTTCCCCGAGCCACCCGGCCCGATGACGGTGGTGAGCCGGTGCTCGGCCATGAGCTCACGGACCGCGGCGACATCGGCGCCCCTGCCGACGAAACTGGTCAGCTCGGCCCGCAGGTTGGTCTCGCGACTCGTCTCCCTCCGCCCCAACTCGCCCCGTAACAGCGCGATGTGCAACGCGGCCAGCTCCGGAGAGGGATCGACGCCCAGCGCGTCGGCCAGGGCCTCCCTCGCGCGCTGGTACACCAGCAGCGCCTCACTGTCACGACCGGCCGCGACGAGGGCACGCATCAGCGCGGCGACGAGCCGCTCCCGCACCGGGTGCGCGGCCACCAGATCGGTCAGCTCCGTGACCAGCTCCGCACCGCGACCGAGGGTGACCTCCGCATCGACCCGCTCCTCCGTGGCGGTCAGGCGCAACCCTTCGAGCCGGAGGACCGCGGTGTCGAACGCGGCGCTGTCCTGCAGACCGACGTCCTGCAGGGCGGCACCGCGCCACAGTTCCAGGGCCTCGCGCAGCAGCCGCATCCGCCGGGAGAGGTCCTCGGTGCGTGCCTGGCCCGCGGTGACGAGCCGCTCGAACCGCACGGCGTCGACGGCGTCCGGCTCCACCGCCAACCGGTAGCCGTCCGTCTGCCCCTCGACGACCCCGTCCGGCAGGACCTTCCGCAGCCGGGAAACCAAACGCTGCAGGGCGTTCGTCGCATCGGCGGGAGGGGACTCACCCCAGATCCAATCGACGAGCGACGCCTTCGGGACCACCTGACCCGGCTTGAGCGCGAGGGCGATCAGCAGTCCGCGCAGCCGCGCCCCCGGCACGTCGACCGAGCGGCCGTCGTTCCTGCGAACCTCCAATGGACCCAGCATCCCGATCTGCACCCGCTGATTTTGCCACGGGCGTTCGACAGGCATCTCCGGTGCGGACGGGCTGCCGATCCGACAGCCCCCACGATGCGCCCAGCTGAGGTCCGGCCCTGCGGCGATCGGCCTGGCGAGCCGAGTAGGCGCCGACTTGGACCGCACGGTGGGTACGGAGGAGGCCGGCCGAAGCGCCAACTGACGCCCGCCGGGGACATGCATGCCCGGGGGGGGGCGGCGCCGCACCGCCGCCCGAGCCGGCGCGGCCAGGACACGATTTTCCCAAACCGCCGCTCACCGGGCGTACTTCGGCTGGAATGAACCGGTGGCATACAAGAGACGGGTTCGCACCGTTCGCGCCGTGTTCGGTGCTGTCATCGCCTTACCGGGTTCTGCCTTCGTTGCCGTGGTGTACCTGTCGCTCCTTGAGACGCTGAGGGGTAGCACGGTCGCGGCTTGGTTGCTGGCGGCCGGGTTTCTGACCCTCGGTGTCGCCGTCTTTCTCATCGTCTGGCTGCGGTACCGGCGTGACCGCCAAGTCCGTCTCGCCGTCGCGCTGTTGGTGGCCGCCGCAATCTGGTGGTGGAGACAGCACTTGTGGGATGCCGTCTCTGCGATCGTCCTGCCGCAGTACCAGGGGCTGACACCTGCGGAGCACGCGCAGGCCGTCGGCCAGTACCGGCTCGCCGTCGTTCAGGCCTGCGCTGCTGCCGGCGGGGTGATCGCGTTGCTCTACACCGCACGCAACTACCGGCTCGTTCGCCGCGGCCAGGTGACGGATCGGCTCTCCAAGGCCCTGGAACGCCTGGAATCCGACGAAGAATTCGTACGTGTCGGCGGCGTCATCGCCCTGCAGCAGATCATCCACGACGCGCCGGAACAGGCCGAGCATGTCACCCACATCATCCGTACGTTCATCCGCCGTCAGGCACCGAAGGCAGGACAGAGCCCGCCGTGGGGTGTGCCTGCAGTGGATTCAGGCCTGGTGCTGCCACGGCCCCGCGTATCCGAGGGCCCAGAGAAGCCGGCTGCCGATGTCCAGGCAGCGCTGACCGCGCTGAGTACGAGACGCGCCAAGCTGTATTCGTCCCTGATCGACCTCAGCGCATATCACCTCGCCGGCGCTCATATGGCCCACCAGTATCTGTCGCGGGCGCAGCTGAGTGGGGCAGTGCTGACGGACGCTGTCCTGACCAGTGCTGTACTGGCGCGGGCCAGCCTTGAAAAGTGCGATCTCCGCCGGGTGGGGGCAGCGCAATCCCGATGCAACAACGCGCGGATGAGTGGCGCTGATCTGCGTGAGGCGGTCTTCTTCCGGGCGGACTTGGTGACCTGCGACCTCACCGGCGCAGATCTGCGCAATGCCGTCCTGTCCAGGGCAGATCTGCAACAAGCAACCTTACGCGGGGGGAAGTTGTCGGGTGCGTGGCTGGTGAACACGGACCTGTCCCATGCGGACCTGACAGGTGTCAGAGCGGAGGAGGAGCCGGTGCGCCTCGACAAGAGCTGCCTCAACCAAGCGCGCCTCAACGAAGCCGTATTGAAGAACGCCAGCCTCGTCGGGGCGAAGCTGCGGCACGCCGACCTTACCGATGCGGATCTGACGGGCGCTGACCTGACCAGAGCCGACCTCCGTATGGCGCGGGGGCTGACGGCAGACCAGCTGCTCGCTGCCGGTTCGATCGACAAGGCACGACTGGATCCGGCCCTCCGCGCAGCATGTCTGCGCAGCACGCATGAAGCCGGGCCGGCCGCCGGTGGTTGAGCCTCAAGCCGCCGAACCCGCCGAACCCGCCGAACCCGCCGAACGCGCCGAACCACCTTGCCGCCGAGCCTCCGGCCCGCGGCCTCCTGACCAGCGAGGGGGCGGGGGGTAGGCAACGCCCGCTTCTCGTACGGTCGTTGACGCGCGCGCCCCGTCATGTAGCCGCGAGGGTGGTTTACCGTTCCCGTCCGTGTGAAGCCACTGGCCCTGCGGCGCTCATATGCCAAGTGTGATGAGCCATGAATTCACACGACATGAGCACCCCTCAGCGGACTCCGGGTACGGACAACGACACCAAGGCCTTGAGCGAGGCGCCACTTGCCTCGGACGGAGAAGTCTCGCCCGCCACGCATCCTGCGCCTCGGTCGCACGAGGCGCAGCCCTCACGACGCGCGATGGTCACGGCAACCGGCGCCTCGGTGCTCGCTGCCGGACTGACCGCCGGGCTCACCGCCGCCTCCGTCTCGCCCGCGACCGCGCTGAGTCCCGCCGCCGCGCCCTCGGCGGCGCCGGCCGCGGTACCACCCGGCACCGATCCCCAGGCGTACACGACCGTAGCCCGGGCCATCGCCGTCTACGACGAGCATGACAAGCCCCTCGTCCCGACCTACCTCAAGGCCATCGAAAACGGCCTGCCCACCAGTCGAGCCAAGGCAACGAAGCGGGTCCTCATCGTCGGAGCCGGCCCGGCCGGCCTGCTCGCCGCCAACCTGCTCCACCACGCAGGCCACGACGTCGTCGTGATCGAGGCCAACGGCAACCGCGTCGGCGGCCGCATCAAGACGTTCCGCAAGGGCGGCCACGAAAACGGAGAACAGCCCTTCGCCGACCCCCAGCAGTACGCCGAAGCCGGCGCCATGCGGCTACCGGGCAGCCATCCCCTCCTCATGGCGCTGATCAAGAAGTTCGGCCTCACGCTCCAGGAGTTCTACCTGGTGGATGTGGACGTCGACGACCCGACGAAGCCGGCCAACCGGGCCTGGATCCACGTCAACGGCATCCACATGCGCCGGGCCGACTACGAGAAGAACCCTGAAAAGATCAACGACACCTTCGGTGTCACGGGCCCCCACCGCACGAAGACCGCCTCCGCCATCCTCGCGCAGGCCCTCGAACCCGTACACCAGCTCATTCGAGGAAAGCAGGGGACGGCCCTCGTCGACGGGTGGGCCGAGGTCCTGAAGAAGTACGGCCACTGGTCCATGTACCGATACCTCACCGAAGTCGCCAAGCTCGACACCAGGACCATCGACCTCATCGGCACCATCCAGAACCTGACCTCGCGCCTGCACCTCTCCTTCACGCACAGCTTCCTGTCCAGCGCGCTGATCGACCCCAAGACCAGGTTCTGGGAGATCAAGGGCGGCACCGCGCTGCTTGCCGACGCCTTGTACAAGCCGGTGAAGGGGAAGGTGAGTCTCAACAGGCGCGCCGTACGGATCGAGCGCCACGCGGGCAAGGTGAGGGTGCACACCGTTTCCGAGGAGTGCCAGACCGGCAAGGGCGGTGCCACGGAGGTCTTCGAGGGCGATGAGGCGATCATCACCGTCCCCTTCTCCGGCCTGCGTCATGTGACCTTCGAGCCTCCGCTCACTTACGGCAAGCGCCGGGCCATCACGGAACTGCACTACGACGCCGCGACCAAGGTGCTGCTGGAGTTCTCCCAGCGCTGGTGGGAGTTCACCGAGGCACAGTGGAAGGAGGCGCTGAACTCCATCGAGGACGGCCTCTACGACAAGTACAAGGCAGGCACGGTCAAGACCGGCACGTACCTCGGCGCCCACAAGTCCGTGAAGGCTCTGGGGGTGACGACTCCCGACGAACTCAAGAAGTGCTTCGCCGTCTTCCGTCCCGTCGGCCACAACGAGCCGGAGGCCGCTCATGTCCGTGGCGGCGGCAACGTGAGCGACAACGCCAACCGCTTCATGTACTTCGAGCACGCGCACCCCATGGAGGGCAGCGACGGAGGCATCGTCCTCGCGTCCTACAGCTGGTCCGACGACGCCCTCAAGTGGGACGCCTTCGCGGACGACGAGCGGTATCTGCGTGCGCTCGCCGGAGTGCAGGCAGTCTTCGGCCGCCGGTGCGAGGTCTTCTTCACCAACAAGGGCAAGACCCAGTCATGGATGCGCGACCACTACGCCTACGGTGAGGCGTCTGTGCTCCTCCCCGGCCAGCACACGGAACTGTTCCCTGACGTCCCCACATCCGAGGGGCCGCTGCATTTCGCGGGGGACCACACCTCCATCAAGCCCGCCTGGATCGAAGGCGCGCTTGAGTCCGCCGCCCGGACGGCGCTGAAGGTCCACACGAGCTGACAGGAGCCACGATCCCCCCGTCCGGCGCCCCGCCCCAACGGGACGCCGGACCGGCCGGCTCTGCTACGGGGTGGCCGGGGTGGGCGACCGCCGTGGCGTCGTAGCAGGCACTACGGGTGGTAGAGGGCGCCGGCGCGCGTCAGGTCGGCAGGCCCGTCGTGGCCGAGGTGGAAGAAGTAGTTCACCTGCCATGCCTGGGTGCTGCGGGCCTGTCGGTTGGTCGTGGTCACCCACGGCGGGTAGACGCGGAATCCGCGCTTCCCGCCGGCGCCGTCGCGGGAGACGATGGCGCGCTCGCACAACACCTCGCGCGGGAACACGAACTGTCCGAAGCCGTCGTCGTCGCGGCTGCTGATGACGAAGAGGTCCACCCCGTCGTCGGCGTCGAAGGGCCGGATCGGCCCCTCCTCGGACCGCTGCCACACGGTGACGAACTGGCCCACCTTCGTCGGCGTGGTCTTGGCCACGCGGAACCGCACCGAGCGGCCATCGAGCGTGAACGCGCACGCCGCGTACTCGCTGCTCTCCGGTTCGGGCACCGGCAGTGAGCAGGCGAAACCGCTAGGGTCGTACACCGATTCCTTGGCCGCCAGCAGGTCGCCGTGAAGTCCGGTCCACGGCTGATATGTCACCATGCCACCATCCTGCCATCCCGCCCGGGCGCACTGTTTCGGCCTCCCATGCCACCGGCCGCGTCACCGCCACCGTCGAACCCCCGCGTCCCCCTCCCGGAGCCCAGGGCTGTTGGACGGGCCCCACGATGGCCCACGACCGGTGAGGGTGCTGCCAGCGGGGGGAGAGGAGAACGACGAGGGGGGAGGGGCTGTGGCCCCAGGCGGTGCCCTGCTCGCGCAGGCCGACGCTGACACGCCCATGGTGGTCACCGCTGAGGTCGGGCAGCGGGTGCCTGGGGCCGTGGCAACGGAGCCGTGCTGATCGTGGAAGGCCTCCGGGTGCCGCGGGTGCCGGGTGCCGGGTGCCCTGGTGGCCCCCCCGAAAGCCTGGTGCCTGGTGCGTGGTGCCCTGGTGGCCTCCCCCCCGAAAGCCGGTTGAGGAGCTGCCCCGCGTCGGGAAATGATCTCTGGTCATGGAGTTCTTCTGCTACCACCGTGATCGGGCCGGCTCCGTGGCGTTGCGCGAGGAGCTGCTGGAGGAGCACTGGTCCTATATGGACCGATACGCGAACGAGTTGATCGCTCGCGGCCCGACGTTCGCCAGCGACGGCGACACGCCTACCGGGAGCGTGCACATCGTCGGCCTGCCCGATCCCGGTGCCGCCCGCGCGTTCGCCTTCGACGAGCCCAACTACCAGGCCGGCGTGTACCGGGACGTGCTGCTGCGTCGGTGGCGCAACATGCTGGGGCGCACCATGTGGGATTTCCCCGGCGGCCGGACCGATGGCAATCGGTACCTGGTGCTGGGTCTCGGCCCGGAGCAGGCCACCGAGCCCACGCTGCCGCCCGACCGGGACGAGCTGATCGCGTTCGGGCCGCTGCTGTCCGACGACGCCACCACCTGGGTGGGCACGGTAGCGCTGGTGCGGGCCCCTGACCCGGACGCGGCACGCGCCGTGCTGGCTCCGGATCGGTACGCGGACACAGAGGTCCATGACTGGGAGTTCGGCGGGCGACGGTGAGGCACGGCGGACGCGCCGTGCCGACGCCGCGAGGGGCTGTGCGCTGAAGGGTACGTCGAGCACTCCAGGCTGCACTCCCGCACTCCTGCACCCCGCACTCCCGCCCCCCCCGCCCTCCACCTCGCAACCGTCCCCTACCGGTTGGGTGCCTATAGGCATGGTCGTGCGGCTCGCCGGCCGGGGCCCCTTCGACGGGCCCCGGCCGCGTGCCGGTGGGCGCGGACGATACTGCAGTGCACCGCGACGACCCGGCAGGTCACGCTGAGCCGCTGAGCCGCTGCCGTTGAACCGGTGATGCCCACCACGGAGGCCGGATGCAAGGTCAGCCGACGTCCAGCACCGCTTTGCCGTGCAGGCGGCGGCCGAGCAGCGCCTGGACTGCTTCGTCGTGGCGGTCCCACGGGCCGCGCCAGCTGATGCCCGGGTCGAGGCGGCCTGCGGCTACCTCGGCGGCGAGCCACGTCAGGTCTGCGGAGAAGTCCGTGGCGGGGTCGCCGAAGAGGAAGAACGTGCGGATCGATCTGTCGTGCCGTCCCTCGGTACCCAGCAGCGCTGCGGGCGGGAGGACCGCGTCGGCCTCGGACGCGCGCCCCACGCTGACCAGCGTGCCGTACGCCTCCAAAGCGGCGAAGGCGTCCACCAGTTGTCGTCCGCCGACGTTGTCCAACACGGCACGTACGGGCCGGTCCACGGCGGCCGGATCGGTGTGCACCTCGTGTGCGCCCATCGCTCGCAGGCCGTCCGCCTGCGCGGGGTCCCCGCTGATGGCCACCACTTCCGCCCCCGCACGAGCGGCGAGCTGGATCGCGAAGCGGCCGACACCGCCGGACGCGCCGGTGATCATTATCCGGCGGCCGAGAAGTGGGCCCATACGGCGCAGCACGTGCAGGGCGCTGAGTCCGGCCACCGGGAGCGTGCTCACGGCGCCCAGGTCGGCGTCGTCCGGCACCTGACCGAGCAGGGTGGCCGGGACCGCGCGCAGCTCCGCCCACCCCGCCGCGGCGCCGAGGGTGACGACGCGGGTGCCCTCGGCCGGCCCCGACCCGTCGGCCGCTGCCTTCACCACGACACCCGCGGCATCCCAGCCGATCACGGTGCCGTCCGGCGTCTCCGGGTTGGTGGCGCCTTTGACCTCGCCAAGGTTGAGGGAAACCGCTGTGACCTTCACCAGGGTCTCGTCCGGTGCAGGTATCGGATCTGAAGTCTCGGACAGCGACAGGTGCGTTGCTGCGCTGTGGTCGATGACGAGTGCTCGCATGTGCCCGCCTCCTCAAGCGGAAGTGCCACAGTGTGGCGTTTGCGCCATTGAAGCACATGCTCGTCGGGAGCGTGAACGGTAAGCTGGGCCGTATGACGACCGCCCCGCAGCCCGCTTCCTTGCGTGAGCGCAAGAAGCTGCGCACCCGCCAAGCGCTGGCGGAAACCGCTGTGTCGCTGTTCACCGAGAGCGGCTTCGACAACACGCCTCTCGAAGCGCTCCTCGAAGCGGTGGAGGTTTCGCGACGAACCTTCTTCCGCAACTACCGGTCCAAGGAGGACGTGACGCTCACCGCTGTCAAACAGCTGTGGAGTACCTGCTTGGAGGTCATGGAGGAGAGCGAGCAGACCGGGCGCCTGGTCGATGAGTTCCGGGACGCGCTGCTGACGAGCCTCGGGCGCATGGACGAGGACTGGTTTCCCCGGTTCGCGGCCACAGTGCGGTTGATCGAGCAATCGCCGTCGCTGCAGGGGCACTCCCTACGGCACTGCGCTGAGATCCAGGCAGGAATCACCCGCCAACTCGGGGCACCGGACACGCTGGAAGCCCGACTGCTCATTGAGTTCTGCGTGGCTACCTGGCGGTGTGCCCTGGACGAGTGGCTGCCCCAGTGCATCCCCGCGGAGCTGCCCCGGTGCGTGCAACGCGCCTTCGACGCCATGCGTCACAGCCTCAATGCGGGGGCGTAAAACGTTCGTTCAGGTCATCGGGCGGACCAGAAGGAGTCGTTTGGTGAGTCGGTGGGGCGGTGAGTCAGTGGCGCGGTTCACTCATCGGCGAGCTGGTGGTCGGCCCAGACGTAGCTCTCTGGCAGCAGCTCTGTGATGAGGATGGTTCGGATGCGGTCGCCTTTGCCGACGATGACCTTGAGGGCGGGGAAGTAGTCGAGAAGGACCTGACGGCACCTTCCGCACGGGGGAACGACCCCTCGGTCGCGGTCGCCCACGGCGACGATCGTCTCCAGTTCGTAGGCGCCCTGGGCGGCTGCCGCGCCGATGAGGACCAGCTCGGCGCAGGGTCCTCCGGTGAAGTGGTAGGCGTTCACCGCAGTGACGATCCGGCCGTCCCGGTCGCGGGCCGCGGCTGCCATGGTGTGGTTGTCGCCCCGGCAGCGAGTCTGAGCGACGTGCGCTGCGGCCTGGATGAGTTCGTGGTCGACGTGGTCGGTCTGCGTCATCATCTTCTCCGCCTTGATTCGGTGTCAGGCGACATTGAACCGCCTGACGAGGATGTTCAAGCGAAAATCGGCGGGGTGCTTGTTTCTGCTGATGATGCGGCGACGGACCATGCTGCCTTGCTCCTCGTGGCCGACGTGGCCGACGTGGATGGCGTGGGACAGTGGCTGGCATGGCCGGCGTGGCCGGTGCGGCCGTCCGTCGGCGGCGGCCACGGCCGACCTACCGCCCCTCGACCGGCCGGTAGGCCGAGGTGGACGTCTCGGTCAGCAGCAGGGTCTGGCCGGGCCCGCGGACCAGGTGCGGCGAGTAGCTCGACAGGTAGGTGGGCCCGGCGACCCGACCCACCGGACAAACCCCAGGGCCAGTCCAGATGGGCCTGTCCGATGGGCCTGTCGGAGGGGCCTATGGGCGGGGCCTGTCCGATGGGCCTGTCCGATGGACTGGTTCAACGCGCCCGTCCGATGCGTCCGTCAGCCACCGCCGGAGATCAGAAGTCAGAACCTCTTTCAGAGGGTGAGGTCTTCGCCCAGTTTCGGGGTGAGGACCTCGTACGCCTCGCCGGAGGCGACTTCGAGGAAGCGGGCCAGTTCATCGGGCTGGGTGCTGTAGACGCCGTCGATGTGGAATCCGTCGTAGTGGATGGGTATCGCCACCTTCGCCCCAGCAATCGGGTCGCGACGGCCGCGTGTTCCGCGTCGAGCGCCCCGGGGTAGGGGCTGGGCGGTTGGCAGTGCGGGAAGCAGAGGGCCGGTCCGT
Organism: Streptomyces sp. NPDC021749; assembly: GCF_040640655.1. Lineage (NCBI taxonomy): Bacteria > Bacillati > Actinomycetota > Actinomycetes > Kitasatosporales > Streptomycetaceae > Streptomyces > Streptomyces sp. NPDC021749. The sequence goes on along the minus strand of NZ_JBFACE010000038.1, from coordinate 52,730 downwards.
TGATGGGGGTCAGTACGGCGTCGAACGGGCCGTACCGGTGGGCGGCGCGCCACCAGTAGCCGTGGAACATGCTGTCGCCGAGGTGGATGACGCGCTTGCCGCCGGCCTCGATCGCCCATGACACCTGCGGGTCTCCGATGCCGTCGACGGCGGGCACTCGTGAAGGGCCCGATCGTGGTGGTCTCCCATGCCGCCAGCGCCCGCCGGGGGAGATGCGATGCGGTGAGTTCACTGTCGGCTTGGGGCATCCACAGGTTTTCGTGGTCGTCGCCGCCGAACGACTCGGGGTGCAGGACCGGTGCGCCGGGGCGCAGGGCCCGGGCGAGGGCGGCGGCGTCTGTGTGGTCCCGGTGCAGATGTGTGCACAGACCGGCAAGCACGTTGCCCTCTGTGTGGGGGCGGGTGACTTTCGGCAGGGGGGCCGTGAGCGCTGAGCCTTCCAGGACTCCTTCGGGGTGGCCGAGGAGGTCGATGACCAAGCTCTCGCCCTGTGCTTCGAGTTCGATTCCGGCCCAGCCCAGCCATCGGATGCGCATGTGACTCCCTCTCGATTTAGCGTACGTTCGGTTGTCAAAAGTTAGCATACGATCGTTCGCTAAATGCTTGAGGCGTGAGGAGAGTCATCGATGAGGCTGAGCGCACCCGTGACGCGTCGTCAGTGCTTGCGGGTCGCGATGCAGGCGTCCAGCACGGGCGAACAGCCGGCCACCGGCCGCGGGCCGGCCGGTCTTCCCATCGGCTGGTCGGCCGGTCGCTCAACAGCCCTTTCTTCAAAGGACGTTAGGCAGGTGCCTGACGGCAAAGCGGAGACACGGTCCGGGCGGTTCCCGGCGGTCGAGGACCTCCTCGTCCGTCTCAGCGAGTCGTCCGAGCCGGAACTCCAGGTCTACGCGGCGGGTCGCCTGGCGACACCCCTGCGGCTCCGCGTTCACCGTGACCGTGTCAGACGGCTCGTGGAGTCCTGGCCGGAAGAAGCGGGTTGGGAGGCCGGGCGCATTCGCCGCGAAGTGTGCGAGGGCTTCAGCACGTACTGGAAAGACACCGAGCTGGACGATCCGGTACTCCGCAAGGCCCATGACGAGCTGAGGTTCCCGGTCAGCGACGCGGGATGCCTGCACGCATTCGCCACCCTGCTCCGCAGTCATGCCCCGGTCGCCGTGGGCATCGCACTCGACCATTACGAGTCCTCGGAGGGCCTGCGTCGCGTCCTGGAGGACGAGCATCGTGCCGAGGACTACCTGCCCGAGGTGTTGGCGAGGGCTCGTGAGGTGCTCCGACGGCCGATATCTCCGGCCGAGGTGAGCGCGCTGAACATGATCGGAGCGCGGCACGCCGAGCCCGGCGACGCCGACCTCCTGCTGGACGTTCTCAGGCGCACGGACTCGGACGAGGTGCGCACGGAGGCCATCTGGATGGCGTCCGGCGTGTTCGAGGCGGCCGGGGCGAAGGACGAGAGGCTCGTCGCCGCGCTGGGCGACCTGGTCTTCGACCGGTCCGTCGGCTTCTCCCTCACGAAGGAGACGGCGATCCGCGTCCTGGCCGACAGCCTCGGCGCGGACGCGGACGACGTTCTCCTCCGGGCGCTCCGCGAGGGTGAGCCGGAGGTGCAGGCCCACGCGGCCTTTCCTGGTCAAGACGGGGGGCCTGGACCGGCACCGCGCCCTCCTGGAGGAGGCCGCCGAGAGCTGGGGCGACCAGCCACCCCGGCGCCCCTGGGGCCAGGACCCCATCGAGCTGATCTTCGGCAAGCCGCACAGCGTCCACTGGACCGGACACCGGCTGGCGGACCCGGACCTGTATCGCGCTCACAAAAGGCTGAGGGCTCCCACGGTGGACGAGTCGTACCACCAGGCGCTTCGCACGCTGCTCGAAAGCGACGACCAGGCGGCCGTGGGCATCGCCCTCGACCACTGGTGGAGTCCCGGCGGCGCCGTGAAGCGGGGCGGCGCGAAAGCACGTGAACCGGAGAGGCCGCTCGTCCTGGACCGCATCCGGGAGGTGCTGCGGCAGTCTCCCTCACCGGCCGAGCTCAGCGAGAGGTACGGGCCCGAGGCCACACACCTCGCGGCCCTGTCGGCGCTGGACGTCGTGACCGCGGAAGAGCCGTCCCTGCTGGCCGACGTCGTGGCGGCCGCCGCGAGCGATCACGTCCGCCAGCGGGCTCTGGATGCGGTGGAAGCGGTGTTCAACGACGCGGAGGAGGCCGACCTACGGCTCGTCGAGGCGCTGGGAAACGTCGCCTGCGACGAGAACGTGCCGTTGCACGACCGCCTCCGGGCCCTGGAACTGCTCGATGAGTCTCCGGGGACCAGCTCCGTGCACGCGCTGGTGCGGGCGACGCGCTGCCCCGAGGCGGAGCTTCAAGCCGCTGCGGCATGGGGGCTGAGGGGGGAAGAGGTCATCGAGGATCATCGCGCCATGCTTGAGGGGCTGAGCGCGAGCTGGCCGGTGGAGGACGCCCCGTGGGCGGTCACGCGAGTGCGGGACATGCTGAACGCCGCCAGCGAGTGAGACCGCGTATGCGTGCAGGTAACGCACGGCCGACGGCCCCTCGTCCCCTTTCCCTTGTGCGGACCCGGCTTCACCAGCGACGGTGGCACGCTCATCACCGGCGTCAGCACGCTCCCGAGGCGGGGTGGGGTGAGGGGAGGGTCCACCCGGCCACCTTCCATGGGGGTGGCGGCACCGACCCCGCCCGGGCGGGCCGGGCCTGACCCTCCTGTGCGCCGCGAGGTCTACGACGCCGGTCCGTACCGGGTAACGCACCCCTACGGCCAGAGGGTTGTGACGATGTGCACGTCGCACTGCCCAACTCGACGAGCTGAGACCGCCATCGAAGCCCTGACGGCCTGGCGAGATGTCTTTCGTCTCCCCGAGGTCCGGTCGGCGGCCCAGCGGATCGGTGCGAACATGATCCGTACGTAGTGGGCGACGCAGATCAGAGGATGCGCACGGTCACCAGCGGATCGGCCACCCGGGGAATCAGGAACGTGGCGCGGGAGTTGGCGTCGTCGGGGCGGTCGCAGCGGTCGGAGCGGTCGCAGCGGTCGGAGCGGTCGATGTCGGGGGACTGCACGTGTGCGGTGCGCGCGGGCGGGGAGGGGGTAACGGTGGGGGCGGCTGAGGAAGCGGCAGCGGTCGCGGCGCTGCTGAAAGAGTGGAAGGACCGTTCCGGACACAGTTACGGGGTGCTCGCGAAGCGGCTGCACATGAGCACGTCGATGCTGCACCGCTACTGCAACGGCGACGCGGTTCCGACGGAGTACGCACCGCTGGAGCGGCTGGCACGGCTGTGCCGGGCGACGCCGGACGAACTGGTCCGCCGCGCTGATCGCTGGACTCGCCTCCGATGCCGGCGACGGCCGTGCGACCGCAGCCGAGGCGCCCACGAGGGCGAAGAGCAGTAGCAAGGCGACGACGACCGAGGGCGGCCGGGCGGCATCTGCGAAACCGCCCCGAGCGGGCGACGCGAGCCCCTCCCCGTCCTCTCCCCGTAAGCACGACGGCAAGGCGCCCGACGGATCCGACGACCGGGCGAACGGCCCAGCCGCGCCTGATCTGGCCGGACTCCCGGTGAGTGTGGACGTCCGCCCCTACACCTGGGAGGACCCGTGCAGCCAGCGTTACCTGGTCGACCGGGACCCGGGCGACATGCCCCCGCCGCCCGTCGAACAGCGGGCCCGGGCCTGGATCTCGGCGCTGGGTGCGATCTCCGCGGACAGCCAGATGGTGCAGGTCTCGGTGCAGGGCACCGGCGACAACACGGTGATCCTGCACGCCCTGAGGGTGCGCGTGGTGGGCAGTTCGGCGCCACCGGCCTGGACCGCCTACAGCATGGGCGTGGGCTGTGGCGGTGGCATCGGGCCCAAGTCGTTCGATGTTTCTCTGGACGCGCCGCAGCCACGGATCGTGCCGCAGAACGGACAGCGGGACTTCCCCTACAAGGTCAGCAAGCGGGACCCTGAAGTCCTCAAGGTCGTTGCGCGGGCCGGAGCCCGCGATGTGCGGTGGTACATGGAACTGGAGTGGTCCAGCGGGAACCGGCGTGGAACGCTCCGGATCGACGACAACGGGGAGGCGTTCCACACCAGTGGGCTGGCAGGCCGACCTCAGTACGACTACCCGCTGGGCGGAAACGAGTGGATCCCGGCCCCGAAGGAGAACGGCTGATCCCGGGGCCGACGCACCTACGCCGGCCCCGGGACCCGCTCGAAGTCAGCGACGCTCTCTCACCACGACAGGGCGAGCTCAGCGGTGGGCTGCCAGTAGGTGACTTATGCCGAACTGTCGGTGGTGATACCGCCCTTGGGCAGCGCCAGCCGCACGGCCGGGCCGGTGGAGCCGTTTTCCGCCCGGTTGGCGAACAGCACGCCGAGCGTGCGGGCCGTGTACGCGCTGTTGCCTGACCCGTCTGCGGACTGGTACATGATCCCTGCGTACGCCGACTTGCCCGGCTCAAGCGTGACCACGGCCTGCGGCCTGGACTTGTCCAAGAAGGCCGTGGCGGCCTGTGCGCCGTCCCAGCGCAGATACGGCGCGGCGTAGGCGTAGCAGGGCATGGAGCCGGTGTTGGTGGCGGTGAGCAGCAGGTGGTTGAGGGGGCGATTGACCTTGGTCACGGTGACCTTGACCTGCGCGCCGGTGCAGGCCGCAATGGCCGCGTGGCTGCCGGATCCCTTGCCGGTTCGCTTGCCGGTTCCCTTGCCGGCGGCCTGACCGGGTCCGCTCGGGTGGCCGTTTCCGCTGCCGGAGGCCCTCGACGCGTTCTTCGACGAACCACCGTCCCCGGCTTTGCCCTTCGCATCCGGCGAGGGCAGGGCACCCTCGCCGGAGGCCGTGGTCTGGGAAGACGCGACCGGAGTCATGCTGCCGGTGTCCTTGCTGCCGGTGTCCTTGCTGTCGTTCCCGCAAGCGGTCCGAGAAAGGGCGGCCGCCAGGACGGCAGCGGAGGCAACGAGGCGGGTTCTGTAACGGGCGATGCGCATGGTGAGTGGGTGCTTTCTCGTTCGATCGGTTCCGGTCGTCTACGTGACGGGCGTGCGTCTCGGCATACGTGCCGTCAAAGTCAGCTGACGACCAGGAAGAAGACGGTCGCTGCTGACACGGCGAACACCGCCAGGGCCACCACGTCGGTGACATCGGCACGGCACCACCGGCACGGCCGGAAGCGGCTCTGCATGGTGTCTCCGTTCGGCAGGAAGTCGTCGGCGCTTGCCGTTCCGAGCTTGCGACGCCCTCCGTCCCTACCGCCACGATCACCGCCAAACATGGGACGCTGGAATGCTCGTACTGCCTCTGAACTGCAGAGATGAACCCTGGCTGGAACGCCGCGCAGGGACGCGACAGGCGTCGACGGGCGGGACGGAGCGTGAACGTGCGAGGCACCGGCCCGCAGGGAGCGAGGCGCGGGACGGCCTCGCCGCAGCGGGGTTCGGCCAGGTGCTCTGCGGCGCTGTTCCCGCGGCAACTCGTAAAAAGCCTCGGCTAATTTTGTAACGAAACGCCTCGCACATGTGTCTCTTTCGTGGAGACTTCGCATCAGGTGTTCACCGGATGTATCCCCCCACAACTGCATATGGAGGAATGATGCCCACGCACATGCTCAGACGGACGCGTTCTTGCGCTGTGGTGGCTGCCCTCGCCGCCACCTTCTCCCTCGTTGGGGGACCGACCCACGCCGCCGCTCTCACCACGGCCGGCGTCGGCTGGAAGCTCACCACGCAACTCGGCGTCACTTCGGCCTCGCCCAGCAAGACCTACACGATCACCTTCGCCACCGAGACCCTGCGGAAGCGATACACGCCACTCCTCGGGCCGGCCGTTGCCCAGGTCAACGCAGCCGGCCTGCACCTCAAGCTCGGCGGCGTCGAACCCGTCAACCCGGCCAAGTGCGGCCCCGCCTATCACGTACAGATCACCGAGCTGTACCGGCCCTTGGGGCGCGCCGGATTCAGCCAGGGCATGCCCTGCCCCAACCCGCCCAAGGGCTTAGGCATCGGCGGCATCGTCGCCTACGACTCCGAGTACTGGACCGGGTATCCGATCGCCACTTACAAGCTGCGCAACACCGTGGTGCACGAACCGTTGCACGTCCTCGGGCTCGACCATCCGAACGCCGACCTCAACCGTGACGGCAAGCTCGCCGACTACGAGTGCGTGGCCACCAGCTACGGCAACACCCCGATCATGTGCAGTCCCAACGGCGGTTACAAGACCACCGCCACCATGGGCAAGCTCACGGGGTATGACACCAACGGGCTGCGGGCGCTCCTGGCCAACGCCCGCGCACAAGGCATCAGGTAGTTCGTGAACTCCAGCAGCGCCCTGGTCCGCTCGGCTCTGCTCGGCACGTTCGCAGCCTGGTCCCGAGGCAGTGGGCCGGCGACGGGCAGGCCGCCGACCCACTGGTGATCGTTAGTGCTGCTCCGGTTTCGTGATCCTGAAGTGGGCCACGTTCTCTTCAGTGGACCATCGGTGGAAGCCGGCCTTTTCCAGTACGCGGACGGAGGCCGGGTTGGACAACTCCACGTTGGCGACGACGGTATGGACATCGGGCGCGGTGAGTGCGAAGGCGGCGAGCGCCCGAGTGGCCTCGGGGGCGTAGCCGCGGCCGCGGCGGGAGGCCACGATGCCGTATCCGATTTCGAGGATGCCCTCGTTGGGCGGCCAGAACAGCCCGATGGAGCCGACCACCAGGCCGCTGTCGCGCTCGATGATCAGACGGTGGCCGTATGCGCCGAGCCAGGCCGGGTGCCGGTCGAAGAAGCCTGCGATGACGCGGTCGCCGTCGGCGGGAAAGTCATCGGCCCAGTGGGGCGACCTGGTGTCGTCGACGACCGCGGTGGCCTCGGCCATGGTCCAGGGCCGGAGACGAAGGCGGTCGGTGGTCAGCTCTGCGGGGGCTGATGAGATGGCGGAATTCACGTGATTCTCCTGGTCGTTGGAACGACCCGGACCGCGCTCTGCTAACGCGCGGACCGGACGAGGGCATGCTGAAGGGGGCCGTCGGCGGCCATATTCATCAACCTCCCTGTCCAAGATCACGTACGCTTCCTGCGCCGCAGGACGGTACCAACCTGACGCCAGCCGCAGCAAGGTATTTTCGGAGCGTCGACAGGCCCCTGGACACCGGCCAGCTTCACAGGCCTTGGACATCAAGGACGGGTCTACGGTGTCACATCGTGACGATTCTGATCATCGGCGGTAGCGGCTTCCTGGGCGCTGAACTGATCCGCCAGGCAGCAGCGGCCGGGCAACCGACAGTGGCGACGTGCACGACAAGACCTGGCAATGCCGCTCACGTCGCGTGGCATCACCTGGATTTACGGGAACCTGGGCGCGTGGACGCGGTCGTGACCGAGGTCGGCCCACATGTTGTCGTCAACGCTTCCAGCGGAAAGGAGGACTGGGCGGTCACGGCCCAGGGCCCCGTCCGCCTGGCGATCGCGGCGGCGAGAGTCGGCAGCCACCTCGTGCACGTCTCCAGCGACGCGGTCTTCTCCGGATCGCGTGTCCACTACGACGAGTCCTGCCTCCCCGACCCCCTCACCCCGTACGGAGCGGCGAAGGCCGCAGCGGAGACCGGGATCCTGCTCGTGCAGCGGAAACTGCGCACCAGGCTCCGCGGCGCCCGCGGCTTCCTCGCTGGGACAGCTGACCTCGCGTCCCCCGGTGAGTGGGGGAGTGGGTGAGTCGGTGACTGGGTGAGCCGGCGATTCGGGCTGCGCGGGACACAGCGCTGATGCCAGTCACAAAGGTAGTGCCGGTGGACGGAGACGTACGCATTCCGGCGCACCGGCTATCTCAACTTCGGTGTGATGACATCACCTGCCGGAAACAAGCACGGCCAGGTGGTGCAGCGAGTTGGTGAGGTGCTCAGGGGCGAACGGTGGGAACTGGAGGTACTCCCGGATGGACTGCGGCACCGCGGACCAGTCGTAGGTGAGCGTGACCTCGGTCTCGCAGGGGCCGAGCGGCGCGAGGTCGTAGCGCCAGGTCCAGCCGCCGAACTCCAGGGTGCCGTCGTCCTTCTCCTGCCCCGTCAGCCAGCCGATGGTGCGCGGCGGGTCGAGTACCTGGACCTTGTTGGCCACCTGGTAGTCACCGTGTGGATGGTTGGGGTGGTACATGGCCATCCGGAAAATCTGTCCCTCTTCGGTCAGCGGCGCTCGGTCGACGGCTTCCTGAACCCAGCCGGTGCCATCGATCGCAGAATGGGCCGTCGGGTCCGCCAGCACCGCGAACACCTTCGCGGCGGGCACGGCGACGGTCAGGGTGGCGCTCACGTACTCCTGGTCCACGGTGTGCACGCTCCTTGTCATCTCATCTCGGCCGACCCGCCCGCAGGCGCGGAAGGGGACGTTCCGCGCAAGGAGAGGATGCGGCGAGGGGGACTCACCGGTCATTCATCGGTCACTCACCGGTCGTGTGGGGCCGCCCTCAACGGCACAAATCTTCGGCGGCGGTTCCAGGAACAGGGCAGATGTTCAGGAGATCGTCAGGTCCCCCTGGTCGTCGAGGTGGTCGTCCAGGTGGTCGGCGAGCTGGTCAGACGGTGTGTGTCGGCTGTGCTGTGCGCGCCACGTAGGGACGGCACGGCGCAGTGCCTGAGTGTAGTCGGCCGTACGCGTCGGCACGTGTTCATCGAGACGTACCTGTTCGGCAGCGACGAGTGCCACCCCGCGAGCGCGAAGGCCTCACCTGAAGGGCACGAGCAGGGGCGCCGGGGAGAAAACCTTGCAGCGCTGGGGCTGTCGTGTCCGAGGCCGCGGCCCGCTTGTCGCATCCGCATCCGCACCCGCCGCCCGGTGACGCATGTGGCCCCTGGCAGCCGGCCGCTACTGCTGCGTTTGAGCACATGTCTGAAGCGCGGGCGCCGAGAGCGTGGCGTCTGTCCATGGTGCGGAGGACGAGCCGCTCCTACCTTCGGCATACGCGAGATTCAGCGCTGGGTGGCCCCCGGCACTCCTCGTCGGCCGGTCCTCCGACCGGCCCCCGACCGGTTCAAGGGGGCCGGTTCCGGCCGGTACCGGCAGCGCCTGGCCGGCCCCGGCTGGGAAGGGCCGGTCCTGACTGGAGTGCCGCGCCACCATCCGAGGGGAGTAGAACCGTGCACGCTGACGGCAGGCAACCCGTTCCGCCGCCCACCGGCATCACCCACTCCGGCCCGGCCGTGCGCGGCCGGTCCGCCGACCCGAACGATCTCAGGTGCCACTGCGGCCGGTTGCTCACCAACTGCCCAGGCTGCCAGTCCTCCCGCTGCCTCGACTGCGACCCCTATCGATCTGATGACTGTGCCTTCGATCTCTGAGCAATCCCTCGACGGCGTCGCCACCGCCGAGCCCGACGCATTGCCGCATCCCTCAGACGGTCCGCGACCGCGACCCGAAAACCAGGCGCCGGAGCGGTACTTCGTCGTCATCGGCAGCGATGAAGCGCGCAGAGTCTGCGGCTTCCTGCAGTCGGCGGGACACACGGTGCGCCACCTGGCACAGCCCACGGACGCGGATCTGCGCCGGGCGCTGGACCAGGAGTTGACGGGAATCGAGGTCGCGGGGGTCGCGATCCTCTTCGACGACGACGTCGAGTCCCTGCGCTACGCGCTCGCGGTCGAGCACATCTGTCCAGGCGTCATGCTGGTGGTGACCGTCTTCGACCGGACGGTCGCCGAGCAACTCGTGCGCGTGGTTCCCAACTGCCACGTCACCTCGCCGGCCGAGGTCGCTGCCCCAGCCCTGCTGGCCGCCTGCCTCCAACCCGACCTGCTGGCCCTCAACCGCACGTCCTCGGGCCACATCGGGGCCCGTTGGGAAGACGACGGCGTGCGTCTGGAGACGTACCGGCCACCGCGTTCCCTGAGGTGGCGGGCCTGGCTGGGGAAGATCAGAGGCCAGCTCCGTCCCCACGACGGCAGCTCCCGCATCATGCTGACCGGTCTCGCCGGACTTCTCGCCGTGCTGCTCGCGGACTGGTCCTGGGCCGTGACCCTCAACCACCGGCCACCGGTGGAGGCCTTCTTCGAGGCGGTACGCACCGTCTCTGCCGTCGGCCCCGCGTCCGCGCACGGATCGAGCGCCTATCTGATGTTCGCCGCATTCGCGATGCTCATCACCATCGTCTTCACGGCCGTCTTCACCGCCGGCATGGTGGACCGGCTCCTGGCGCCCCGCTCGATCGGCATGGTGGGGCCCCGGGCCCTTCCCCGCGCGGGCCACGTGGTGGTCGTCGGGCTCGGGCAGGTGGGGCTGCGGCTGTGCACCCGGTTGCAGGACCTCGGCATCGGCGTGATCGCGGTCGAACGGGACCCGGCCGCCCCCAACCTCCGGCTGGCCAAGGCCCTCGGTGTTCCCGTCCTCATCGCCGACGCCACCGACAGGTTCGTACTGCGCAAGCTCAGCCTCCACGCCGCTCAGGCCATGGCCGCCGTCGCCTCCGACGACCTGGACAACATCGCGGTCGCCGTCGCCGCACGGGCAGTCGCCCCTGATCTGCGCGTGGTCATCCGCGCAGGTGACCACGAGGCCATCGCCGAGACCCAGTCACTGTTCAGGATCGGCACCGTCCACGACCTGGGCAGTCTGAGCGCCGCGTACACGACGGCGAGCCTGACCGGGCTACGGCCACGCGGGGTACTTGCCCACGGCAGACGGCTGTTGGTGGAGCACGGCAGCGGAACCTTCACGCCGTGGCCCCACGCACTCCGGTGCGATCACCAAGAGGCCGCTGCCTGAGCGGTGCGAGCGCCTCGCGAACCCCACCGTCCCGGTGACCATAGTGAGGCAGAGACGTACAGACGCCACGGGGCGCCCTGAAGGGCGCACTTGACTCCGCGGCCCGGCCCGGCCCGGCCCGGCCCAGGCGTTGGCTCGCCACGACGTGTGGCTGGTCCGGCGTTCACCCTCTGGCGCTGGCGACCCCCGAGCCGTCCATGTAGTCCCGGGCCCGCGTGATCAGTCCGCTGCGGACGTGGAGTATCAGGAGGCCGGGGACGGCGAAGGTGGTGTGTCTGGCCGGCAGGCTTCCCACTACGACATGCTCGGCGACGATCGCTTCCGGATGAGCGGTCTCGTAGACCGCGATCTCACCACCATTCGCGCAGTGGCCATCGCGGCGAGCGTCGACCCGGCTCTGGTCATGCGGTACTTCGGCTCGAAGCGCGAGCTGTTCCAGCAAGCCGTACAGGCGTTTCCCGCGCCGCCGACGACCCCTGATGCCGACGCGCTCGTCGATCAGCTGTTGGCCACCCTCGGCCTCAAGCTCGGCGGCCTTCCCGAGGGCACGTTGGCGATGATGCGCTCCATGCTCACCGACCCGGCAGCGGCCGAGCACGTCCGCTCGGCCCTCGGCCGGCAGATCAACGGCATCGGTACTGCCTTGCCCGCAACCGAGGACCCGGAACTGCGGGCCGCTCTGGTCGTCACCACCTTGCTGGGCGTCACCATCGGCCACCAGCTCCTCGGCCTGGCTCCTCTTCGTGACGCCTCTGCGGAGCACATCGCCGCCTTGCTCCGCCCGGCCATCAAGGCCCTGGCAGAACCGCCGGAGTAACCACGGCCGACGCCGCCGATGCGGGTCCAGGGAGGTCTGTTTGCCGCGTCAACCGCCGGCGCCGTCACCTGACCCGACCGTCTCCTCCCCTCGACACGCCCGCCGCGGCCGGTCTGCGCGCGCGTGCTCGCGGCCGTACGTCGGACCCGGGCGTCGGTGTCGACGTGATGCCTCACAGCCGCCGGACGCGCAGCACGCCGGTCAGCATCGGGAGGGTGAACTCGCCGCGGGCGGTCTCCGCTCTGCCCGCGAGGAAGGCGCGTATCCGGCCCAGCGTGGCCTCTTGCTTCCGTTCCGGCATGACCAGCATCCCCGCGCGGGTCGCGAGTGTCGCGACGAGGGAGTCGGCGGTGCGGCGCTGCCCGTGCGGGAACTCGGCCTGCTCCGGCGAACCGAACCGGGCCACGCCAGTCGTGGGAAGGTGCATGTCTGCCGTCGCGGCGCGCCAGCTGGCGGGCGTGTCGCGCGGGCCGATGGCCGCGCTCCCGCTGACCCGCGCGAGCCCGGCAACCCACTCGACCTGGTCGTCCATGAGGTTCCACAGGCCGCCCAGGGCGCCGCCGGGCGCGAGGACCCGGGCGGTCTCGGGCCCCGCGACCGCCATGTCGAACCAATGCATGGCATTGCCGGCCAGCACGGCATCGACCGAAGCGTCCGGCAGCGGTATCGCCTCACACGGTCACGCTATCGGTGCCGCCGACGGGCAGCTACTCCCTCGCCACTTCGGCTACGCCCACCCGACAGCTCCGCTGCTTCGTACCCACCGCGCACTGGCGGCAAGGCATCGCTTGCGGGCTGGGACGGCCCTCCGGAGGTGGTGCCGATCGCCGTATCGGATGTGTGCAGCGGCCGGCGGCCCGGTGCCGTACCACCTCCAGGACCCATGCCCGTCATGCCATCTCCCACAGCCCCTTCACCAGCACGGAGAAACCACCGGCCAGGGCCAGGGCGAAGATGAGCCGACGCACCCCCCGCTCCCGGACCCGCGGGGCGAGCACCCTGCCGATGAGGGCGCCCGCCACCATGGCGGCCACGGTCACCGACCAGGCCGACCCGCTCAGCCGCGGCACACCATTGACGGCGACTGAAGAAGACGTTCACCGCGATTCCGTAGAACTGTGCATTCGGGCTGATGACTCCGGCCGCGCAATTGGCGAGCACCACCCCCTGCATCGGCCCGAGCAGGAGAACGAGCACGGGGACCGCGATGAGCGCAAAGCCCATGCCGGTGAGCCACTGCACCGAAGCGGCCAACACGACTATGCCGCCCAGCAGTAGCTCGGCCGCTCCTGCGCCAGCCACAGCAGACTCCTACCGTCACCCGATGATCGGCCCCATCCTCAGCAGAGGATGGGGCCGACCGCAATGGCCCGGCAGGCACGTTCTCTTCGTGCCGGAACTCATCGATTTCGCTCACGGAATCCCTCTACGCGGAGGTCGTGCGACGAGCCCGCAGAGGATGTCCGGCCGACCGGCCAGGCTGCTGTTCGCGCGTGGCTCCTCGGTCTACGCCCTGTACGCGAGGAGTTGGACTTCCTGGAACTGCCGCCGGTCCGTGGGCTTCGGCTCGATCACCAGGCGGGCCGACTCTGCCAGTCCGTGATCGCGCAGAAGCTCGGCGAAGCGGTCGGGGGACCAGCGGTAGGCCGTCACCACCGTGTGGTCGTAGGCCTGCGTCTCGTGGTGGGGACCGTCAGTGGCCGGGAATTCGATCAACAGGTGCCCGCCGGGAGCCAGGACCCGGGCGATCTCGGCCAGGATGGCGGGCAGGTCCTGCGGAGGGGTGTGGATGACGGACCACCGCGAGAGCACTCCGCCAAGCGCGCCGTCGGCGATGTCCAGCGCGGCCATCGAGCCGACCTCGAACCGCAGCCCGGGGTTGGCTTCGCGAGCGAGCTCGACCATCACGGGGGAGGCGTCGACGCCGAAGGCATTCAGGCCCAGCCCGTGGAGGTGAGCCGTGAGGTGGCCCGGTCCGCAGCCGAGGTCCGCGACCCTGCCGTCGCCGTTCGTCCGCACCAGCTCCGCGAAGGCATTCAGGAGGGCGCGCTCCAAAGGACGGTCGCCCAGCGTGTCATGGAACAGCTGTGCGTAGGTGGGGGCGATGGCGTCGTAGGCCTCGCGGGTGGCGTGCAAGGTGTCGAGTTCGGTCACCCGGAGACCGTAGCGGGAGGAGAGGGCTTGCGTTTCAAGAACGGTTGGTTGAGCAGTCGGCGTGCTGCGCAGCAGGCCCCGCCGATGGTGCTTCCGCTTCGGCCGTGGTCGCCGCCCTCACCGCGCTCTGCCCACGCGGAGCCGGCGCCGGCGGTACCCGACTCCGGCTCCTCGTACTCCTACGCTCACGCCACGCGGAGTTCGGCGGCGGCTTGTCTGCGGTTCCGTGATCGACCGTCACGGGGCGCCGGTGGCGGCCCCTCGCCGCGTGAGCTCAACCTCGCCGCGAGAACTCAAGAACACCGCCGTACACGAGGGGGAGAGCGATGCCGCCCGAGATCGCCTGGGGCACCACCCCCCTCCACGTCCACGCCATCGCGCCACCCGTTGCGGGTTCCCGGCTCGCTTTGCACGCTCCCGGAAGGCGCGCCGGCGGCATGCTCCGGAGCAGTACCGCTCCGGGCCGGCCGCTTGCTCCGCCGCCGACCGGTATACGCGCCCACGTCGTTCACGGCGCCGTCACCGTCGTCGGCTCGATCCGACCCTGACGGTGCTCGTGATCGGCTGACTGGTCAGTCGTCCGAGTCGGTGGCCGACGGGGGTACCTCGACGACGAAGAACAGGAAGCACGTTTTGGTCGAGAGGTCGTGGAAGTCGTCGGGGAACAGCTCACGCGCGACCGGGTCGGGCTGCGGCTCGCTGATGGTGGAAAGACGGAAGCCGGCGGTGGTGAAGGCATCGATCATCGCGTGCAACGGCCTGCGCCAGAACCTCATCGGGACGGACTGCCCGTTGAACGTCCAGTCGAAGGAATAGCTGGTGGTCGCGAAGTAGTCGGGTCGGGGATCCTGGATCGTGTAGGCCACGAAAGGGTGGTCCACCGACGCGATCAGCCGGCCACCGGGCCTGAGTACTCGCCGCAACTCGGCCAGCGTCGGCCCCCAGTCCTCCAGGTAGTGCAGCACCAGCGACGAAACCACGTCGTCGAACTCCCCGTCGGCGAACGGCAGGGGGTCGCTCAGGTCGACCAGGTGCAGATCCGCTTCGTCACCGAGCCGCCGCCTGGCCAATGCCAGCATCCCGGCGCTGGCGTCGATGCCGGTGACGACGGCACCGCGGTCGCGCAGTGCGGCGGACAGGGGGCCCGAGCCGCAGCCGGCGTCCAGGATTCGCCGGCCGGCCACGTCTCCGGCGAGGGCCAACATCGCGGGCCGCGCGTAGTACGCGTTCACGAGGTTGTTCTCGTTTTCCGCCGAGTACGCCTCGGCGAAGCTGTCGTAGTCGTTCACCTGGGCCGGAGCTGCGGGCCGGGCGAGACTCTCGGGTACGTCGGGTAAGCGTTCCATCGTCGCAGCCTAGTAGTCGCACGATCCGCCGGACAAAGCCCAGCCGGGTCCTACGCCCTCCGAAACCCAAGGGCCAGTCACTGATGGTTCTCTGGTGGTCGCGGCGGGGTGAGCAGCGAGACGAGCAGTCCGGTGAACTGTGCTGCCGCCGAGGGGAGTTGTCGGCGGAGCATGGTTTGCACCTGTGCCTCGCGGCGGCGGAAGACCGGGTGGTCGAGCCGTACGTAGACAACGCCATCGGTCAAGGGGTGCGGGTGCAGGTCGCCCAGGTCGCCGACGAGTGCGATGCCGCCGCCGGACCTCACGAATGCGTACTTCGAGGCCATCGCGTCGCAGACCAACGCCGGCCGGGCGGTGAGGTTGTCCAACTGCACGCCGATGTCGAAGAGATCGCGCTGGGTGGTTCCGGTCGGGGGCAGGGCGAGAGGGTACTCGCAGAGTTCGGCGAGGCCGACCCGCTGCCGGTCGGCCAGGTCGTGGCCGGGCGGGACGATGGCGGCCATGGGCACCACGGCCGCGCATTCCACCCGTACGTCGTGCTGGGGACCCATCGCGTAGGTGACGGCGATGTCGGCGATGCCCTCAGCCACCCGGCGGGTCGCTTCCTGGTGCGGCACGCGGTCGAGTCGGAAGGTCACGTCCGGGTGGTCGCGCCGGAAGACCGCCATCGCATGCGGCACGAGACGGCGTGCGAACCCCTCTGAACAGGCAACGGTGACGTGGCGGTGGTCGGCGCCGCTGCCGGTGCGCAGTTCGGTGACGAGCGCGGAGGACTCGGCCTCGCTGCGGCGGGCGTGGGCCAGAAGTCGTGATCCGGCGTCGGTCAGGGTCATCCCGCGTGGATGCCGGACGAACAGGGGGCGGCCGATCCCGGTTCGAGCTTGGTGATCTGCCTGCTGATCGCGGAGGGGGCGACGTGCAGCTTGTGGGCGGCCTCGGTCACGGCCCCTGTCCGGGCGACTTCGAGGAAGTAGGCGAGGCTCACCGGCATGAGCTGCATCGGACCTCCGTGGGCCTGGCGGCGAGATGGACGTGAGGTGTGTACCCCGCGTTGCTCAGATCAGAACGCTGGGCGGCTCGAATGGCCATGGTCAGGCCTGTCAGGCCGAGAACGCTCCCTTACGCTGCTGAGCCGGCACGGCAGTTGAGCGTGCACCCGCACCTGCGCCATTCCCAGGAATATTCCAGTGCTCCCCGAAAATCTGGTCCAGCGGGCCGAGGCGTACTCGACTCGGGCGCCTTCTTCGCCGACCTGAGCGCAATGACCGCCTACCCGACCGAAAGCAGCCGCCCACATAGTCACGTTGCCGTTAAGGCATACCTGGATGAGGTCCTCGTCCCCGCGCTGACCGCCCTCGGGTGCTCGGTGACCGAGTACGCCAAACCCTGACCGCCGAGGGCGACCGGTGGTACGGCCGCGGGGCGGCCGACAACAAGGGGGCTGTAGCCCGGTCGACCGGGCTACGGCCGCTTCGTTCCCGAGTGCCCGCCGACCGGAACTTCGGGTTGAGCGGGTTCACGGCTCGGGCGATGGAGCCGCAGTCACGTACCACCTCGCCGTCCGCGGCATCTCCTGTGCCCTCCGCTGCTGCTGCGGGCGCTCGTTCTGGGCGGTGAGCAGGCCCTGGAGGCCGTCCCCTCCCAGGTGATCGCTCCTCCGACCGGCCGGAACGGCAACGCCTCCGCCATGGCCTCCAGGATGCGGCGGGCTTCACGGACCAGGAGATCTACCGGCGCCGCAATACCGTCGAGCGGTGCTTCAACCTGCTCAAGGGCTTCCGTGGCATCGCTACCCGGTACGACGAGACCGCCACCAGCTTTGCAGCGGCGGTCTGCCTGGCCTCATGCCTGCTCTGGGCAAGGTCCCTTTGAAGGCGGACCCTAGTACGCGGAGGCCACGACCTCCCCGGCCGTGATGTGGGGCGGGTTGGGCATCAGTGTCGCGAGGTTGTCACGTACGAATTCCGCCGCTGCGGAGACCGATTGTTCGGCGCCGGCCCGGTCGCGGAAGACACTGGTGGAGACCATCACTCCGTTCCCGGCGTCGACCCAGTAGTAGGCCACGAAGCCGGGGACCTGGCGCATGAGCGGTACGAACCCTTCTTTGACGAGGCGGCCGGCCTCGGCTGGATCGGTCACCCCTTCGTACCGTCGGACTGCTGCGTACATGGTCGATCTCCTCATGGGATTCAGGGATTCAGGGAGTCATGGTCGTGCTTGCGGGAACGCCGTACCCTCGCGGCGGCTGCCTGGCTCGTAAGGAGTCCGGAAATCACCTGAAGGTCCGTCTTCGGTGATCCGAACGGCGCGCTGGTGCAAACGGTGGGGGACAGGCGTTGGCGCCTGGATGATGCGTCGACGGGCGGCCTCGGTCGCCCGCGTGCACGATGATGAGCGTGGGCTTCGGTGGCCCTCGGTGGCCTGCGTAGCCTCCCTGGGCGTTCATGGGCCTCCCTGGGCCTCCCTGGGCCTTCATGGGTCTTCGTGGACCTTGGTGGCCTCCCGTACTGAAGGCCTGGCAGCCCCTGGTCCGGCTTGCGGTGAACGCCGGTGAGCGGCTGCTGATCGCCGGGGCCCAGGAGCAGCAGGGCGGGGCTGGCGGGTACCTTTGCGGCCGCGTCCGCAGTGCGCAACGCACCGGTGTCCCGCCCGTGTGCGGGTCCCGCCGCCAGGGGCGTCACTCTCCGTCGATGTCCGGCTGGATCTCGATCGTGAAAGCCGCGTCCTCGGGGCCGGTGCCTTCCTCGTGCTGCCAGACGATCACGCGCACGTGCCCCTGCACGGCGCCGCGGCGATCCCACTCGGACACCAGGTCGGTGACGACGAGGGCGGCGACGTACTCGGCGTCCTCCTTCGGATGGTCGGTGGTGACGGTGCCCCGCCACCGCTCGGGATGGTCGCCATAGGGGCGCCAGCCCTCGGAGCCGTGCGGCTCCTCCACCCGGTACACCCAGTCCGTCTCGGTGCTCATGAAACCGATCCTGTCACCTTCCCGACGGTTACCGGGTGGCCGGCTGCCCGGCTGCCCGGCTGTGCGCCGGGCGCGGTGTCGGCGCCCGGCGTGGGTGCCGTGCGGATCACCGGCGGCCCGGGTCTCCGGCTCGGATCATCGGGCGGAGATCTTGTGCACGGTGGTGTCGTCGGGGTTCAGCCGTCGCCCGTCCGCAGACAGCACTTCCAGTGCGCGGAGGCGCTGTCCCTGTTGGCGGTCGACCAGCTCTGAGTGTGCTTCGCCGGGGGCGAAGAAGTTCTGTTCGCCCCATTGCCGCAGTGCCACGATGACGGGGAAGAGCGTCTTGCCCTTGGGGGTCAGCACGTACTCGCGGTAGGCGCTGCCGTCCGAGGCGGGGACGGATTCGAGGACACCGCCGGCCACCAGGGTGCGCAGCCGGGCGGTGAGGATGTTCTTGGCCACGCCGAGGCTGCGCTGGAACTCCCCGAAGCGTCGGCTTCCGTCGAAGGCGTCCCGCACGATCAGCAGGGACCACCAGTCTCCGATCGCGTCCACCGCCCGGGCGACGGGACATTCACTGTCGTCGAAGCGCGTCCTGGTCACCACGGCGTCCCTCTCCCTCACAACGGTTGCAACATGCTACCAGGGTCGCTACTGTCGCGCACTGGTAGCAACTTGAAACCAGATGTCAAAGGTGCGGAGGGGTGGGTGCTCATGCCCAGCAACGGTGAGGCCGTGACACGACGGAACGAGGCCCGGAGCAGGGAAGACTCCGAAGGCTCCGCGTTCGTCCTGTCCCGCGGCGTCGTCATGCTGTTCGCCGTCGCCTGCGGGGCCGCGGTGGCCAACGTCTACTTCTCCCAGCCGCTCCTGGTGACCATGGGCCACGACCTCGCCATGAGCCCGGCACTCGTCGGCAGCGTGGTCACCCTCACGCAGGTCGGATACGGGCTGGGACTCCTCTTCCTCGTGCCGCTGGGCGACGTGGCCGACCGCAGACGGCTCATCGTGGCCCAGTTGCTGCTCCTGGGGGTGGCGCTGACCGTGGTGGCCGCCGCCCACACGCCGGCGATCCTGCTCGCCGGCATGGCCGCGACGGGGTTTCTCGCGGTCGTCACACAGACGCTGGTGGCCTTCGCGGCATCGCTGGCCCCTCCCGCCGGGCGCGGACGGGTCGTCGGCCTGGTCACCAGCGGCGTGGTCATCGGAATCCTGCTCGCCCGCACCGCGTCCGGCCTCATGGCCGACCTCGCGGGCTGGCGCTCCGTCTACCTCGCCTCGGCGTCGCTCACCGCTCTGCTCGCCCTGGTCCTGTCCCGAGTGCTGCCGCGCCACAGTGCCGCTCCGCCGACAACCCTGCGCTACGGACAGCTCCTGCGCTCCACGATCACCCTGTTCGCACGGGAACGACTGCTTCGGCTCCGGGCCCTGTTCGGTCTGCTGGTCTTCGCCGCCTTCAGCACCCTGTGGAGCAGCGTCGCGCTGCTGCTCAGTGCGGCCCCGTACTTCCTGCCCCACAGCGCGATCGGGGCGCTGGGGCTGATCGGTGTCGCCGGCGCCCTGGCCGCGACCGTGGCGGGACGCCTGAACGACCGTGGACTCTCCCGGCGGACCACCGGCATCGCCCTGGCACTGCTCGCCGCCTCTTGGCTGCCCCTGGCCTTCACCCGCGGCTCGCTCTGGGCCCTGATCGTCGGGGTGATCCTTCTCGATCTCGCCGTGCAGGCGGTCCATGTCACCAACCAGACCCTGATCTACGCGCTGCACCCGGACGCGGGCAGCCGGCTGATCGGCGGATACATGGTCTTCTACTCGATCGGCAGCGCCACCGGTGCCCTCGCCGCTACCTCCCTCTACGCGGTGGCCGGCTGGGGCGCAGTCTGCGCACTGGGTGCCGCGTTCAGCTGCCTCGGGCTCGGGCTGTGGGCGTTCACTCGACGTAGCACCTTCGACGTAGCACCTCGGACCAAGTGCACACCCCGAGAAAGCAGCTGTGAGCCAGAACACGGTTGAGGTTGACCCTGGGTCAGGGTGGAAGTTCGTCGCAACGGCACGACGCCGACCCGGATGCAACAGAGGCCGGAGGCAACCGATGCCGGAGGCAACAGCGGTCGGATGCCACCGATGCCGGACGCAACAGCGGTCGGATGCCACCGATGCCGGACGCAACGGACACCGGGTTCAACAGATTGAGGGAGCAGCATGTCCATTACCCACTCCGACCAGGGGCACGATCGCCCGGCGCTGCGCAAGGCGATCGAGGAGATCGTCGAGTCCGGTTTCCTCGGGGTGCAGCTGCGGGTGAACGACGAGCACGGCGAGTGGGTCGGCAGCGCCGGGGCACGCGAGCTCGGCCAGCACGCCAAGCCGCTGACCAACGGGCACTTCCGCACCGGCAGCACCACCAAGAACTTCATCGCGACGTCGGTGCTCATGCTGGTGGCCGAGGGCAGGATCGGCCTCGACGCCCCGGCGGATGACTACCTGCCCGAGTTCGGACTGGACCGGCGGATCACGGTGCGGATGCTGCTGCAGCACACCAGCGGGATCTTCAACCACACCGGCGAGCTCTACGAGGACGGGACGTTCGCGCCGGGAATCCCGATGCCGTACGGCATCACGGGCAGGGAGTGGCTGGACAACCGGTTCACGACCTACCGGCCGGAGGAGCTGGTACGGCTGGCGCTGTCCAAGCCGGCGCGGTGCGAACCGGGAGCGGACTGGAGCTACTCCAACACCAACTACGTACTGGCCCGGCTGGTGATCGAGCGGGTCACCGGCCGTTCGTTCGCCGAGGAACTGCAGCGGCTGGTCTTGGGGCCGCTGGGAATGACCGGCACCGTGGCTCCGGGCACCTCGCCGGAGATCCCCGAGCCGCACCACCACAGCTACTACCGCTATGAGGAAGCCGGGCAGCAGAAGACGGTCGATATCACCCGTCAGAACCCCTCCTGGATCGCGGCCGGTGGTGACATGATCTCGACCACCCAGGATCTGCACACGTACTTCTCCGCGCTGATGGGCGGCAAGCTCCTGCCGAACGAGCTGCTGGCCGAGATGCGCACGCCGTAGGCGAAGGTCGGCTACGGCCTGGGGGTGTTCGCGCAGGAGGTGGGCGGCGACACCCTCTTCCATCACAACGGTGCCCAAGGGGGCTCGGTGGCGCTGATGTACAGCACACGTGACGGCAGCAAGACCCTGACCGCCGGGCTGAACTGTGTGGACGACGCCGAGCTGTCCCTAGCAGCCGCATTCCAGAATGCCCAACAAAGGCTCGTCAACGAGGTGTTCTGTGGTGGACGGGCCGACCCGGCTCAGCCGACGGACTGGACACCTTCGCCCCGTACGCTGCGAGGGGCGCCCCCTTCCGGTCGTGCATGCATCAGGGGCACGCGAACCGGGGGCCACACCGGGCCGGGTGAGCTCGGCGCGGCCCGTCCACACGCTCGGCCGTGATGTGTGTAGTCGCCAAGGCCGAGCCCGAGCCCGAGCACAAGGCAGGCTGAGCAGATGATGAACGGAGTCACGATCGGGCAGGCGGCGGCATTCGTCGGCGTCACGGTGAAGACGGTGCGGCACTACCACAAGCTCGGCCTGGTCGAGGAGCCGGAACGCGACAGCTCCAGCTACCGGCGGTACGGATCGGCCGACTTGTTGCGGCTGGTGCAGGCCCGGACGCTGGCCGCCGCCGGGGTGCCGCTGTCCGAGATCGGGCCCCTGCTCGACGCCGACGCCGAGCAGTTCACCGCCGCGCTCGCCGACGTCGATCGACAACTCACCGAAAAGATCGAGGAGTTGACTGCGCGGCGTGACATGCTGCACCGGCTCGTCGGCGGCGACCGGGCCCTGCTGCCCGACCGCGCCTCCGCGATCCTGGACCGGATGCCCGGCCTCGGCTTCAGCCCCGACTACGTGGCCGCGCAACGCGAGGCCCTGGTGCTGGCCCGGGCGCTGGTGCCGGAGGGTTTCGACGGCTTCCTGACCCAGCTCGAACACTGCCTCGACGACCCCGAGTACATCGAGCTGACCAAGCGCGGCTGGGAGGCCGAGCGCTGGGAACCGGACGACCCGAGGATCGAAGAACTCGCGACCGCCATGGCCGACCACTACCTGGCCAACCCCACCCTGCTCGGGAGTCCCGCCAGCCTGCGGGCATGGGCCAGGGCTTCCACCCAGTACAGGCTGATCAACAACCACCGAGGCGACCAGGCACCGATCTCAGCCCGGCTGACCGCTCTCACCGAGACCAAACTCCGCTCCGCCGGCGTCCCCATCCCCTACCAATGAGGCCAGCCCTTTCCCAGACCGGTCGCGCCTTCGGTCGGGGGCTCCGCCGGCGCTCCCCCGGCGCTCCGCCGGCGCTCCGCCGGCGCTCCGCCGGGGAAGTTGTCCTTGTCATCGGTGAGGGAACGCCAGGGAACGTCTCCCCCTGGTCGGTAACGGGCTGGACGCGAGCTGGCATGATGAATGATGAGGGTCTGGGTCGGGAGAGGGGGCCCTGTGCGGTCGACGCTTTCCGTAGAAGCGGCTACGACAGCGGAGGAGCAACTCCGTTCACTGCGCGGATGGTTGCTGGTGGAAGGGCCCGACGGTGCACGTGGTCCCATCAGCGACATGCCTGCCGAAGAGGCCGAGCGACTGCTGCGAACCGTGCTCGGCGACCGGCCCGCGCTCGGCGACCGGCCCGTGCTCGGCCACCGGTCGCAGGGGCGCGGCAGGTTGTGACGGAACTGCCGGACCGTGAACGGTCCAGAGTGGTGCTGGTGGGCGCCAGCCGCTTCACGCAGTTGGACGAACTGCCGGCTGTCACCGCCAACGTGGTAGCGCTGCAGAAGCTGTTCACGTCCGAGGCGGTATGGGGCTTGCCCACTTCCCACTGCGCGGTGATGCGCGACCCGCGCGGGCCCCGTCAGGTTTCCCAGGTGGTCAAGCAGGCCGCCCGTGAGGCAACGGACACGCTGATCTTCTACTACGCCGGCCACGGGCTGATCGACCCCGGCACGGGTGAGCTGTACTTGGCGCTGTACGACAGCCACGGGCAAGAGGTCTACGACTCGGCGGTGCCGTATCAGTGGATCAGACGCCCCCTGGAGACGAGCCGGGCAGTGCGGCGCATCGTGGTTCTGGACTGCTGCTACAGCGGCCGCATGCTGGGTGCCATGTCCGAAGGGCTGGGCCTTGCCGAGATCGACGGGACGTATCTGCTGGCCGCGACGGCGGAGAACGCCCTCGCACTGGCGCCACCCGGCGAGCTCTACACCGCCTTTACCGCAGAGCTCGTGACCCTGCTGCACCAAGGCGTGCCGGGAGCCGGTGAGTCGCTGACCCTCAACGAGATCTACGAAAGAATGCGCTCGTCCCTGCGTGCGCGTGGGCGACCGGAACCACAATGCCGGGACCGCAACTTGCTGGGCACGGTGCCGTTCGTGCCGAATCCCGCCTACCAGCCACGGGCGACTGCTGCCACGAACTCCCCCGAGGAGGCCATGAGGAGGTTCGTGGCCGACATGGCGCACGAGTTGCGCACACCGCTCACCGCCATCACCGCGGTGAACGAGGTACTGGAGGAGGAGGCCGACCGGCTCGATCCCATGGTGGAACCGGCAGTGCGACTGGTCATCGCCGAGTCTCGGCGGTTGCACGACGTGGTCGAGAACCTGATGGAGCTGGCGCGATTCGACGCCGGAACCGCGCGGTTGGTCACTACGGATGTGGAGGTCACCAGGGAGGTGGCGGCCTGTCTGGAAGCCCGCGGCTGGACGGCCCTGGTCACACTGGACGCTCCGCACCCCGTCAGCACCCAGCTCGACCCCAGGCGTCTGAACGTCGTCCTCACCCACCTGATAGGCAACGCCCTCGGGCACGGCCGCCCACCGGTGACAGTCAGTGTCTCCTCACAGCCACCGGAGTTCCTCCTTCAGGTGTCGGACAGCGGCAGCGGCCTCCCCGAAACCGGGCTGCCCTACATTTTCGACCGCTTCTTCAAGGCGGACAGTCGACGTTCCCGGTCCGAGGGCAGTGGATTGGGCCTGTCGATCGCCCAGGAGAATGCGCGCCTGATGGGCGGTGACATCCGGGCCGAAAACCGCGCCGAGGGCGGAGCCAGGTTCACCCTGCGCCTGCCGCTCCACACACACGACGACGAGACGTCCGACACCCCCTCTGATTGACCTGCCCCGAAGCAGCGGCTCCGGCCTGACCGCAGTCGTTGCGGTCGTTGCCGGCCGTGACCAGGAAGGCCAGCGGTCCGCCTTGTCCGTCGCAGGCGAGGTGGGCGGGACCAGCGGGCGAATCGTCTGTGCAGGGTCTGTTCTGCGGGGGGCGAACCGCTCGGGCAGGACCCTCCAGCGCTCGCCGGTGCGGTACTTGACCGCAGTGCCCCCAAGGGCCTGGCGGTGGTCCCGTCACCGGGCACGAGCCCAGTCCATGGGCGGTGGCCACGGTGCGATCACCGCCCACGCGGCGTCAGGATTCTTCCCCTCCCTCACCACCCGACCAGCCATGCGATGACCGGGAAGAAACCTGGACGCCGCCGTCCGGGGCGGACGCCAGTGCCGTGCGGCGGAAAGCGGCCCGGTAGGCGCTGGGACGGTGGCCGGTGTGGCGGGCGAAGAGGGCGGCGAAGGTGCCGGGGTCCTGGTAGCCGACGGCCACGGCGACGGCGGCGACGGTACGGTCGGTGGTCTCCAGAAGATGACGGGCGCGGCGGACCCGGGAGGCCTGCAGGTGGGCCAGCGGGCTGCGTCCGGTCTCTTCGGCGAAGCGGCGCAGCAGCGTGCGGGTGCTGACCCGGAAGGCGCCCGCGAGCGCCGCGAGGTCGTACCGTTCGGCGAGGTTCTGGTCGAGCCGTCGCATGACCCGCTGGGAGAACTCCCGGCCGGGCTGCGGGAGGAGCCGCGGATCGACGTACGGGGTCTGGGAGGTCCGCGCGTCGTCGACGAGCGCCAGCCGTGCGGTGGTGCGGGCCACCCGGGCGCCGTAGTGCCGACGGATCAGGTCCAGCGCGAAGTCGTACATGGCGCTGAAGGCGGCCGTGGTCGTCACCCCCGTGTCGGTGACGACCAGGTGCTCGGGCCGCACGTCGGCGTCCGGGCAGCGCCTGGCCAGTGCGCCGGCGTGCAGCCAGGAGGTGGTGGCCCGGCGCCGGTCGAGGAGCCCGGCCTCGGCGAGCAGGAACGCGCCGACGCAGAGGGAGACGACGGCGGTGCCGGCGGCGGCCTGCGCGCGGATCGCCGCGATCTCGGGGGCGAGCCGGGCGAGCCGCGCGTCGAGGTCCGTGTCCGGGCGCAGTTCGAAGCCCGGGACCACGAGGACGTCGACCTCGCGCAAGGGACGCACCTCCAGGCTCGCGCCGCCCGAGGCGACGACCCGGCGGCGGGGCGAGACGACCGACACCCGGTAGCGGGGCGCGTCCGGTCCGGCGACATGCCCGGCCATCGTCAACAGGTCGGGAACGCCGAACACTTCGGACGCGAAGCAGTCCGGGTACGCCAGGACCCCGACCCGCAGCGCACCCGGTCCGGCGCCCGGACCCGCACCGTCCGCCGCCTGTCGTGCCGCCTCCGCCATCGCTCCCGTACCCCCTGCTGTCGCCGGCCCCGGCCCGGCCCCGCCCCGGACCGCCGACCGCGTACCGCTCGCCTCCCTCGCGCATGGCGAGATTACCCCTGCCCTTGGCGATCCCGCCTCTCACCCGGCGGCCGGCCCGCGGACGAGGCTGGCCCCATGAGCAACGACGATCCGATCACCGACTTCACCCGCCGGAGCGTGGCCGTGGAGGGGGTGGAGAAGACGGTGTACGTGGCCGGGGCCGGGCCCGCGGTCGTGGTGCTGCCCGAGATGCCGGGCATCAGCCCGGACGTTCTGCGGCTCGCGCGCTGGGTGCGGGACGCGGGCTTCACCGTCCATGTGCCCTCCCTGTTCGGGACGGACGGCGCCTTCCCCACGGTCGAGGGCGGCCGGGAGGTCGTCCGCCGCGCCTGTGTCAGCGCCGAGTTCCGCGCCTTCGCCGGGGGCGGCACCAGCCCGGTGACGGTCTGGCTGCGCGGGCTGGCGCGCCAGGCCCACACCGCGTGCGGTGGGCCGGGGGTGGGCGCGATCGGCCTGTGCTTCACCGGCAACTTCGCCCTCACCATGGCCCTGGAGCCGGCGGTGATCGCCCCGGTGGTCAACCACCCGTCGCTGCCGCTCGACGACCCCGGCGGACTCGAACTCGACGCGGCGGACGCCCGCGCGGTGCGCGACCGGCTCGACCGCGACGGACTCACCGTCCTCGCCTACCGCTTCGAGGGCGACCGCTGGTGCACGGGGCAGCGCTTCGCCGCCTACCGCGCACTGCTCGGCGACGCCTTCGACGGACGCGTCCTCCCGGACGGCGCCGCCAACCCGGCCCCGCCGCCCTTCTTCGCCGACCTGGTCGGCACCCCGCACAGCGTCGTCACCGCCCATCTCGTCGACGAGGCCGGCCACCCCACGGTCCGGGCCCGCGACGAGATCCTCGCCTTCCTCACCGACCGCCTGCACCCGCACGGGGACCGACCGCTGCCCGCCACCTGAAACCGGGTGGTGGACCGCCGGACGCTGCTACCTCGCCGCCATCCCCCCTCGTCAACACCGCTCGCCCCCACCCTGGCAGCCCGTCCCTCAGCGTCGTACCGCCCCCGTCACCAGCCAGGCCTCGCCGCGGGCGCGCCAGGTGAGTGTGGCGAGGCGGGCGAGCATCCATACGCCGATCGCGAGCCACAGGGCGACGAGGCCGCCACCGGTCATACGGACCGCGCCGGCCGCCGGCAGGAAGACGAGGGTGGTCAGGACGCCCGCCACGGCGAGGAAGCGCATATCGCCGGCGCCGATCAGCACCCCGTCGAGCACGAACACGGGTCCTGCCACGACTTGGAGGACGGCCACCACGACGAGCGTGCTCAGAAGGAGGGACCGCACGTGCGGCTCCACGCCGAACAGCGCGGGCAGCCAGGGGCGGACGGCCAGGAGCAGGAGGCCGACGGCGGTGCCGGCGACGAGGCCCCACTGGGTCATCCGCCAGGTCGCCGCACGGGCCGCGGGCGCGTCGCCGGCGCCCAGGCAGCGGCCGGTGATCGCCTGCCCGGCGATGGCGATGGCGTCGAGGGCCAGGGCGAGGAACCACCACACCTGGAAAGCCACCTGGTAGGCGGCGATCTCGTCGTCACCCATCGCCGTGGCGACGACCGTACCGGCGACCAGCACGACGCGCAGGGTGAGCGTACGGACGATGAGGTTCACCCCGGCCGTCGCGGCGGCGCGGAGCCCCGCCAGGTCGGGGCGCAGCGGGGCCCCGTGGCGGTGCGCGGCGCGAAGCACCGTGGCCACGTAGACGGCGCCGCCGACGGTCTGGGCAACGACGGTGCCCCAGGCGGAGCCGGCGATGCCCCAGTGGAGGCCGTAGACGAAGGCTGCGTTGAGGGCGGCGTTGCCCGCGAAGGTGGCCACGGAGACGGCCAGGGGCGTGCGGGTGTCCTGCAGCCCGCGCAGTACGCCGGTGCTGGCCAGGGCCACGAGCATGCCGGGCACGCCGAAGAGGCTGATGCGCAGGTACGTCTCGGCGTGCGGGCCGACGGCCGAGGAGGCGCCGAAGGCGTCGACGATGGCGGGGGTCAGGGGCCAGCCCGCGAGGATGACCAGCAGGCCGATGCCGACGGCCAGCCAGATGCCGTCGAGCCCTTGGCGGATGGCCTGGTCCAGTCGGCCGGCGCCGACCAGCCGGGCCACGGCGGCGGTGGTGCCGTAGGCGAGGAAGATGCAGATGTTCACCAGAGTGCCGAGCGCCTGCCCGGCGACACCGAGGCCGCCCAGGGGAGCGGTGCCCAGGTGCCCGACGATGGCGGAGTCGGTGAGGAGGAACAGGGGTTCGGCCACGAGCGCGCCGAACGCCGGCAGGGCGAGCCGCAGGATCTCCCGGTCGTGGGCGCGCGCGGAGATCTTCCGGGTGGCGGGGGCCTGGTCGGGCGATGCGGTCATCCGTGCTCCGGGGTGTCGGGCCGGTCGGGGGCCGTGCCGGGGCGGCGGTCCAGTTCCTCCGCGATCGTGCGCAGGAGGCCGGCGCGGGCCGATCGGTGCGCGAACGGGAAGAAGTGGCCGCCGGGTACGCGGTGGGCGGTGAAGCGGCCGCGGGTGCAGGCACCCCAGGCCTGGACCGATGCCCAGGCCACCACGGTGTCGTCCGCGCCGGCGAAGGCGGTGACCGGGCAGCCGAGGAGGCTTCCGGGAGTGTGCCGGTAGGCGTCGGTGAGGGCGAAGTCCGCCCGGACGGCGGGCAGGAGGAGCGCCCACAGTTCCTCGTCGTCGAGGACGGGTGCCGGGGTGCCGCCGAGGGCGCGCAGCCGGGCCTTGAGCTCCTCGTCGGTGGGCCCGCGCCCCGGTGGTGAGCCGGTCCGCCCCGCCGCGGCGCGGGCGGCGACGGGGAAGACGTGGCGGACGGGCGCGCCCTCGCGCTCCAGGCGGAGGGCGAGCTCGAAGGCGAGGACGGCGCCGAAGCTGTGCCCGAGGAGTGCCAGGGGCCGCCCGGCGCAGGGCCGGACGGCGTCCATGAGGTCGGCGAGGAGGCCGTCCAGGTCGGCATGGGGCTCCTCGTCCGTGCGCAGGCCGTGGCCGGGTGGTTCGAAGGCGAAGGCCTCGACGGTCGCGGGCAGGTCCTCGTCCCAGCCGACGAACAGGCCGGCCGAGGCGCCGGCACCCGGCAGGCAGAGCAGCGCCGTGGCCCCGGGGTGCCTCGCGGCCGGCGGCGACGGGGAAGGCAGGAACGTCACCACGGGGCGGGCACCTCCCCGCGCCCGGGGTCCTGCCCGGTGGTGCCGTAGCGCTCCCGCAGCTCGCGGGAGAGGCCGGGCAGCAGGGGCGCGGCCCACGCGGCGAGGGCCCGCAGACCGTGCAGGGCGAGGGCGGGGTCGGTGGTGACGCGGCCGGCGAGCAGGCCGAGCAGGTGGGCGGTGGTCTCGGCGGCCTGGCGGAGGCTGAAGGTCTCCAGGGTGTAGGCGCGCAGCATGCGGTCGCGGTAGCGGCCGAGGACCTCGGCGGCCGTCGGGTCGGGTGGGGCGGGCCGGTCGTACCCGGCCAGGGCGGCGTGCAGCGTGGCGAGGGGCCGCTGCAGCCGGGCCTCGACGGTGGTGAGGAAGTCCTTCTCCGAGAAGTCGGCGGGTTGGTGTTCGGGGTTGGCGAGGGCGAGGTGGAAGCGGACGGCGTCGGCGCCGTGCTGGGTGACGAGGTCGCGGGCCCAGATGAGGTGGCCCCGGCTGGTGGAGAACTTGGCGCCCTCCAGGTGGAGGAACTCGTTGGTGATGATCGCGGCCGGTTCGGTGAGGACGCCGTGGGCGAAGCCCAGGCCGAGGTGGGCGAAGGCGAAGTAGAAGGTGTTGTCGTAGCCGAGGAACTGCACCAGTTCGTACCCGGAGTCGCGGGCCCAGACGTCCGGTGCCGGCCGGTCCGGGGCGAGCCCGGCGCGGGCGGTGGCGGCCATGTGCGTCAGGCCGGGCAGCATCTCGGCCCAGACGTTGAGGACCTGGCCGGGGAAGCCGTCGACGGGGACGGGGATGCCCCAGTCGGCGGGGTAGCTCACGGGGAAGTCGGGCAGCGGCCGGGCCAGCATCTCGTCGGCGAAGCGCAGGACGTGCGGCCGCATGGTGGCCCGGTGCCGGGCGTAGAAGGCCTCGAACCGGTCCCGGTAGTCCTCCAGGGGCAGGACGAGGACCTCGGCCTCACGACGTTCGGTGGCGGCCTGCCCGGCGGCGCCGCTGGGTGCCTGGTACAGCAGCGTGGCGGGCTCGTTGGGATGCCCGCAGGTCTCGCAGATCGCGCCGCAGGTCTCGGCGAGGCACTCGGGGCAGCGCCCGGCGGTGAACCCTTCGAGGAGGTGGCACCCGGTTGCCGGGTCGTACGGGAAGGTCCAGGTGCGCCGGGCGAGGCGGCCGGCGCGGTGGAGACGGGCGAAGAAGTCGCGGACCCGGGCGCGGTAGGGCTCGTCCGGGGTGGTGAAGGCGTCTACGGCGATGTCGGCGAGGCGGAGGGTCTCACGGATGTCGCGGTTGCAGCGTGCGGCCAGGTCGGTGGGTTCGACGCCCAGCCGCCGCGCCGTGGTCACCACGTAGCTTTGGTGGTCGTCGCCGCCCGTGACGTAGAGGACGGTGTGGCCCAGCATGCGCTGGGCCCGGCAGAAGACGTCGGCGGCGAGGTAGGGGCCCGAGAGATGGCCGAGGTGCAGATCGCCGTTGGTGGTCGGCGGTGTGGCGGTGACGAGGAAGGAGCGGGGGTGCCCCGCGCGGTCCGCGGTCACCGGGCCGTCCCGAAGGAGCCCATCGACCACACGGACACCATCTCCAACTCCTCCCCGGCGGAGGGGTTCTCGAAGTGGTGGCTCCGGTGGGAGTCGACGACGAAGGCGTCGCCGGGGCCGATGGCCGTGCGCTCACCGTCGAGGTGCAGCAGGCCGGTGCCGCGGACGACGTAGAAGTACTCGTGATCGGCATGGGAATGGGGCGTGCTGGTCGTCCCGGGGGCGACGGTGCACACGCCCATGCCGGTGTCGGACGGGCCCGTCGAGCCCCAGGGCAGGATCCGACGGAAGTCGCAGCCGTACTCCTGTGTCGTCGCGGCGTCGGCTCGCCGCTGGATGGGGGCACTGCTCATGCGTCGGCTCCTTCAAGGGCGTCGGAGAGGGGATCTTGTCTGTGGCCGACCGGCTCGGGGTGGGGGCCGAAGACGGAGTCGAGGATGCGGGCGGCCCGGTGGGCGAGGACGGACAGCAGGGTGCTGCTCAGGCCGTGGGAGTGCTCGGCGGCGCCGTGCAGGAAGATGCGGGGCCGGCAGTCCGCGGTCGTTTCCACGGAGTAGTCGCGCCGGATGCGCAGGGTGCCGTCGGGGGCGCGCAGGAGCAGGGGTTCGAGGCCGGTCAACAGGTCACCGGCCTCGCGGAAGTCGTATCCGGTGGCCAGGACGACGGCGTCGAACCGGCTGGTGAGGGCCTGCCCGCTCGCTGGGGCGCGCAGGGTGACGAGGGCGGTAGGGCCGTCGGCCCGGCACGCCGCCAGTTCGGTGAACCGGCACAGGTGCAGCCGGTCCTCACCGCGGACCCGCTGGTCGTAGAGGAGCTCGGCGATGGCGCGGATGTCCTCGTCGTCGACGGCCGCGTAGTTGGTGGTGCGCAGCTCGGCCAGGATGGCGTGGCGGCGGGTGGCGTCGGCGGCGTGGAAGAGGTCGACGGAGGACGGGTCGAAGATCTCGTTGGCCAGCGGGCTGCTGTTGGCGGGGACGAGGGCGAACCCGCGGTGGGCGAGGGTGACGTCGGCGTACGGGAACTCGCGGGCCAGATAGCGGAAGACCTCGGCGGCGCTCTGGCCGGCTCCGACGACGAGGAAGCGGTGGGGCAGGTCGCGGCCGCGCCCGTGGAAGCGGTCGATGCTGGGCAGGAAGGTGCTGCTGTGGAAGACGACACCGCTGTCGAGGGCGTCGCGCTCGACTCCGGCCGGAACGACGGGCCGGCCGCCGGGTGCCAGGGACACGTGGTCGGCGGCGATGGTGTGCTTGTCGCCGGTGAGGTCGCGGCAGTCGACCTCCAGGTGGGTGACGCCCCCGTCGGTACCGGTGACCGGCCGGACCCGTTCCACGAGGCAGCCGTAGGAGACGTGGTGGGCGAGCCGGTCCGCGGCCCAGCAGAAGTAGTCGGCGTATTCGCGCCGGGTGGGGTGCAGGGTGCCGAGGTTGAGGAACGGTTCGAGTCGCCCCTTGCTGACCAGGTAGTTGGTGAAGGAGAACGGGCTGGTGGGGTCCTGGGGACTGACGAGGTCCTTGAGGAAGGCGATCTGCATCCGGGTGCCGTCCAGGAGCATGTCGGGGTGCCAGCTGAAGGCGGGCCGGGCTTCCAGGCAGTGCAGGCTGGGCCGTACGGAAGGCTCGCGGGTGGAGTCGCACATGGCGGCGAGCGACAGGTGGGACGGGCCGAAGCCCACGCCGAGCAGCCCGTAGCGCGGGTACCGCCGCAAGGAGGTGCCGGTCACGCTGATCGGCCCTCCTCGTCGGCGCGGGCGGAGGCGAGGTGGTGGACGGTGCCCTTGCGGGTGAACAGGTCGCGCAGCGCGAAGGAGAATCCTTGCGCGCGGGCGAGCGACATCACCTTGAGCGCCGCCAAGGAGCTGCCGCCCAGTTCCAGGAACGGGGTGTGCACGTCGATCGCGTCGCTGTCGGTGCGCAGCACGGTGGCCCAGATGCCGGCCAGGGCCGCCTCGTCGGGGGTACCGGGCGGAGCGGCGGGCCCGCCGGGAACGGTCCGCGGGGCCGGGGCTGCGGGTGCCGCCTCCTGCGCGGGGCGGGGGGACGGGGCGGAGCCGGCGACGCGGTCGAGGAGTTTGCCGAGGGGTTCGCCACCGCCGTCGGCGATGGCCTCCAGGACGTCGCGGAAGGCACCCATGACGCGGTCGACGGTGTCCCGGTGGAAGTGGGCGAGGTCGTACTCGGCCTGGAAGGTCAGCTCGCCCTCGGCCATCACCCCGATCGTGAGGGGGTAGTTGGTCCAGCCGAGGTTCCGCTCGTGCCGTACGGCGATGCCGTCGCGACCGGCCCACCCGATGCCGTGCGGGATGTTCTCGAAGATCAGCAGGGACTCGAAGAGGGGGCGGCCGCTGGGGACGTCGGGGTGTTGCTGGATCAGTGGCAGGGGGTAGTGCTCGTGGGCCCGGGCGGTGACCTGGGTGCGCTGGACGTCGTGGAGCCATCCGGCCATGGGCCGCGCGGGGTCGAGCGTGAGCCGCATCGGCAGGATGTTGACGAAGATGCCGGCCATGTCCTCGATGTGGGACAGGCCGACGGGCCGGTGGGTGATGGTCATGCCGAAACACACGTCGTGCCGTCCGCTGAGCCCGGAGATCACCGTCGCCCAGGCGCCCTGGATGAGGGAGTTGAGGGTGAGCCGGTGGGCCCGTCCGTAGGACGTCAGCCTGGCGGTGAGGTCTGCACCGACGGGGTAGGCGGCGCCTGCGTGCATCTCCTGGGGGCTCGCGGACAGGCCTGGCCGGGCCGTACGGCCGATCGTGGTCGGCCCCTCGAAGCCCGCGAGGTGCCCGGTCCAGTAGTCCCGTGAGGCACGGCTGTCCTGGGCGCCGACGAACGCGACGTAGTCGCGGAAGGGGCGGGTGGCCGGCAGCCGGGGCGGGGTGCCGCGGCGGCGGGCGTGGTAGATCTCCAGGGAGTCGCGCAGGAGCAGGAAGAGCGACCAGACGTCCAGGATGAGGTGGTGGTAGCTCATCACGAGCCGGTGCCGGCCGGCGCCGGTGCGGATGACGGCCAGCCTGAACAGCGGCGCCTGTTCGTAGACGAAGCCGCGGCGCCGGTCCTTGGCCAAGTGGGCGTCCAGCAGGGCGCGTTGCCGCGCCTCGGGCGTGTCCGACCAGTCGAGGACGGTCCACTCCAGCGCGGCCTGCCGCTGGACGACCTGCAAGGGTTCCGCCAGGCCCTGGACGGCGATCCACGACCGCAGGATCTCGTGCCGGCCGACGACCTCCTGCCAGGCCCGGTGGTAGGCGTCGAGGTCGAGCTCGCCTTCGAGGGTGTAGAGGAACTGCTCGACGTAGACACCGGAGTCGGGGTCGAGCAAGGAGTGGAAGAGCATGCCCTTCTGCATCTCGGTGACGGGGTGCACCGTGGCGACGCCTCCGGGGTCGACGGCGGTCCGCCGTACGGCCTCAAGGTCCCCGTCGGCCACGGCGAAGGGCCCGGCGACGAATTCGCCGTCGACGTCGCCGCGGCCCCGGCGCCGTTCCTCGACGGCGGCGGCGGTCTCCGCGATCGTGGGTGTGGCGAAGAACTGGGTGGAGCTCAGCCCCAGCCCCCTTGTATTGGCCTTCGCGCTGATGAGGAAGCCCTGGATGGAGTCGCCGCCCAGCGCGAGGAAGTCGTCGTGGATGCCGACCCGCGGCAGGGAGAGCACCTCCTCCCACAGCCCGCACAGGTACCGTTCGAGCTCGGTGCGCGGCGGGTGGTACTCCTCCGACAACTCCAGCCGGATCCCGTCCCGGTCGGTCAGCGCCCGGCGGTCCACCTTGCCGTTGTGAGTGAGCGGGATGGCGTCGACGACCGTGAACGCGGCGGGGATCATGTAGTCGGGCAGTGGTCCGGCGAGGCGGGCGCGGATGTCGGCCGCGGTCGGCGGTGTGCCGTCGCAGGTGAGGTAGGCGACGAGGCGCTGGTGGTCGCCCGCGCCTCGGCGACCCACGGCGACGGCCGCGGTGACACCCGGCACCTCGCGTAATCGGGCCTCCACCTCGCCCAGTTCGACCCGGTATCCGGCGATCTTGACCTGGTCGTCGAGCCGGCCGAGGAGTTCCAGGCGGCCGTCGGCCGCCACTCGGCCCAGGTCGCCGGTGCGGAACAGCCGGCCGTGCGGGCTGTCGGTGAACTTCGCTTCGGTGAGGTCGGGCAACCGGTCGTAGCCCTCGGCCATGCCGGTGCCCGTGAGGCACAGTTCCCCGGTCTCGCCGTCGGGAACCGGACGCAGCTTCTCGTCGAGGATCAGCGGCGTGAGCTCGGCCGGCCTCCCGACCGGCACGAAACCGTCGTACGTGGCGCCGGGCCGGCATTCCCAGTAACCGGCGTACAGCGCTTCGGTGAGGCCGTAGACGTTGAACAGCCGGGCCGGGAGGCCGACGGAGAAGAACGCCTCCGGGAGCGACCCGGGCATCGCGTCACTGCTGCAGAAGACGTACTTCAGTGAGGTGGCGGAGGCGAAGCGGGGGTTCTTCAACATGCCGGAGAGCAGGGCCGGCACCACCATCAGCGTCGTCACGCGGCCGGCGTCGAGCCATTCGACGAGGCGGTCCGGATCCTTGTGCTCGCCGGGCGGGACGACCACGGCGGTGCCGCCGGAGAGCATGGGCCAGAAGACCTCGCGCACCAGGTTGGTGATGCTGAGTGTGGTCCGCAGCAGTTGCCGGTCACCGCGCTCCAGGGGGAACGTCCGCTGCAGCCACTGCTGTCCGCTGAGCAGGGCGCGGTGGCTGAGCATGACGCCCTTGGGCACGCCCGTGGAGCCGGAGGTGTAGAAGACGAACGCGAGGGCGTCGTCGGCCAGGCGCACCGGCGCGGCGAGCGGTGCGGGGGCCTCGTGGAGCAGGTCCTCGACGGCGACGGCACGCACACCGGGCGGGCAGGGCGCGTCGATGAGGGCGCGTTCGGTGAGCACGACGCGGGCGCGGGAGAACTCCAGGATCGTCCGCCGGCGTTCGGCCGGGTCCTCGGGGTCGGCCGGCACGCAGACGGCGCCGGCGCGCAGCAGGCCGAAGAGGGCCGGCCACAAGTGGAGGGACCGCGTCAGATGCAGGCCCACGCGGTCACCGGGCCGCACGCCCAGGGACACCAATCCGGCCGCGACCCGGTCGGCACCGGTCTCCGCCTCTCCGAAGGTCAGGGCGGCATCGCCGTGGAGCGCGGCGATCCCGTCCCGATCCGTGCGTGCCTGGGTGGTAAGCAGCTCGTGCAGAAATGGCATGGAGAAACCACCGATCTCAGCCTGTCGCGGGAAGTCATGAGGGACTGCGCTGCACACGTAAGGGTGTTGGAACGGGCGTCACGATCCAGTGCCACAGGCATGTTTAATTGACCCGCGAGAAACGCGAAAGGTCAGAAATCGGACGTCTCTCTGACTGGGAGCCGGTTACAGCACCCGCCCGCGACGGGCCCGAGGGAACTCCGCGAACGTAAACGCCATGGTCAGGGCGGCGCCGCGAAAACCGATCCCCGCCGCTGCGCCGTCAGAGGTAACAGGTCATTGCGATGGCTCGTTTCAACTCCCCCGCAAAGAGCGAGACTTCCGGCCGCCGGACGGACCACCGCTCCCCGTACCACCCTGCACCTGCCAGGACCTGCCTGGACCTGCCAGGATCAGGCTCCCGTCTTCGGCGCCACTGTGGGGGGCT
This sequence comes from Streptomyces sp. NPDC021749, assembly GCF_040640655.1. Taxonomy (NCBI): domain Bacteria; kingdom Bacillati; phylum Actinomycetota; class Actinomycetes; order Kitasatosporales; family Streptomycetaceae; genus Streptomyces; species Streptomyces sp. NPDC021749. Next base: position 16,797 of record NZ_JBFACE010000038.1, on the reverse strand, counting down.
GCCCGGGACACCTCGCGGAAGGCCCGCCCATAGGCGTCGTTCAGCAGCCGGTGAGCACGACGTAGCGTCCGCCGCGACCGCCGCCGGCGTCGAAGACGCGGTCGACGGGGGAGAGATCGCCGAAGTAAGCGGCGAGGAGTTCGGCCGGGGCGTGCTCCAGCCGGTGCAGTTCGGCGGTGATCCGCTCGCGGCGGCGTTCGGGATCGGTCTCCTCCGGGAAGCGGGATGGGGAATTATCCTGGACGGTATCCGGGGAACCGCACTCGAAGCCGAACGGCGGCTGCGAATACAGCGGCGGAGGGCATGCCCATACGTCGACAGTGCGAGGCCGGGGATTGCGGCCGCATGCAGCCGTGCGCGGCTGTAGGCGCTCGGCGCTCCCTTCGGTGAGGCGTGACGTGACGCGGCGGTACGTCGCTGCGCTTGGCTGTGCGTGACGTCCCGCGGCCGTACGTGCAGGTGAGCGGCCCGTGCAGGTGACGCGGCCCGAAGCGACAACGGCACCCGTCCACAGGCGGTGAGGACACCATGTGGGATGCGATCAAGCGCAAACGGCGCGCGCGCCATCCGGAGCCGGGAGAAGTGGAGGAAACGACGGGCATCGTGTGTAACCGCTGCAAGCGGCCCATGCCCGGTGAGGGAGACGGCTGGAACGTCGTCTTCGACGCGGGATACGCGGTCGAGAATGTGTGCCCGGACTGCCAGACGGCGGAGGAGAACGCCGAGGCCGAAGTGCATGAGGCGACCCTCGACTACAGCGCGGGCCATGTGGACGAGGACGGCCGCGTCCGGTGGCCGGTGAAGGGTGCCTGGAGCAGGATCTCGACCGGAACCCACGGGGCGATGCGGGAGAACAAGGCCCTTCACCTGCTGGTCTTCCTGGAGCCCCCCGAGCTGCGCGTCGCCGTAGGGCCGCAGTCGGACGCACGGCTGAGCGGACTGTTCCGGACCGAGACGTGCAAGGAAGCCGTCCGCGAGGCGATGTCGAGCGAGGGAGCGCGGCCCGGGACCCGGGACCTCGGGTACCTGGTGGACAGTGGCATGGACACCAGCGACGTCTGGGTGGTGGAGGACCAGGCGATGGCGGCCGGAGGGAAGGGCTCGCACAAGCTGCTGGTCATCTACTCCCCGGACATCGACCCGCACCTCCTCGACGCGTTCGCGCCGGAGTACGCCGACTCGATGCGCGAGGCGATCCAGACGCAGGCGCAATGATTTCCCAGTGCAGGGCCATGATCGCGTCCGCGGAGCTTGTCGGGGTCTTGGACTCGACCTGCGGGTCATGGGCTCGCCCTGCCGGATCCGCTCGGGCGTGACACCGAGAATCCGCTGGTGTAGGGGCCACGAGCCCTGGACGGAACGGTCGGAGGCGAAGCGGCTGCACACGGCGCGACGAAGCGGCTCCACACGGCGCGACGAAGCGGCTCCACACGGCGCGACGGCCTTCGACCTGGGATTTTGCCCGTCCGTCCACCCTCCCCGGAACAAGGGTGCCCTCGGCCCTTCCCGGCCCTTCCCGGCACCCACCAAAGCTGGGAATGCCCCACGCGAGATCACCGGGTGGCTGGTGCCTGGGCCGGGTCTACTCCGAGGGTTCCCTCAGACGCACTGCGAGGGCGGCGATGTCGTCGTCCAGGCGTCCTCTGCTGTAGTGGAGGAGGTCGCGGTGAAGGGCCGTGAGCAGCTCGTGGGGCGTCGTCAGGGGCTGTCGGCGCATCCAGTCCGCCAGCGGGAAGAACCCGCCGTCGCGGGCGCGGGCCTCGGCGACCCCGTCGGTATAGAGAAGCAGCAGGTCGCCGGGGGAGAAGTCGAAGGTGTCGATGTTGTAGTGATCACCGATCAGCTCCGCGAGGTTGAGCAGCGGCGAGGGGGTGGTGGGCCCCAGGGTGCGGAGCTCCCCGCGGTTCAGCAGCAGCGGCGGGGGGTGTCCGCAGTTGAGGATCCCGATGCGCCTGCCCCCGTGCGGGATCTCGACGAGAAGGGCGGTGGCGAAGCGCTCCATCGGCCCCTCAGGGGGAAAGGCGGCGTTGTAGCGGGTGCTGCTGGCGTCCAGCCGGCGTGCGACGCTGACCATGTCGGCCTCGTCGTACGCCGCTTCCCGGAAGGAGTTGACGATCGCCGCGGCCGCCCCCACTGCCGGCAGGCCCTTGCCCCGCACATCACCGATGAGCAGCCGGACCCCGTACCGCGTGTCGACCACCTCGTAGAAGTCCCCACCGATACGGGCCTCCGCCGCGGCCGCGAGATACAGCGAGTCGATCTCGATGCTCCGGAAGCGGCGCGGCATCGGACTCAGCACCACCTGCTGCGCCGCGTCGGCGACGAGCCGCACCTGAAAGAGGGTCCGCTCCCGCTGGAGCCGGGCATGACTTCCGTACGCGGCCGCCACGGTGACCGCGATGATCCCGCCAGCCGTCCACCAGGTCCCCAGGCCCGGGAACACGAGGCTGAGGCCGAGCATCAGAAAGAGGCAGACCGTCCCCAGCAGCACGGTGGGGAGCACCGGCCACATGGCGGCGGCGAGGGCCGGAGCCGCGGGCAGGAGGCGGCTGAAGGCCACTTCCGGGGGAGTGGCGTACGCCAGGCCGGCGATGACGACGGTGAGGATCACCGGCGACAGCCGCACAAACCTCCCCCAGCCGTGGCGACGACGGGGCCGCGGCCGTCCAGACTCGATCACATCTCACAGAATATCTACGCAAAGAGGACGTAGCGCTCTGGCGGATCAGAGTCGGCCGACTGCCCCGGACCGGCTCGCCGGCTGGGGTGACGCCCCTTGTCCCGGACGACTCCGGAAGGGGCAGCGGGAGGAAACCTGCCTGACCGGCTCACTGCCCGAGCGCAGCTGCACGGCGATGGTCACGGCGCGGGCGCCCGTGACGGCTCGCGAACCTCATCGGCGGCGTCTGAATGGCCTGATCCGCTGTCTCGGTGTAGGAGACGGACACCAGGACCAGACGGCCGGCCCCGTACCCCGTGCCCCGTGCCCCGGGGCGCCGGCCGTCTGCTGCATCCGGGGGAAGGCCCTTGCCGGCGTCAGTGCCTTCCGGCTGATCAGGGACGTCCTCGGCCAGTAGAGGGAAGTCCTCGGGCGGCCCATGCAGTGGCCGGCCGGCTGGTGCGGGTCAGGCCCAACGACCGCAGCTGGGCCAGGTTGCGCGCCGCACGTATCGGCACGTCGCCAGTCACTGGTGAGTGGACACGGCTCCGCCGCGGTCATCGAGCTGCGCGCTCAGGGTCTCGAAGAGCAGCGAGGAGACAGGGAGAACGCACGAGCAGGCGAAGGCAGAATCCCGGGCAGCCGCGCGCGACTTCACCACGCCGGCCGGCCGGAAACCGGGTGCGGGCCGTCGGCGCGGTGGTGTGTGATCGGGGCATGGCGATTGTGTTGGGCAAGCCGGGACCCGACGGATTGCGCGAGGCCGTGGGCGCGCTGCTTGAGTGGCAGTACGAGGGAGCGCCGATGCAACTGCATCCGGGGGACCTGGGCTGGTTCTGGCGGTTCGGTGCGGAGGCGACGGCCGCGGCGGTCCGGACCTGGAGCCGGAACGGACGGATTCTCGCCGTCGGGCTGCTGGACGGCCCCGAGCTGCTGCGGCTGACGATCGCGCCGGACGCTCAGCGGGACGAGGAGCTGGCGCGGCAGCTGGTTCAGGACATGGTCGAGCCGGTGCGCGGCGTACTGATGGAGGGGAAGGCGTACGTGGAGGCGCCCATGGGCGCGCTGGTCCAGGATCTGCTGTACGAGGAGGGCTGGGGCACCGACGAGCCGTGGACGCCGCTGCGCCGCGACCTCACGGAGCCGGTGGAGGCCCCGGGGGTGCGGATCGAGGTGATCGGGCCGGAGCAGGCGCACGTGCGGACCGCCGTACAGCGGGCAGCGTTCGGCAGGTCGACGTTCACGGACGAGTGCTGGCACGCGATGGCGGCCGGACTGCCGTACGCCGACGCCCGGTGTCTGGTCGCGTACGACGACCAGGGCAACGCGGTGGCGGCGGTGACGGTGTGGTCGGCCGGTCCGGGCAAGCCCGGGCTGCTCGAACCGATGGGGGTGGACCGGGAACATCGCGGTCACGGCTACGGCAAGGCGATCACCGTCGCCGCGGCGGCCGCACTCCAGGAGCTGGGCTCGTCGAGCGCCATCGTCTGCACCCCGAGCTCCCATGTCGCCGCCGTCGCCACGTACAAGTCGGCCGGCTTCCAGCAACGCCCTGAAACCCGGGACCGACGCCGGGACGCCTGATCGCTCAAGCCCAGCGCCTGTGGACAACGCTCGTGATTCCTGCACCTGTTACGCAGAGGTCACGACCTCCCCGGGTCCTCCCCAAGGAGGCTCTGGCGGTCGGAGGGAGGGGGCCTCCGCGCGCGGCGCCGCCACCTTTCTGCTCTCCGGCCGAGCCTCCTACGTCACGGGGCAGAGCCTGGTGGTGGACGGTGGGCTGAGCGCGGTCTGAGATGGGGGGCGGGCGACGGCTGTTGCAGGCACGCGCTCTCTGCGAGCCCTCTTCCAGGTGGGAGCGGCGTCACTAGTCCGTCTTGCTAGGTACCGGTAGTCAGCGTTACTGTGTACCAGTAATCAGTGTCGCTGAATAGCTCAGACGGGAGGTGTTCCATGGCCAAGCTGCTGACGGAGATGCTCAAGGGCACGCTGGAGGGCATCATTCTCGTCTCCCTGTCCGGCCGGCCCGCCTCCGGCTACGAGATCACGGCACGGCTGCGGGAGCAGGGTTTCTCCGACATCGCCGAAGGGACCATCTACGCGCTGCTCATCAGGATGGAGAAGCGCGGACTCGTCGACGTGGAGAAGGTCCCGTCCGAGAAGGGGCCGCCACGCAAGGTGCACTCCCTCAACGCTCAAGGACGCGAATACCTCGAAGAGTTCTGGAGGACGTGGAGCTTCCTCACGGAACGACTGGAACAGCTCCGCGAAGGGGGCAAGTAACCATGTCCGATGGCGAAAAGAGCGGCATCATCGCGAAGTTGATCGGGCCCAAGAAGCGCTGGCGGGCGTACAAGGCGCGTTCGCGTCGGCTTCCCGAGCCCTACCGCACGGCGGTTGAGGCGATCGAGCGGCACCTGATGCACTTCGTGCCGACCGACGGCGACAGCAATGCGTCGATGTTCGAAGACCTCGCCGACCTGTTCGAGCAGGCCGCGGCGGACGGAACGCCGATCCGCGAGATCGTCGGGGAGGACCCGGCGGAGTTCGTCGAGGCGTTCGCCCAGAACTACTCGGAGGGTGGCTACGTACCCGCCCGTGCGCGGAAGCGGCTGACCGACGACATCGAGCGCGCCGCCGGTGAAGACACCGGAAAAGACGACACGTCGGTCTGACAACGACTCGGCGCCTGGTGTCCGGGGGCCGAGCACCACTTTTTCCTCGCCCGTCTGCACCATGCGGCCATCGGGGCATGCCCGGCCGGCTACCTCTCGCCGCAGGTCGGCGGCGGCCCCAGGACGGCGACAGTCGGCATCAGGGCGATTTTGGCGATGGTGGATGCCATGAACGGTTCAGTGACTGCGCCCGCAGGGCCGCGCAGTGGGCCACGCCGAGGGCGCCCCTGCACAGCCCATGAGTGCCGCGCCAGGACGGGCCCAGCAACAACCCACACCGCAACAACCCACACCGCAACAACCAACACCGTGTGCAAGGAGATTCACGATGGGAAAAGCAATTAATGTGTCACACGGCCTGGGGCAACACGGCGGCTGGGGTTTCGGGATGGCGGTGCGGACCTACCGTGGCGACTACGCGTCCATCGGCCAGTTCGGCTGGGACGGCGGATCCGGCACCACTACATACGCCGATCCGGACAAGCAGCTCGTCGGCATCCTGCTCACCCAGACCGGGATGTCCACTCCGGATTCGGCGCGGGCCATCCACGACTTCTGGGTCACGCTCTACCAGGCAGTCGACGACTGACCCGCCTCCCTGGGCGAGGTCGGTCCGGCAGACGACCTCGACCAGGCTCCAGCCTTCGACGCCTCCACGTTCCACGATCAGCTGCCTCACCCACTCAAGACGGTCGCTGACGCCGCGTCGGTGTCCGCCAACTTCCGTAACCGGCAGGCAACTTCGGATCGTGTAACGCGGAGAGCCCAAGCGGTAGCTATCCGCAGTTGTCGAGGTCTGCATCCTTGAACGGCAGTTTCCACTTCTTCGCGGCATCGAAGGTGTGGACGTGAAGTGATTCATTCACTCCGCTGATGAGCGTTGCACCTTCTTTGCTCGTGCTCTTCCATAGGCGGCCAATGGAGTCATAGAAAATCAGTTCAGTGTCTGCATTGCCCGCATCGACTCCAGCTTCCGGGTGTTTGCCGGTGAATTCGTACGAGGACTTTGAGCAGGCTTTCGCCAGATCGAAATCGTAGCCGTACTTGATTCGCCCGCTCTTCTTGTCTTTTACGATCAGGGCGGTGCGATAGGCGGGCGTGAGGCCCCTGTTTTCGACCGTGACCGAGAGGAGTTTTTCGCCCTCGGTGTCGAAGTTCCAGTACCAAAAAACTTTTGAGGCTGCCTCCAGGCCGGCCTTGTGCTCGCTCTCGCGCTGGTCGAGATAGGTGACAAGCGAGAGTACGAGAGCCGGAAGTGAGAGAACCACGCCAAGAGCTGCCGTGAGGGAGCTGATGCGCTGATGCTTGGAGGACTCTTCTGCGGTAGCGCTTTCATCGGCGCGTGCCCTCCTTGATTGGGCCAAGAAGTTTCCGCGCACTCTCTGGCGCAACCGTCGTGCGGAAGGGGGTGAGGGTCGAGGCATGCTGCATTGTTAACGGTTGAAGTTTCTCCTCTCTTTGGTTTCGCTCACGGCGAAAAGGGCATCAGCGGGTCGAGGTAAAGAGGGAGGAGGTATGAGGCTCTGAGGTGCCAAACCCGTTTCGCTGTACGAACGTGACGCCACGGCAGCTCGCCCCGCTCTTCGGGGGGCGAAGTCGGCCGCAGCGACGTCACCCGACCGGCAACCGGTAACCGGCAACCGCAACGACCGCAAGGCGCGGCAACCGTCCGGCGCGAAGGCCGCCGTCGGCCGGACCACGGTCATCGCGGACGGCGGCCATCGGGCACCGGCCTGGTCATCCCGCATCGCCGCGAACGCGGCCCGACCGAACTGCCTGCATGGAGGGCGGAGCAGCGGGAGACGGCTCCCCACCTCACCGGCTCGTGCTCAGTCGAGACAGAACTCGTTGCCCTCGATGTCCTGCATCACGATGCACGACTCGTTGTCGCCGTCGGCAAGCATCGTTCGTAGGTGTACCGCCCCGAGCGCGACAAGTCGTGCGCACTCGGCCTCCAGTGTGGCGAGGCGCTCATCACCCACCAGTCCCGTGCCGGCCCGCACGCAGAGATGCACCCGGTTCTTGACGATCTTCCCTTCGGGAACGCGCTGGAAGAGCAGTCGCGGGCCCACACCCGAGGGATCACTGCACGCGAAGTAGGTGACCTGCTCCTCAGGAGGCAGCGACCGGTGGTAGTCCTCCCAACTGGCAAACCCCTCCGGGACCGGCGGTACGACGTATCCCAACACCTCGCACCAAAAACCGGCGAGGCGCGCAGGTTCTGCGCAGTCGAAGGTGACTTGGAACTGCTTGATCGATGACATCGGCGCACCATAGCAGGGGGACTCTGGTGCTCATCTACCGGTGTGGATCCGCATGTTGTCGGGATACGGCCCCCGGCCCGCCGCCGCTGTGAGGTGCGGTCGAAGGGGCGACCGAAGTCGAGGCAGCGCAAGCAGGACGTGCCAAATGCCGGTGTGGGTGGTCGCGTTCGTCATCGAGCAGCTTCGAGGTGGCCGCTGAGGTGCCGGCCGAGTACCTGATCCGGCCAGGAACGGCGTACGAACACAGCGAGGCTCGGGGCACCACCGCGTCACCGGTGCTGCGGACGCCACTCGAAGAGCAGGATGGTCGCGTCGTCCCGCAGTTGATTGCGCTGGTAGTCGAGGATGGCGTGGGTGAGCAGCCGCAGCACCTCGGCCGGGAGCTGACCGGCGGCGGAGGAACGGATGATGAAGTCGGTGAACCGGTCGAGGCCGAACTCCGCACCGTCTGCGTCGCGCGCCTCTACGACACCGTCGGTGTAGAGCAGGACGCAGTCACCCGGTTCCAGCGTTGTCTCGTGGACCTTCCGGGCTGCCGGGGTGAGTTGGCCGGCCAGGCCGAGCGGAGGCTGCGGGGGGCTGTCCAGCACGCCGTCGAGCACCCGCTGGGCACGGATCAGCAGCGGCGGCGGGTGACCGCAGTTGACCCATTGCAGCACCCCGGTGACCGCGTCGAGCCGGCACAGCACGCCGGTGCAGAAGTGGTCGGGAAGCCACTGGGCGAGTGCCTGGTCGACCGAGCCGACGACGTCGGCCAGGTCGCCACCGCCGCGGCGGGCGTTCCGGGCCGCCGCCATGGCGACCGAGGTGGTCAGACCGGCGACCAGATCGTGACCCATGGAGTCGATGATCATGGTGTGCAGCACGTCCTTGACCACCGAGTGGTCGTAGGCGTCACCGGCGACGTCGTATGCCGGTTCCAGGACGGCGGTCGAGACGCACCTGCTGCTGCCGACGGTGTGGGGCGGCAGGAAGGCCCGCAGCATCTCGGTGGGCAACCGCATCGTGGTGGTGCGGGCGAGACCGGCGAGCCAGTCGCTGTAGGCGCGCTTGGAGGTGATCAGCATGGCGAGCAGATGGGCCAGCATCCGGCTGCGGCGCATCCGCACCCCGTTGAGCGAGCCGGACCGCACCGCCAGCACGCCCAGCCGCTCCGCGCCGTCCACCAGAGGCAACCAGACGAGCACACCGTCGTCGGCCTCGGCCACCCGCGGCGAGACCGTGCGGTACGCCCAGCCGGCCGACGAGCGGTCGACCGGCAGCGGATCCATGGCTTCATCGAGTGGGATGAGCAGCTGTTGTTGCAGGTCGACGAGGTAGATCAGCGCAGCGTCCAGGCCGAGGGCCGAGGCGCAGCGGTTCGCCAGAGCGGGCAGTTCGAAGGGCAGGGCCGTCTGCGCCTCGACGATCAGCTCTTCCAGCCGGTTCTCGTCGACGGCTGTGTCTGGACCAGCGGATGCGTGCGGTAGGTCCGACACGGGGATCATCCCTTCTGTGCCCACTCTCCCACCGATCCCAATCTCTCACGTCAGTCATGATCGCGCCGGGCACGGGCCGCGGCGAGGGCGGGAACGGCGGCCAGGGGCGGCGAGGACGGGAGCGGCGGTCAGGGACGGTGAGCTGAGCTCGACCGGGTACCCCTCGTGCGCCGGCCACCATCGGTCGGGCGGTCCTCCCGTTGCATATGGCATGCCCATGCCCATGCCCGTGCCTTGACGCAGGCCCGTCTCCGGCCAGGGACCGGTGGCTTCCGCAGGAGGCGGACCGGGACGGAGTGTTGCCCCGCAGCGCCGCGCGACGTGCGCCCGCCATCCCAGTCAGGCGCGGGGCTTGGGTGCCTGGGCGACCGGGGTGGCCGGGGTGGCCGGGGCAGGCTAGAGACCGCCGGTGTTGAGCAGCCGGTTGGGAGTGTCGGAGCGGACGCCGCGTACGACACCGCGGGTGGCCGTGTGGTCGAGCCAGAGGTGGACCTCGTTGGCCGTGGCGTGGGGGTGTGCCGACAGGTACAGCGCGATCACGCCCGTCGCATGCGGCGCGGCCCAGGACGTCGCGCCGTCGTTCTCCGTGGCCGTACCGCCGCCGGCGAGGGCGGCGGTCACCTTCTGGCCGGGGGCGTACAGGTCCACGCACCGCCCGTACCCCGACCCGTAGGAGCCGCCGTCGCTCCATACGCGGTCGTTCGAGGTGGAGGCCGCCACGACGATCGTGCCGGGGACGCCGGCCGGGGAGTGCCGGCAGGCGTCGTCATGGAAGTTGCCGGCCGACACCACCGTCGGGATCCCGGCGTCGACCATCTTCTTCACGGCGGACTCCAGGGCCGCCGACCGGTGGTCGAGGTTGAGCGACATGTTCACCACCGCAGGCTTCTGCGCGTGCGCGGTGACCCACTTGACCGACTTCACCAAGGCCGCCTCGGCCGCCGACGGGGAGCCACCGCCCTCGCTCTCGCACTGGATGCCCTGGACCCGTACGAGCTCCGCCTTGGGCGCCACCCCGTACCTCGTCCCGCCGATGATGCCCGCGACGAACGTGCCGTGGCCCATCCCGTCCTCGCTGAAGCAGTCACCGGAGTCCTTCGCGCCCACGAAGTCGGCGCCGAGGCGGGCGCGTCCGCCGAACTCCTTGTGGGCGATGTCCATCCCGGTGTCGATCACATAGACGTGCACGCCCTTGCCCGTGGCGGTGGTGGTGAACTTCCCGTTCAGCGGCCGCGACCGCTGGTCCAGAATGTCCAGGTTCCACGGCACGTGCCGGGTGAGGGGCGACGCCGTGGTCTGCGTCATCCCGGCCAACTTCCCCAGGGTGCCGGGAGACACCGGCGCCGAGTCGGACGACGCCCCGACCCCGGAGGGCGCCGTGGGCTTCCCCTGCCCGTGCACGGGGCGCGTTGCGCCGCTCCCTCCGGCCGCCGCGCCGGCTTCCCCGCTGCCGCAGGCCGAGGCCCCGAGCACCGTCGCCATGGCCACCACGATGAGACCGGCCTTCGTCACGTTCCGCGCCACAATGTCCCCCATATCCCTGCTTCGTGCACAGTCAGCGCACAAGACGACCACAAGGGGCGGGCGGTTCCGGCAGGGCGTGCGGGCGCGGCGGATCGGGAGCGCTCCGCCCGGCGTTGACCGCGCCGCTCGTCATGGCCAGGGACACGGGATCCAACCCCAGTTCCTGGGCTGGGGTGTGCCCTACGGGGATCAGCGACCCGGGCAGCCGGTCCCCTGACACGAAAAGGCCGTCGGACCCGCGGTTCCGACCCGCGGGTCCGACGGCCTTTCCAGGCACGTCAGTTGGTGACCATCCGGCGGGTGGATCCGCTGGACGGCGCGAAGCCGATGTCGCCGTTGTAGTTGCCGGTGATCACGTGTGTCCCCTTCGACAGGGGGTTGAACTGGGCGCTGGCCCGGCCGTTGACCAGGGAATGGGTGTCGGTGCCGGTCGAGGCGGCGAAGCTGACGTCCCCGGCGTAGGCCGCCGAGATGGTGAACGGGCTGCCCGTGGTGCCGCTGTAGGTGTGGGTGACCGTGGCGATCCCGCCGGACACCGGTGCGGTGGCGGAGCCGGTGCGGTCGCCGAAGGTGAAGGTGACGGTGCCGGTCGGAGCGCCGGGTCGGCCCTCGGCGCGGTATCGGGTGCAGCAGGCACCAGATCACCCGGCCGAATTTGGGACACGTTTTACGCGACACACGCAACTGGAGCCCGACCCTCATCCGTCTGACAGGGAGTCGGGCCCGTCAGGGCCGAAGAGCGAGAGAGCGGGGCAGATCGTGGGGCGGCGCAAGGGCGGCATAGGGATCGCACTCGTCACGGGAGCGATGCTGGTGGGCGCGAGTGCCTGTGACGGGGGCGATGGTGACAAGGCCGGTGGGGACGACGCAAAGGCACCGGGCAAGCCGAGTGCGAGCGCCTCGCCGTCACCGACGAAGCCCGCGGGCCCGCCGATGCTTCTGGACACCATCACCCCGCAGACGGGAACCACGGTCGGCGTGGCCATGCCGATCTCGGTGGTCTTCACGAATCCGGTGGCGGCAAAGGCACGGGCCACGGTGGAGAAGCACATGAAGGTGAGCGCCTCGCATCCGGTGGCCGGCGCCTGGCACTGGTTCGGCGACAAGCGCGCCGACTGGCGACCGAAGACGTACTGGCCCTCCGGCACGAAGGTGAAGATCGACGCTGACATGAAGGGCATCAGCAACGGCAACGGACGCTACGGCGTGCGCAACTACACGCACACCTTCAAGATCGGCGACGATGTGCGCGCGGATGTCTCGGTGACCGGCCACACCATGAAGGTGACCCGGAACAGCAAGCCGGTGCGCACCCTGTCGATCAACGCGGGCAGCGCTCAGTATCCGACGTGGAACGGCACGATGGCCGTCATCGACAAGCAGGAGAAGGTCCACATGACCTCCTGCAGCGTCGGCATCAGCTGTGACAAGGGCAGCCCCAACTACTACAACCTCACGCTGCCCTGGGACATCCACCTCACCCAGTCCGGCACCTACGTGCACTACTCCACCGGCGACCCCAACCCGGGCAGCGGAAGCGCCCGCGGCTCGCACGGCTGCGTCCACCTGTCCATGTCGGACGCCAAGTGGTTCTACGGCCAGGTCAAGCAGGGGGACCCGGTCACCATCACCGGCTCGCCCCGTGCCAAGGCACCGGCCGACAACGGCTACGCCGCCTTCAACCTGGGATGGGACCAGTGGCTCGCGGGCAGCGCGTCCGGACAGGGGACGACCGCGACACTGTGACCGCCGCTGCCACCGCCGCATCCGCAGACCGGTGAACGTCTCACCCGCAGCGATGCGGCCCTCAAAAACCCACGCCTGCAAGGGAAATTACTCCCGCCGCACGCTGGGATCGCAGCCGTCTACGACACGGAGTCTTCTACGACACGCAGCCGTCGATGACACGCTTCAGCTAACCCTGCCGCGCCCATGGCCGTAGCTTCTCCGGGTTGCGGACCGCCCAGATCCGGGTGACGCGCCCCTCAGAGACGTCGAACGACGCCACGGTCAGGACGACGCCGGCACGCTGGGCCACCAGGCCCGGCACACCGTTGACCGAGCGCTCCAGGAGTTCGAGCCCCGGAGCCTTGTCGGCAATGGCGACCATGTACTGGGCGATGCGCGCGCCGCCCTCGACCGGGCGCAGGACGGTGCCGACCATGCCGCCGCCGTCGGCGGTCATCACGGCAGCCGGGTCGAGGAGACCGACGAGGGCTGCGATGTCCTTGGCCTCCCATGCCTCCTTGACGTGTCTCACCACGTCGGCCCGGCCGGTCGCCGTCACCGGAGTGCGCGCGACGCTGACCCGCCGCCGGGCGGAGGCCGCCAGCTGCTTGCAGGCCGCCGAGGTCCGGCCGAGGACGTCGGCGATCTCGACGAAGGGGTACCGGAAGACGTCGTGCAGGACGAACGCCACCCGCTCGGCGGGCGTCATCGACTCCAGGACGACGAGGAAGGCCATGGCCACCGACTCGTCCAGGACGATCTGGTCGGCGGGGTCCGGAGGGCCGGTGGGGTCGGCGCCGCCCGCGGGCCCCCACTCGGTGCGGTCGGGCAGCGGCTCGGGCAGCCACGCACCGACATAGCGTTCCCGGCGGGCCCGTGCCGAGCCGAGCAGGTCCAGGCAGATGCGGCTGGTCACCGTCGTCAGCCAGGCGCCGGGGGAGCGGATCTCCTCCTGTCGGCTTCGTGTCAGCCCGTACCAGCGTGCGTAAGCGTCCTGTACGGCGTCCTCGGCCTCGGTCACCGAACCCAGCAACCGGTAAGCAACATTGATCAGTTGGCGTCGCTCGCCGACTACCTCATCGGCGCTGGTCCCGACAGTCCCCATGCTTCCGGCCGCCCCCTCGCCTTACCTTTCGCAGCCCCGCGTCGTCGGGCTGGTGAGACCTTATCGATCTGCTGCCCGAGGGCGGAAAAGGGGACTGTGACATGGCCACCCAGGTGACGACGACGGCGAACGCGCAGCGCGGCTTCCCGTTCCTGCGGATCGCGATCGCGCTGCAGACCCTGACCCTCTTCCTTCAGGCGGTCTCCGCCGGGCTGCTGCTGACCTCGTCCTACGGAGAGACGCTGCACAGCGTCGGAGCCCGTGTGATGTACGGGGCGTCGATGCTGTACGTGCTCGCGGCGGTGCTGGCATGGAAGCCGGGCGGCGGGTCGCCCCGGCCCGTCTGGCACGCGTCGGGTTTCCTCGTACTCGCCTCGGTCCAGGTCGTGCTCGGCATCGCGCACGTCCCGTCGGTCCATCTCCCCCTGGGCGTCTTGATGTTCGGGCTGAGCGTGCTGGCACTGGCCCGCCGCTGACCAGCGCGGGGGGCGACGGTCCCGGCCAATACGCCGCAGTCCGGTATTGACGGCAAGTTCGCTGATCGGGGCCGGTGCCAGCTGTCGGGCCGCCGGGCGGAACCGCACACACACCCGGTGCCCTGACGGTGCAGCACACCGCGCACCACGCCGGGACATGGTTCAGCCGCAGACTGTGGAGCGAGGATCTCGCCGACATGATACGGACCGTTGGCAGGCTCGCTGACCACGAGACCCGCTGCAAGGATCGGTGATCGGTGCAGGCTCCGGGCCCTGATCGGCCGACGACTTCGAGTGGTGAACTGGAGGCCGTTGTCGTGCCCTTGTAAGGTCGTGGCGGGTCAATCAACGCCGTGGCGTGTCCGCACGCCCCTGGAGCATGGGAGGGGCACAGATGGTCTTGTCGTCGTTGGTGCTGTTGTTGGGCTTGGGCGTGCTGGTCGCGATCGTGGTCGTGATCGCCGTGATGGTGAGCAAGAGCGGCAGGAGCGCGCAGCCGCCGGCGGCTCCCGGGGGTTGGAATGCGGCCCAGGGCATGCCGAACCAGGTGCCGTATCCGCCCGCCCAGCAGCCCGGCCAGGGGTACCCGCCGGCGCAGCAACCGGGAGCGCAGGCGTATCCGCCTGTCATCCCTCCCGGGCAGCCGCCGCAGAACCCCGGACCGTACGGCGCCCCACCGCCCCAACAGCCGCCCTATCAGGGGCAGTAACACCCGAAGATCACCGATGACCGGCCGTGGAGCCTCCGCGGCCGGTCGACGGGTTTCAGGGGCATGTGTTTACGCAGGTTCAGCGGCGCGCGAGGCTCAGCGCGCGGTTGCGCGATGGGCGTCTGTAGGTTCTGTGGCTGCCGTCATCGGCGAATGACCGGCACTGGCCGTACGGCCAGCCGGCTACCTGCCGGCCGTCTCGTACGCACGAAGGACGATTTCGTCGGCCATCGGGGAGTGCCGCAGTACGCGCCGACGTGTCCGGTAGACCATGCTCTGTCATCCTAGGCGGCTACGCCGTGCCGTCCACACGCGGAGATACGGGGGGTGAGCACTCGGCCAGGGGCGGGTCGCTCAGTCGTCGGCGATCTGCAGGGCCAGCGCGAAGTGCTCACCGTCCGTCCCTGCGAGCAGGCTGTCGAACAGAGGGGTGAGCCCGTTCACTGCGCCGCATTCGGTGTCGTGATTGGTCCACCAGCTGCCCTCCGGTCCGAGCAGGGACACCACCCGGTCCGCCGCGCGCTCGGCGGCCTCGGTCGGCAGGTGCCGATGGTCCGGCCAGACCAGGTCGACGGCCGCGACCTGGGCCAGGAACGCGGCGGCCTCGTGCCTCTCCACCGGTTCCAGGGCGGCGCAGATCTCCCGGACGGGCGGCGGGGCGTACTCGGGCAGAAAGCGCCGCCATGCCTCGTCCGCCGTGACCACGACCAGCAACGCGCGAATCTGAGCCGCCAGCTCGGGCAGATCGCATTCCGGCTCGGTGAACCGCCCGGCCGCCACGTACACCCGCATCGGCGTGGACAGCTCTGCCAGGCCCGCTTCCAAGCCGGCCAGAATCCCCATGGACGTCACAGCTGGATTCTGCCGTACGCCCCTGCTCGCTCCGCGACCCGCACCCGGGCCAACGGGCACCGTGTTCTGCATGGTCGGTTCGACGAGGCGTTTGTAGCAGCAGAGGGCAGCGGCGAGGCCGAGGGAGGCCTGTGCCTGGTCGTTGGTGGGGATGTGGCTCGCAGCGGGGATTGCTCATGAGCGCGGAGGTGTGATGAGTGCTGTCATCGGCTGCTGAAATGGCAGCATGCCGTGTCATGACAGACGACAGCACGAGCAAGTTTCAGGCGGGGCAGACGGGACTCATCGTCAGGATCCCAGGCGCAGAGCCGGCCGTCCGCGCCTGGCGTGAACGGTTCGATCCGTCAGCCCGAGCAGGGGTTCCGGCACATATCACGGTGCTTTTCCCGTTCCTCGACGAGAGCCGAATAGATGCACGTGTCTGCTCGACCCTCGCTGATCTGCTCGGCAATCACCATGCCTTTGACCTGCGGTTTGAGAGCTGTGGGCGGTTTCCTGGAGTGCTGTATCTCGCGCCTGAGCCAGACGTGCAGTTGCGGCGGCTCACTGAGGTGATCGCTGACCGATGGCCCGAGGCTCCTCCCTATGGCGGCCAGTTCACCGAGGTCGTGCCCCATCTGACCGTCGCTGACGGTCAGGACGATGCAGTCCTGGATGAGATGGAGGCCGACCTGCTCAGCAAACTGCCCTTCACGTCCCGGGTCTCGTCCGTCGACCTCCTGGTGCATGACGGCGTGAAGTGGCATGAGCAGGCGTCGTTCGCACTCCGTGAATGAACGGGCCCGCCCCTGAGCTTGGCTGATCCGCCGCGACGGGCAGCGGATCAGCGTAAAGGCGCCAGTCAGTCGGCTTCGACCTGCTCAGCTCGGGCCCGCGTGCCGGCCAGGCGATAGGGGTCGGTCCCGGTCCCGATGACGGTGCCTTGAAGGTGAGTCGGTCGACGATGGCCGCGCGGAGACGTGGGTCGGTGAAGGCCTTGGTCCCGTAGCCGTAGGGCTCGGTGGAGGCGTTGGCGACGCTGTTCTTCTCCTCGCGCTCGGTCAGGACCTGGAAGAGAAGTCTCGATGATCACCCAGGTGATGCCCTGGCCGCCCGCACGTATTGGCGGGCCTGTCGGTGCGATGTCGGCGGCTTGCCGGTGGTTTGTCTGCGGGGGCTGGCATTTTTCTGGGGATCCTGCTGGGTGCCTGTCCGGCAGGCGTACCACACGCAAGGAATCACCATGACCAATGACGTCACGATCATCGGCGCCGGGCTCGGCGGCCTCACGCTCGCCCGCGTCCTGCACGTCCACGGAATACCGGCCACGGTCTACGAGGCGGAGCCC